>CAXUDP010000035.1:0-32326 GCA_964249735.1 uncultured Acetobacteraceae bacterium | reverse complement strand
GGTGCATCAGCCGCCAGCGCGCCTGGGGCGTGCCGATCGCGGTGTTCGTCGAGCGACAGACCGGCGAGGTGCTGCGCGACCCGGCGGTGACGGCGCGCGTGGTGGAAGCGTTCCGTGCCGAGGGCGCCGACGCCTGGTACGCCTCGCCGCCGTCGCGGTTCCTGGGCGAGAACCGGGATCCGGACGCCTACGAGCAGGTGTTCGACATCGTCGACGTGTGGTTCGAGAGCGGTTCCACCCATGCCTTCGTGCTGGACCGCGAGGGGGTGCCGTTCCCGGCCGACCTGTACCTGGAAGGCTCCGACCAGCATCGCGGCTGGTTCCAGTCGAGCCTGCTGGAGTCCGTGGGCACGCGCGGCACTGCGCCGTTCCGGGCCCTGGTCACCAACGGCTTCGTGCTCGACGAGCAAGGCCGCAAGATGAGCAAGTCGCTCGGCAACGTCGTGGCGCCCAAGGCGGTCAGCGACACGCTGGGCGCCGACATCCTGCGGTTGTGGGTGATGAACTCCGACACCGACGACGACCTGCGCATCGGGCCGGAGATCCTGAAGCAGCAGGGCGAGCTGTACCGGCGCCTGCGCAACACCCTGCGCTGGCTGCTGGGCGCGCTGGACGGCTTCACCGAGGCCGAGCGGGTGCCATACGCGGAGATGCCGGAGCTGGAGCGCTGGGTGCTGCACCGGTTGTCCGAGTTCGGCACCGCGATCGGCCGGGCGGTCGAGACGCACCAGTGGGTCGGGCTGTATCCGGCGCTGCACGGGTTCTGCGCCGCCGACCTGTCCGCGTTCTATTTCGACGTGCGCAAGGACGCGCTGTACTGCGACGCGCCCGACAGCCTGCGCCGGCGTGCGTCGCGCACCGTGCTGGACCACCTGCACCGCTGCCTCGCCACCTGGCTGGCGCCGGTGCTGGCGTTCACCGCCGAGGAGGCCTGGACCGCGCGGTTCGGCGAGGCGGGAAGCGTTCACCTCGAAGCGTTCCCGACGGTGCCGCCGGACTGGCACGATCCGGCGCTCGGCGAGCGCTGGGTTCGCCTGCGCGCGGTGCGCCGTCTGGTGACGACCGCGATCGAGGCGGCGCGGCGCGACGGGGTGGTCGGCTCGTCGCTGCAGGCTGCGGTATCGCTGCCGCTGTCGGCGGCCGAGGCGGAGGAGTTCGCCGCCGTCGACTGGGAGGAACTGGCGATCGTGTCGCGGGCGGTGGCGGTCGATCCCGGTTCGCGAACATTGTTCACGGAAGGCACCGACGCGGCCGTTCCCGGCACACCCGCGGTGACGGCGGCACCCGGCCGGAAGTGCCTGCGCTGCTGGCGCGTGCTGGAGGAGGTCGGGCAGGTGCACGCGCATCCGGCCCTGTGCCTGCGCTGCGCCGACGTGGTCGGGCGGGCGGACGCGTGAGCGGTGACGGCTCGTCGCTCCGGGGCGCGCGCGTCCGGCCGGGCCGGTTCCTGCCGCTCGGGCTCACGCTGGCGCTGCTGGTGCTGGCGGCCGACCAGGGGAGCAAGTGGTGGATCCTCCGGCGGCTCGACCTGCCGGAGCGGCGCTTCGTGACCGTGCTGCCGGTGCTCGACTTCGAGATGGTGTGGAACCACGCGGTCACGTTCGGGCTGCTGGGCGGGGTCGGCGGCGCCGGCCGGTTCGTGTTCAGCGCGGTGGCGATCGTGGTGGTGGCGCTGCTTCTGGGATGGATGCGCCGCACCGTGAAGCCGTGGGTGGCGGCGGCGCTCGGCGCCATCGCCGGAGGTGCGATCGGCAACGTGATCGACCGGCTGCGGTACGGCGCGGTGGTCGACTTCATCCATGCCCATCTCGGGCAACTGTCGTGGGACTACATCTTCAACGTCGGCGACAGCGCGATCGTGTGCGGGGTGATCGTGCTGCTGGGGGACAGCCTGCTGGACCGCCGGAGCGCTTCGCGCGCCTGATCAGGCATCGGTGCGGTAGCGGCGCATCTTGTTGCGGCTGCCGCAGGTCTGCATCGCGCACCAGATCCTGGCCGTCGCCTTCGAGCTGTCGAAGAACGAGGTGCTGCAGGTCGGCTCCCGACAGAGCTTGAATCGCCGCCAGGCATCGGCCTGCATCGCCTGCAACGCCAGGATCAGGAGTGCCGCCACCGGATCGGCAGGGTCGTGGGGGACCAGCCGGAGGGTGCCGTGCCCGTCCAGGCACGGCCGGATGTCGTGCCCGACCACCAGCCGGTTCAGCGTCGTCCGTGGTTCCTCCATGCCGGCGGCGATCCCGCTGTTCCCGGCCTGGAGCGAACGCAGCGCCGCGTGCAGCCGCTTCGCGTCGGGATAACCGGCCTCCGCGGCACGATCCGGCACCGTGCGGGTGGCCCACCGGATCCAGTCCTCCGGCGTGTCGAGGTCGTGCCACAGGAACGACTCCAGCAGCCGCCACCGTTCCGGTGTCGCTTCGCCATGTTCCGGCATGATCGCCCTTTGCCTGATCCCTTGTTACCTGTAAAACGATTTACAAGGTAACAGCATCGGAGGCAACGTCATGCCGCCGGGAACCGTCGCAGAGCCGTCATGATCGGGCTGCCGACGCTTCTCGCCGGTGTGCAGGCCGCCACCGCCTGGAGGAGCCTGTCGATGCCCGACGTCCCGTTCTCCATCGCCTTCGACCCTGCGCTGCGCAGCGACTTGCATCGCCGTCTGGGCGCCATACGTTGGAACGATGCCGTCGCCGCGGACTGGAGCTACGGCACCGAGAAGGGTTTCCTCCAGGAGCTGACGCGCCGCTGGGTGGCGGGGTACGATCTCGACGAGGCGGAGCGGCGGATGAACGCGCTGCCGCAGTTCCGCGCCACCGTCGACGGCTTCGGGATCCACTACCTCCGGCTGCGAGGGGTCGGTCCGAACCCGAGGCCGCTTCTGCTGATGAACGGCTGGCCGTCCAGCTTCGTCGAGTATCGCCGGCTGGCGCCGATGCTGGCCGATCCGGCTGCCTTCGGCGGCTCGGCCGACGACGCGTTCGAGGTGGTGATGCCGGCCCTGCCCGGGTTCGGTTACTCCGACCGTCCGACGCGGCCGGCGCAGGTGTGGGCCGAGGACGTGTTCCACCGGCTGATGACCGGACACCTCGGCCACGGGCGCTACCTGGCGTCCGGCACCGACATCGGCGCGGGGGTGGCGACGCGCCTGGCGCTGAAGCACCCCGATTCGGTGCGCGGCATCCACATCTCGGCGGTGGCCGATCCGGTGCCGACCCCCGCCTCGCCGCCCATGAGCCCGGCCGAGATCGCCTTCAAGACACGCGCGGCGCAGTGGGAGGCGGAGGAGGGGGCCTACGAGCACCTGCACTACACCAGGCCGCAGACCCTGGCTTTCGCGCTCGCCGATTCACCGGTCGGGCTCGCGAGCTGGATCGTGGAGAAGTTCCATGGCTGGAGCGATCACGGGAACGACCTGCTGCGGGTGTTCCCGGCCGACATGCTGCTCGACACGCTGATGGTCTACTGGGCGACCGGGACCATCGGCTCGTCGATGCGCAGCTACCATGAGCACAGCCGCTTCCGGCCGAAGCTCGGTCCGGACGACCGGGTCGCGGTCCCGACCGCGTTGTGCCTGTGGCCGAAGGATCTGGCGGCCCCGCCCCGGGAATGGGCGGAACGGCTGTACGACGTCCGGCAGTACACCATCCAGGCGCAGGGCGGCCACTTCCCGGCCTGGGAGGCACCCGAGGCCTATGCCCAGGACCTGAGGTCGTTCGCCCGCTCGCTCGACGCCTGATTGTCCGGTCCCCTGGCAAACAGTTTCGCGGTCCGGTCGAACGGCGGCGGCCTTCCACGGTTGAACCAGTTCCAGTCGCAGGAGCGTTTCATGGCCCATGTCCCCACCCTGAGCCTGAACCAGGGCGGCGCGATCCCGCAGATCGGCTACGGCGTGTTCAAGGTCGACCCAGCGGAAGCCGAGCGCGCCGTCGGGCTGGCGATCGAGGCCGGCTACCGCTCGATCGACACCGCGCGGATCTACAAGAACGAGGAAGGGGTGGGAGCCGCCATCGCCCGTGCCGAGCTGGACCGCGACTCCTTGTTCGTCACCACCAAGCTGTGGAACGACGACCAGGGCTATGACGAGGCGCTGCGGGCATTCGACGCGAGCCTGGCGCGGCTCGGGCTCGACACCGTCGACCTCTACCTGATCCACTGGCCGAAGCCGTCGCAGGACAAGTACGTCGACAGCTGGCGGGCGCTCGAGAAGCTGCAGCAGGAAGGCCGTGCCAAGGCGGTCGGGGTGTCGAACTTCACGGTCGCGCACCTCCAGCGGCTGCTGGACGAGACCGGGATCGTGCCGGCGGTCAACCAGATCGAGCTGCATCCCGCCTTGCCGCAGGACGAGCTGCACGCGTTCCACCAGGCGCATGGCATCGTCACCGAAGCCTGGAGCCCGCTGGCGCAAGGCGACCTCAAGGCGCCGGTGATCAAGGCGCTGGCGGAGAAGCACGATCGCACGGCGGCGCAGGTGGTGCTGCGCTGGCACATGCAGCGCGGCATCGTGGCGATCCCGAAATCGGTGACGCCGTCGCGGATCGCGGAGAACATCGCCGTGTTCGACTTCGCGCTCGACGACGGGGACATGGCGCGTATGCGGACGCTCGACACCGGGACGCGGATCGGGCCGGATCCGGAGCGGTTCTGAGCCGGTTCGTTCCGGTTCGGCCGGGATGCTTGCCGCAAACCGGGTTCGGGCTTATGAGGCGGTTCATGTCCGCCCTCCGCCCCGTGCTTCCGGCCGCCCTGTTGGCAGGGTTCCTGCTGTCCGCCTGCAGCGGCGAGCAGATCGAGCGTGATTTCGGCCTGACCCGCACCGCGCCGGACGAGTTCACCGTGACCACCCGAGCGCCGCTGTCCATGCCGCCCGACGTCACCAGCCTGGCCACGCCGACGCCGGGCGCCGACCGGCCGCAGGAGCAGAGCACGCAGATGCAGGCGCTGGAAACGCTGGCGCCGAACGTGGCCCTCCAGGGCGCCGGCGGCAGCACCAGCGCCGGGCAGCAGGCGCTGGTCGCCGTTGCCGGCCAGGCGGCGGCGCAGGCGCCGACCGGTGGCGCGCTCGATCATCCGAGCCAGGGCTTCGTCAACGAGCTGATGTTCTGGCAGGGCGGCAAGGCCGGCGCGGTGGTCGACGCCGGGGCCGAGCGCAAGCGCCTGCAGGAGAATGCGGCCCTGGGCCGCAGTCCGACCGTCGGCGCCACGCCCACCATCAAGGTGAGCAAGCCGGGCTTCTTCGAGTCGCTGTTCTGATCCCTTCCCGGACCGGCTGAACCCGGTCCGCCTCCGAGCGGAGGCATTCATGCCGGTCGCGTCCCTGTCCAGCCTGCCGGGCCAGCCTGGGCCGCCCATTCGCCGGCTGTCCGAGCGGGTGATCAACCGCATCGCCGCCGGCGAGGTGATCGAGCGCCCGGCGGCGGCGGTCAAGGAGCTGGTCGAGAACGCCATCGACGCCGGCGCGCGCCGGATCGCGGTGTCGCTGTGGGGCGGCGGCATCACCCGGATCGAGGTGGTCGACGACGGCATCGGCATGACGCCGGATGCCCTCCTGCTGGCGGTGGAGCGGCACTGCACCTCCAAGCTGCTCGACGAGACCCTGGTGCGGGTGGACACGCTCGGCTTCCGCGGCGAGGCGCTGCCCAGCATCGGCGCCGCCGCCAGGTTGTGCCTGACCTCGCGGCCGAACGGCCTCGCCTCCGGCGAGGCGTGGCGCCTGCGCGTCGAGGGTGGCCGGCTGCATCCGGCCGAGCCGTGCGCCGGTCCGCCCGGCACCCAGGTGCTGGTCGAGGACCTGTTCTTCGCCACCCCGGCGCGACGCAAGTTCCTCAAGAGCCCGCGCGTCGAGGCCGCCCACGCCGAGATCGCGGTGCGCCGCCTGGCGCTGGCGGCACCCGGGGTGGCGTTCCGGCTGGAGAACGAGGGCCGGGTGCTGCTCGACCTGCCGGGGCAGGAGCGCGCGGCGCGCGTGCTGGCGCTGCTGTCCGACGAGGGCGGCGACAGCGTGCCGCAGGGCCTGCTCGCGGTGGAAGGCGAGCGCGAGGGCATGCGCCTGTCCGGCCATGCCTGCGGACCCGCGGTGCATCGCGCCACCGTCAACGGCCAGTTCCTGGTGGTGAACGACCGCCCGGTGGCCGATCCGGTGCTGCGCGCCGCGGTGCGGGTCGCCTATCGCGCGGTGATGGAGCAGGGGCGGCACGCGGTGGTGGCCCTGTTCCTCGAGATCCCGCCGGACCGGCTCGACGTCAACGTGCATCCGGCCAAGACCGAGCTGCGCTTCGCCGATGCCGCCGCGGTGCGCGCGCTGGTGATCGGCAGCCTCGGACGGGCCCTGGCCGGCGGGGCCGGCCTCGCCGGGGTGGGGGCCGGACTGCCGACGCCGCGTCGGCCGGGCGCTGCGATCTGGTATCCGCCGGAGCGGGCCGCCGCAGCACCTGCACCGATGCCGGGCGGATTCGCCGAGGCGCGGCTGGCGTTCGGAACCGGACCGGCAGCGCGGCTGCTGCCGGCGGCACCGGTGGTGGCGGCGGACGCCCATCCGCTCGGGGCGCCGGTGGCGCAGGTGCTCGATACCTATGTCATCGCCGTGGCGGCCGATGGCAGCCTGGTGCTGGTGGACCAGCACGCGGCGCATGAGCGGCTGACGCACGAGGCCCTGCGGCAGCAGTATCTCGACGGCACGATCCGGTCGCAGCGCCTGCTGCTGCCGGAGGTGGTCGACCTGCCGCCTCGCGACGGCGCCCGGCTGCTGGAGCATGCCGGCTCGCTCGCCGCGTTCGGGATCGAGATCGAGCCGTTCGGCGGCCGGTCCGTGCTGCTGCGCGCCCTGCCGGCCCTGCTCGGCAACCCCGATCCGGCGGCACTGCTGCGCGACCTGGCGGAGGAGCTGGGCGCGGACGATCTCCTGACGCCGGAGCAGGCCGGCACCCTGACGGGCCGGCTCGACGCGGTGATCGCGCGAATGGCCTGCCACGGCAGCATACGCGCCGGCCGCCGCCTCGGGCCGGAGGAGATGGACCGGCTGCTCCGGCAGATGGAGGCGACACCGCGCGCCGCCACGTGCAGCCACGGCCGGCCGACCTTTCTCAAGCTGAGCCGGGCCGAGATCGAGCGGATGTTCGGCCGGCGCTAGGATCCGGCCCCGGGCATCTCTCCTCGGGCAGGTGATCCACCCGATCGGCGTCTGTTCCGGACCGCAGCCGGTTCACGTTCACCCGCCGGCCGCGGCCTGGTTCCCTGGCTTGATGGGCATCCTTGCCGATCAGGTGACCACCCTGACCGGCGATGTTCTACCCGGTCACCAGTACGCCGCCCGCGACCGCCGAAAGATCGACATGCGACACCCCGATCAGGGTCGTCACGCTGCCGTCCAGCGTCAGCACGGTGCTGCCGCCCGAACTCGTCAGGTGGAGCTGCGGCACCGTGGCGCCGCCCAGCACGAGCGTGTCGAGCGGGCTGCTGAAGCCGTGCAGCGTGGTGGCGGTGCTGCCGGTCATCGCGGCCAGGATGCTGACCCGGCCGTCGCCGTTCAGGAACGCGTCCAGCATCCCGCCCTGGTTGTCGAGTGCGGCCACCTCGGTGCCGCCCCAGTAGGACGAGGCGCCGCCCTGGATGAAGGCGGCGATGGAGCCGGACGCGTCGCCCGCCAGCGTCGATGACACGATGGTGTCGTTCGCCTTTCCGGTCCAGATCGTCTGCGCGGTGCGGCCGCCGAACACCGTGGTGGCCTCGTCCGGTCCGGACCCGTTCACGATCGTCTGCTGGCCGGAGGTGGCGTGGCTGCCCAGCACCTCCAGGCTGCCGGCGCCGCCGAACACCGTCTGGCTGCCGCTGCCGGCCTGCACCTCGAGGGTGCCGTTGCCGACGCTGGCGACCAGGTGTTCCGCCCCGCCCCAGATCGTCACCGCACCGGCGTTGTCGAACACGGTATCGGTCGCGGCGGCGTCTGCGCCGCCGTTGACAATGACCGTGCCGCCCTCGGAGTCGACCAGCGTGGACTCGCTGGCGAGCTGCACGGTCGTGGTCGAGCCGGGCTGGGCCCGGACCGTCAGCGAGGCCCGGGAGCTGTCGTCATCGGATGCGGTGACGGCGGAACTGGTGCCGCCGGTCCACAGCGTCTGCGCGCCGTGACCGCCCTGCAGTTGGAGCAGGCCGGTCTGCGAGGCGATGCCAACCACGGTCTGCGATCCGGTGCCGGTCTCGCCGACGGTGGCGTCGTGGCCGTTGAGGAACACGGTCTGGCTGCCCGGGCCGTTCATGTCGACCGTGTCGTCGTCGTTGAACAGCGACACGGTGCCGCCGCCGGCGGCGAGGCTGTCATCCTGTCCGGACAGGGCCGCATCCGCCGGGCCGTCCAGCTCGACCTGATCCGCGCTGCCGCCGAGGGACAGGCTGGCGTCGGCCGTCGAGCCGTCGATCAGGTCGCCGTCGACGTCGCTGTGCAGCGCCAGCGTATCGAACGTCCCGGAGGTGGCGACCGGCGCGCTGCCGTCGATCGCGACGTCGGCACTGGTGGCGCCGATCACCGTCAGCCGGGTGCCGAGCGCGTGCAGCGCCACCGTCTCGTTCGCGCCCACCGACACCGTGTCGGTGCCGTCGCTGGTCACCGTCTTCGCGGTCCCGTCGCCGGGGCCAAGGACGATGGTGTTGATGGTGCCGGGAAGCGTGGTGACGATGTCGCCCGTCTCGAGGTCGGGATAAACGCCGTTGTCGATCGACTGCACGGTGGAGGGCGGGATGGCCGAGGAGACCGCGGCGGAGTCATCCTCGACGACGGTCGGATGCGCGATGTCGAGCGCCAGCGACTCAGGTTCGCCGCCGCCTCCGCCGCCGGCATCGGTCTCGACGCCGCCATAGTAGCTGCCGAGCGACCAGCGGGACATGTCCAGGTAGGCCGACGCCATGGCCGGGTCCTGCCCTGCCAGAGCGTCCACCAGGCGGAGCAGCGCCTGGTTCAGGTCGATCTGCACGCCGTGCAGGCCGCCGGTGTCGGTGCTGAAGGGAAGGTAGTTGACCGACGCGTTGCTCGCCACCGTGCCGGAGCCGGTCACGTACTGGGAGGACAGGTTGTACACCTGCTGATCGGTGTCGCCGGCCGCGATCGTCTGGTAGGCGCCGGGCTCGCCGCGAAAATCCACCAGCGGGACCTGCAGGAAGATCTCGGTGGAGGGCAGGGACGGGTCGTAGGACGGGTTTCCGGACGCGTTGAAGAACACGGTGAAGGCGTTGAAGGCGATCGCGGTGCCGCTGCCGGCCACGGCGGAGGCCACCCGTTCGTCCGCCGTGAAGGTGAGGGGGTGGTCGAAGGTGGTGGTCGCGGCGGCGTAGCCGGTGGTCTGCAGGAAGGTGTCGCGCGTCGATCCGCCGCTGGCGCCGACGCGGAAGGTGGTGTCGCCGGGGCCGCCATACACTGCGAAGCTGCTGCCGTCCGCGGCGCTGCCGGTGTTCCAGGCGGCGAGGGCGGGCCCGAGCAGGGCGTCGGCGTCGGCGTCGGCGTCCGCGGGCGCGTCGGGGTCGAAGATCTGGTCCGATGGCGTGTTCCATTGCGTGACGTTCCAGCCGGGATCCGGGCTGCCCGCGATGTCCGGCAGGTCGGCCGCCCAGGTCTGTGCCCCGTCGGAGACCGCACCGGTGGAGAACAGGATGTCCGGGCCGGCGACGCTCGGGTCGGCAAAGATGGTGGTCGTCACGAGAACGCACTCCCCTGGTGGCGGAAGGTTACGATACGAAGGTGAACAAACCGTGCACGGACCGGTGCCGCCGCGCGGCGTCGTCGGCGGCCGTCGCGCTCTGGTGCAGGCCGGCGTCGCGCCCTAGGATGCGTGGGCTGTCGCCTCGGGATCCCGGACCTGGCAGCCTCATCGGGACGACGCGATCCGTGCACCTGCCCTTCCTGTCCATCCTCATCTTCCTGCCGATGCTGGGCGCGCTGGCGATGCTGCTGCTTCGCGGCACGGCACCTGCGGTCGAGCGCCTGTCGCGGCAGGTGGCCTTCGGCACCGCGCTGCTGACGCTGCTGCTGGCGGTCGGGCTGTGGATCGGCTTCGTGCCGGGCCGGGGCGTCACCCCGTCGGGGTTCCAGTTCGAGGACCATGCCGACTGGGTGCCGGGCTTCGGCATCTCGTACCATGTGGGCCTGGACGGGATCAGCCTGCTGTTCGTGGTGCTGACCGCGGCGATCACGCCGATGGCGATCCTAGCCAGTTGGCGCGCGGTCGATACCCGGATCCGCGACTACATGATTGCGGTGCTGCTGCTGGAGACCACCCTGCTCGGGCTGTTCTCCTCGCTCGACTTCGTCCTGTTCTACGTGTTCTACGAGGCGACGCTGATCCCGGGCTCGCTCCTGATCGGCATCTGGGGCGGCCCGAAGCGGGTGTTCGCCTCCATCAAGTTCTTCCTGTTCACCTTCGGCGGCTCGCTGTTCATGCTGCTGGCGCTGCTGTGGATGTGGCACGTCGCCGGCACCACCGACCTGCCCGTGCTACTGCACACCCGCTTCTCGGCCCTGGCGCAGGACTGGATGTTCGGCGCCTTCGTGCTCGCCTTCGGGGTGAAGCTGCCGCTGTTCCCGCTGCATTCCTGGCTGCCGGACGCCTATACCGAGGCGCCAGCGGGCGCCACAGTGATGCTGTCGGGGGTGCTGAGCAAGGCCGGCGCCTACGGCTTCCTGCGCTTCGCCATCTCCATGCTACCCGATGCCGCGCATCGCTACGCGCCGTGGATGATCGCGCTCGGCATCGTCGCCGTGATCTATGCCGCGATCATCGCGCTGGCGCAGACCGACATGAAGCGGCTGGTCGCCTATTCCTCGTTCTCGCACATGGGCCTGGTGCTGGTCGGGCTGTTCACCCTGAACGTGGTCGGCATCGACGGGGCGGTGTTCGTGATGCTGTCGCACGGCATCATCATCGCCGGCCTGTTCTTCGTGGTGGCGATGCTAGGCGCCCGCAACGGGAGCCGCCTGATCGCCGGCTTCGGCGGCACCGCGCACCGGATGCCGGTGCTAGCGACGTTGGCGATGCTGTTCACCATGGCCAATATCGGCCTGCCCGGCACCGGCTCCTTCGTCGGCGAGCTGCTGGTGATGATCGGCGCGATCCGGGTCGGCTTCTGGGTGGCGCTGTTGTCCGGACTGGCGATGATCCTGGGCGCCGTCTACATGCTGGTGCTGTATCGCCGCGTGATGTTCGACGGCGTGTCTGGCCTGGTCGGCACGCTCCGCGACCTGTCCGGGCGCGAGGTTGCGGTGCTGGCGCCGCTCGCCGTGGTGACGCTGTGGATGGGCATCTATCCCTCCTCCTTCACCCGGGTGTTCGACCCGGCGGTGGCCGGCATCGCCGCATTGCGCTCGGCCTCGCCGCAGGCGGCGGCGGATCGTCCCGCAACGATCCATCGCCCCGGCTGACGGTCCTTCCGCAGCCGGCCTGGCGCTCCCATCTGGACGGGATGCCAGCCATGCACCCCGCCTCCACCGTCGCCCTGCCGCGCCCTCCCATGCCGATCCGGGTGCGGAGCACGGCGGAATCCTTCCTGGTCCTGCGACGCAACCCGTTGGAGCTGTGGGGTCGGCCCGCCTACCAGGAGCTGGTGCTGCCCGGCTCGTTTCTGGGCCGTCGGCAGCTGCTTCTGAACGACCCGGTGGCGATCCGGCACGTGTTGTTGGGCAACCACGAGAACTATCAGCGCAACGAGGCGGCGCGCCGCGTGCTGCGGCCGGTGCTGGGCGACGGGCTGTTCCTGGCGGAGGGCGAAGCCTGGCGGCACCAGCGCCGGGTGATCGCGCCCGCCCTGGCGCCGCGCGTCCTGCCGATCCTGTCGCGTCACATCGTTTCGGTGGCGGCCCGGGTGGAGGACGAGATCGCGGCTGCCGGCACCCGCCCGGTGGAGCTGATGCCGGTGCTGCAGCGCCTGACGCTGGATGTCGCCGGACAGTCGATGTTTTCGCTGGAGATGGGGGCGTTCGGCGCCGACCTCCGCTCCCTGCTGCTGCGCTACGCGCGCGACTTCGCCAAGGTCGGGCTGTTCGACATGCTGCTGCCCGACGGCTGGACCACGCCGCTGGACCGCGGCCGCGGCCGGTTCCGTCAGGACTGGCTCCTGTTGATGGACCGCATCATCGCCGCGCGCGACGCAATGCCGCCGACCGCGGAAGGGACGCCGCGCGACCTGTTCGACCTGCTTCGGCAGGCGCGCGATCCCGAGACCGGGGAGGGCTTCGACCACGCGCTGCTCCGCGACGAGGTGTCGACGCTGATCCTGGCCGGGCACGAGACCACCGCGGTGACGCTGTTCTGGGCCTGCTACGCCGCCGCCCGGCTGCCGGCGCACCAGGACGCGATTGCCGCCGAGGCCGATGGGCTCGACCTGTCGCCGGACGGCGCCGCGGCGGCACTGCCGCGCCTGGTCCATACCCGCGCCTTCGTCGACGAGGCCCTGCGTCTCTACCCGCCGGCCTACCTGATCGTGCGCGAGGCCAAGGCTGCGGACGTGGTCGGCGGCGAAAGCATCGAGACCGGCACCATCGTCACGATCTCGCCCTGGATCCTGCATCGCCACGAGGCGCACTGGGACCGGCCGGACGACTTCGAGCCGTCCCGGTTCCTGCCGGGTGCCGTGGCGCCGGACCGGATGGTCTACATGCCGTTCGGCGCCGGGCCGCGAATCTGCGTCGGCGCGCAGTTCGCGCTGGCGGAGGCGACCCTGGTGCTGGCGCGTCTGCTGCGCCGGTTCCGCCTGGACCTGCCCGGCGGCGGTGCGGTGCTGCCGCGCGGCCTGGTCACGACGCAGCCGGACCGGCCGGTCCGGTTCCGCCTGCTGCCGCGCTAGGCCGCTGCCGGCAGCGACCCGTGCGGCCGGAGGACGACCCGGACGATCATCCCGGGTCGCTGGCCGATCCGGCGGTGCGGGCGCGACGGCTGGCGATGCTGGTCCGCCCGCACGCCCGTCCGCTAGCCGACCACGTCTGCCGGATGCGCGAGGAGGGAGTCGGCTTCGTGCCGGATTTCGATCCACTGGACGGCGGCACCGAGGCCAGGCTGCTGTTCCTGCTGGAGAAACCCGGGCCGCGCGTGGTGTCGCCGGACGGTGTCGGATTCGTCAGCCGCAACAACCCCGATCCCACCGCAAGGAACTGCCGTGCCTTCATGATCGAGGCCGGGATCGACCACCGGCAGGTCGCGATCTGGAACATCGTGCCGTGGTGGAACGGGACGATGGCCATCACCGCGGCCGAATGCCGGGCCGGGGCGGCGTCCCTGCGCGTCAGCCTCGGCCTGTTCCCGCGCCTGTGCGGCGTCGTGCTGGTTGGCAACCGCGCAGCGGAGCACGGCGCGCCGGTGCTGGCGGGTTCCGGCCTGAAGCTGTTCCGCAGCGTGCATCCTGGCCTGCAGGCACGGGCCGGACCGCACAGCCGTGACCGTTGGCTGGCGATCCCGGAGCTTTGGCGGGAGGCGTGGCAGGCGGTGGCGTGAGACCGGTCCGCGTTACC
This sequence comes from uncultured Acetobacteraceae bacterium, assembly GCA_964249735.1. GTDB lineage: Bacteria > Pseudomonadota > Alphaproteobacteria > Acetobacterales > Acetobacteraceae > Lichenicola. Next base: position 18,846 of record CAXUDP010000035.1, on the reverse strand, counting down.
GACACAAAAAAGGCCCCGGGACGGTGTCCCGGAGCCTTTCCATTGTCTGTATCGACCCGAGCCGCGAGACGCCGGTCAGACCGTCTTCGCGCTGGAGAAGAGGGTCATCCAGATCGCCCCGCGTGGGACCGTTGTCAGGCAATGAGACACTGGATCACCTCCTTTCAGTTGGTTTCGTCATGCTCAGATTAGCCCGACCCCAGGCGGGTCCGCAAGGGCCTCAGCTCCCCGGCACGTTGCAGCGGTCGTCGGCGCTGCCATCCTCCGGCAACGCCAGCCGATAGGTGACGGCGACGGCGTCGCTGCCGCTGCAGTAGCGGCGCCGCGTGGTCTCGCTGTTGATCGCCTCGAACCGCGCCGTGGTCTCGTCCGCCTCGAGTCGCAGGGTGCGGATCAGGATCCGACGGGCCTCGCCCGCCGGCGCCGGGTCGGCCGGGTCCGGCTCGGCCACGAACAGCAGCGTGGCCGGAATGCCGCCGACCTTGGCCCGCGCCAGCACCACGGAGCGGCCGCGTCCGTCGAGCGTCGGGCCGGCTCCGTCGGCCGGGTCCATCTGCACCACGTCCCAGCCACGCATCCCCTCGGCGCGCGGCAGCATGGCCATCAGCAGCGGCGAGCGGGCGGAGGGCTGCCGGCCCTCGACCACCAGCCCCTGGCGGCCGTCCGGCGCCAGATGCGGCACCAGGTTGGCGCCTTCCTGCAGCGGCACCGGGATGACGCTGGTGATGCGCGCGTTGCCGCGGGCGACGCAGCCGGCGAGCGGCAGGGACAGGCAGGCGAGGAAAAGGGACAGGGTGCGGACGGCCATCCGGCCGACCCTAGGCGCCCGGGTCCCGACCCGGAAGCCCGCTCAAAGATCGAGGTCGGCGGCCTGCGCATTCTGCTGGATGAACTGGAACCGCAGTTCCGGCCGCCGTCCCATCAGGCTTTCCACCCGCTCTTCGGTCGCCTCGTGCTCGTTCGCCGCCGCCACCACCTTCAGCAGCACGCGATGCGCCGGGTCCATGGTGGTGCGCTTGAGATCTGCGGGCGGCATCTCGCCCAGGCCCTTGAAGCGGCTCACCTCGACCTTGGCGCCGGCCTTGAACCCCGACTTGAGCTTCCGCTCGCGGTCGCGGTCGTTCATCGCATAGACCGTGCGCGCTCCCTGGGTCAGCCGGTACAGCGGCGGCTGCGCCAGATGGAGGTGGCCGCCGCGTATCAGCTCCGGCAGCTCGCGGTAGAAGAAGGTCATCAGCAGCGACGCGATGTGGGCGCCGTCCACGTCGGCGTCGGTCATGATGATGACGCGACCGTAGCGCAGCCGCGCGCCGTCATACTGCCTGCCCTGGCCGCAGCCGAGCGCCTCCACCAAGTCGCGCAGCTCCTGGTTGGCGCGCAGCTTGTCGACCGAGGCGCTGGCGACGTTCAGGATCTTGCCCCGCAGCGGCAGGATCGCCTGCGTTTCCCGGTTGCGCGCCTGCTTGGCCGAGCCGCCGGCGCTGTCGCCCTCGACCAGGAAGATCTCGGTTTCCGACGCCTTCTCGCGGGTGCAGTCCACCAGCTTGCCGGGCAGGCGCATGCGACGGGTGGCGCTCTTGCGCGGCGTCTCCTTGAGCTCGCGCCGGCGCAGGCGGTCCTCGGCGCGCTCGATGATGGCCGCCAGCAGCGCGTCCGCCTGCGCCGGATGGCCGGCGAGCCAGTGGTCGAAGCGGTCGCGCAGCGCGGTCTCGACCAGGCGGGTGGCCTCGCCGCTGGTCAGCTTCTCCTTGGTCTGGCCCTGGAACTGCGGGTCGCGGATGAAGGCGGACAGCTTGGCCGCCACCGCGCCGAGCAGGTCCTCGATCGTCACCTGCGCCGCGCGCTTGTTGGCCCGCTGCTCGCCCCAGGAACGCAATCCCTTCAGCAGGGCATTGCGGAACCCGGTCTCGTGGGTGCCGCCCTGCGGCGTCGGGACCGTGTTGCAGAACGAGGCGAGCGAGCCATCGCCGGTTTCGAGCCAGGCCACCGCCCATTCCATCCGGCCGGTGCCGCTGCCGTCGGATGCCGCCGGCAGGTCGGCCTCGCCGGACCACAGCTCCGACAGCAGCGCGGCGCCGTCGCCGAGTTCGTCGCGCAGGCTGTCGGCGAGGCCGCCGGGGAAGTGCAGCACCGCCCTGGCCGGCACGTCGTCGCGGCCGCGCAGCAGCACCGGGTCGCATTCCCAGCGCAGGGTGACGCCGCGGAACAGGAACGCCTTGGACCGGCACAGCCGGTACAGCCGGGCAGGGAAGAAGGCGAGCGGCCCGAAGATCTCGGTGTCGGGGACGAAGCGGATCTGGGTGCCGCGCCGGTTCTGCGTCGGCCCGACCTTCTCCAGCCTGCCCTGCGGCCGGCCACGATGGTAGCTCTGTCGCCACACCGCGCGGTCCCGCGCCACCTCGACCTCCAGGGTGCTGGACAGGGCATTCACCACCGACGAGCCGACCCCGTGCAGGCCGCCGGCGGTGGCGTAGGCCTTGCCGGAGAACTTGCCGCCCGAGTGCAGGGTGGTGAAGATCACCTCCAGCGCCGAGCGGTCCCTGAACTTCGGATGCGGGTCGACCGGGATGCCGCGGCCGTTGTCGCGCACCGTCAGCCGGTTGCCCGGCTCCAGCACGACGTCGATCACCGTGGCGTGGCCGGCCACCGCCTCGTCCATGGCGTTGTCGATGATCTCGGCCGCCAGGTGGTGCAGCGCGTTCTCGTCGGTGCCCCCGACATACATGCCGGGACGGCGGCGCACCGGCTCCAGCCCTTCCAGCACCTCGATGTCCCGGGCGGAATAGCTGCCTTCCGCCGCCACAGAGGGAGCCGGCTTGCGTGGCTTGGGCGTGTGCGAGAACAGGTCGTTCATGCTTGGTTCTCACTCCCGACGCAGGCGGCGTCAAGGCAATCCGACTCGTCTGGTAATTTACCGCAACGCTTCTTGCCCCGATCGTGCCGCATGGCAACATCAGCGCGGGTGCGTGGAGCGGGCCCGGGAGACGCCATGTGGGTCTGATCAAGTTTGCCTTGAAGTACCGCGTCACGTTCTACGTGATGGCGATCCTCATCATGCTCGCCGGCGGCGGCGCCGCTGTGGTGATGCCGAAGGACGTGCTGCCGGAAGTTAACATCCCGGTGGTGACGGTGCTGTGGACCTATACCGGCCTGCCGGCGCCGAACATGCAGAACCAGGTCACCGCCTACAGCGAGCTGGCGATCTCCAACAACGTTTCGGGCATCCGGGACATGGAGAGCACCACGCTGCAGGGCATCACCATCACCAAGATCTACTTCCAGCCCGGCGTCGACATCTCGCTGGCGCTGACCCAGGTGACGTCCGCCACCAACGCGATCCGCGGCCAGCTGCCGCCCGGGATCCAGCCGCCGGTGATCCTGCGCTTCTCCGCCTCCTCGGTGCCGGTGATCCAGATCGCCGCGACCTCGGAGGTCGAGAGCCAGGCCTCGGTGTACAACTATGTGCGCTTCCGCCTCCGCGCGACGCTGCAGACCACGCCCGGCTCGACCATGCCGCCGCCCTATGGTGGGGTCCCTGAGCAGGTGATGATCGACCTCGATCCGCACGCGCTGGAAGCCTACGGGCTGACGCCGATGCAGGTGCTGAACCAGGTCAACGCCGAAACCCTGACCCTGCCGTCCGGCCTCGCCAAGTTCGGCCAGACCCAGTTCGTCATGCGCATGAACACGCTGCCGGACCAGATCGCCAAGCTCAACAGCATCCCGATCAAGGTGGTGAACGGCTCGCCGATCCTACTGCGCGACATCGGCTGGGCGCGCGCCGGCGGCCCGCCGCAGCAGAACATGGTGCACGTGAACGGCCATCTCGGCCTGCTGCTGCCGGTGCTCAAGAACGGCGGCACCTCCACCACTTCTATCGTCGACGCGGTGAAGTCGATGATGCCCGGCATCATCGCGGCCGCGCCGAAGGACATCCACATCCTGTCGCTGTTCGACCAGTCGGTGTTCGTGACCGACGCGATCAAGGACGTGGCCGAGGAGGGGCTGATCGCCGCCGCGCTGACCGGGCTGATGATCCTGCTGTTCCTGGGCTCCTGGCGGCCGACCGTGGTGGTGATGGTGTCGATCCCGCTGGCGGTGCTGACCTCGCTGGCGGTGCTCGCCGCGATGGGCGAGAGCATGAACGTCATGACCCTGGGCGGGTTGGCGCTGGCGGTCGGCATCCTGGTCGACGACGCCACGGTGGCGATCGAGAACACCTACCGGGTGCTGGAGGGCGGCACCCCGTTCCGCGAGGCGGTGGTCGAGGGGGCCGCCACCATCGCCAAGCCGACCCTGATCTCGACGCTGTCGATCTGCTCGGCGTTCGTGTCGGTGCTGTTCCTCACGGGCGCTCCGAAGTACATCTTCACCCCCCAGGCGCTGGCGGTGGTGTTCGCCATGCTCGCCTCCTACCTGCTGTCGCGCACCCTGGTGCCGATCCTGATCGACGTCCTGGTCGGGCCGGAACAGAAGCGGCGCGAGGAAGCGGAGAAGGACGGGGCCGAGAAGAAGAAGCCCGGCTGGTTCGCCCGCTTCCACAAGGGCTTCGAGTCCCGGTTCGAGCGCTTCCATCGTGCTTATCTCGGACTGCTGCACGCGGTGCTGGCGCGCCGCCTGGTCACGTCCCTGGTCGCCGGCGTGGTGCTGGTGGTGGCTGGCTGTCTGTTCCCGTTCCTGGGCCGGGACTACTTCCCGGCGATCTCGTCGGGCCAGATCACCCTGCACGTCCGCGCCCGGCCTGGCGCCCGGATCGAGGAAACCGCCAAGCTGTTCCAGGGCGTCGAGGACATCATCCGCCAGCAGGCCGGCCCCGGCAACGTGCCGACCATCGTCGACAACATCGGCCTGCCCTCGATCACCTATAACCTGGCGTTCAACGACGGCACCTTTGTCGGCTACAACGACGGCCAGATCCTGGCCACCCTGAAGCCGGGCCTGAGCAGCGCGCTGCTGACCAAGAAGCTCCGCGTGGTGCTGCACCAGCGCTATCCGGACTCGATCTTCTACTTCCAGCCGGCCGACATGATTACCCAGATCCTGGACTTCGGCGTGCCGTCGCAGGTCGACGTGCAGGTGCACGGCCGCCACCAGGCCGACGACCTCAAGATCGCGATGCGGATCGAGAACCGCCTGCGCAACCTGCGCGGCCTGGTCGACGTGCACCTGCAGCAGATCACCAACTCACCCGAGTTCTTCACCGAGGTCGACCGGCAGCGCGCCGCTGAGCTTGGCCTGACCGAGCAGGACATCGCCGACCAGGTGAACATCTCGCTGTCGGGCAGCTTCCAGGTGGCACCGAACTTCTGGACCGACCCCAAGACCGGCATCCCCTGGCAGCTCACGGTGCAGACGCCAGAATACCGGGTGGACGACTTTTCCGCCGTCGCCAACACGCCGATCTACACCAGCAACAACGGCGTGGTAAGCGCGCAGCCGATCACCCTGCTGCGCAACGTCGCCTCGTTCCATCGCGGCGTCGAGCCTTCGGTGGAAAGCCACGTCAACACCGAGCCGACCTTCGACGTCTACGCCGCAGTGCAGGACCGCGACCTCGGCTCGGCCGCGGCCGAGATCAACCAAGCGGTGAAGCTTGAGACCAAGCATCTGCAGTCCGGCGACAAGGTGCTGGTGCGCGGCCAGATCGAGAGCATGAACAGCGCCTTCACCCACATCGAGATCGGCCTAGGCGTGGCGGTGATCGCGGTCTACCTGCTGATGGTGCTGAACTACCAGGATTGGGGCGACCCGTTCGTGGTGCTGAGCGCGCTGCCGCTGGTGTTCTCTGGCATCGTGTTCTCCTTGTTCATCACCCACACCACCTTCTCGATCGCCTCGCTGATGGGGGCGATCATGAGCGTGGGCGTGGCGTCGGCGAACTCGATCCTGCTGGTGACCTTCGCCCGCGAGCACCGGGAGCAGACCGGCTGCTCGGCGATCGAGGGCGCCATCGCCGCCGGCGACGCCCGGTTGCGTCCGGTGCTGATGACCGCCGGCGCCATGGTGGTCGGCCTGATCCCGATGGCGCTCAACCTGGGGCAGGGCGGCGAGCAGAACGCGGCACTGGCGCGCGCGGTGATCGGCGGTATCACCGTCGGCACCTGCTCCACGCTGTTGTTCGTGCCGTTTCTCTATACATTGCTGCGTAATGGGCCGGTCCGGTCTCCGGAGGACTACGTATGAATCCCGCCGACGACCTGCGCAGGCCGGGGCGCGACGAGCACGACGCCCCGCACGACGATCATGACGAACGCAGCGACCGCGGAGCTGGTACGAGGGACGACTCCGCCGCATCGGGCGGACCCTCGCCGGCACGCGACAAGCGGGACGAGCCCGGCGCGGACGATCGGAAGCAGCAGGACAAGCAGGACAAGGACGAGCCGCCACCGCCACCGCCGCCTCGCCGCTACGGCCTGTTCGTTGCCATCCCGCTGGCGCTGCTGATCGGCTGGGGCGTGTACAACCATTGGCAGCAGTCGAACTCGGCCTCCACCACGCTGTCGCAGTCCCAGCACGAGGTGCCGGACGTGGAGGTGGCAAAGGCGAAGAAGACGTCCGACGTCGCCGCGACCTCCTTGCCCGGGCAGACCGTGGCCTACGCGTCGGCCGACCTGTATGCGCGCGCCACCGGTTACATCAGCCAGCGCTATGTCGACATCGGCAGCCGGGTGAAGAAGGGCGCCCTGCTGCTCAAGATCGCCGCCCCGGACCTGGACCAGCAGCTGGAACAGGCGCAGGCCCAGCTCGGCCAGATCCAGGCGCAGCTCACCCAGGCGCAGGCCAGCCTCAAGCAGGCGCAGGCGACGTCGAAGAACGCCCAGATCAACAGCGCCCGCTCGCAGATCCTGGCGGCGGAAGGCTGGGGCACTGTCCAGGACCGCGACACCCAGGTCACCAACTTCAACGTCAGCACGCAGAGCGTCGGCAGCGCGCAAGCCGGGATCGGCGTCGCGGTGGCCAACGTCCGGGCCCAGCAGGCGACGGTGGACCGGCTGGTGGCGCTGGTCGGGTTCGAGAACGTGGTCGCCCCGTTCGACGGGGTGATCACGCAGCGCAACGTCGACATCGGCACCCTGGTGCAGAGCGACACCAACAGCGGCACCACGCTTCTGCACATCGACCAGGACGACGTGCTGCGCTGCCAGGTCTACGTGCCGCAGAGCCAGTTCGTCGGCATCCATGTCGGCCTGCCGGCGCACGTGACCGTGCCCGAGCTGCCCGGACAGGTGTTCAAGGCAGTGGTATCGCGGTTCGCCACCTCGCTGGCGCAGAACTCCCGCTCCGAGCTGGTCGAGGTCGACATCGACAACCGCGAGCACAAGCTGAGCTCCGGCCTGTTCGTCACCGTGTCGTTCGACGTGCAGCGCCCCGAGCCTCTGGTGGTGATCCCCGACGCCGCGCTGATCTTCGACGCCGCCGGCCTGCACGTCGCCGTCCTGGACGGGACCAAGGTGTCGATGCGCCCGATCGTCATCAACCGCGACACCGGCACCGAAGCGGAACTGGGACACGGGCTGCAGGGCGGCGAGCAGGTGATCGTCAACCCGCCGACGGATCTGGTACAGGGCCAGACGGTGCACCTGAAGCAGCAGGGCGGGGACAAGAAGCCCGCCGACGGGAAGAAGGCGACCGGCTGACCGCTCCCCAAACCCTGAGGAAGCACTCAGCTCTTGTGGGTGTGACCCATGGCGCGGATGCGGCGCACCCGTCCGGGACGGCCAGCGGCGCTCGGGGCGGAGCAGGTCTCGTAGCTGGCCGGCTGAACGATGTCCTTGGCCTCCGCATAACCGCCCAGGTCGGACGCGCTCCGCAGCACCGACACCTCGTCGAACATGCTGATGCGCTGCTGGCAGAAGGCGGTACCGGCCTTCAGCCCGCGCTCGGACTGCACGTTGGCGAGCTGGGTGATGTAGTCGTCGTGCGCGACCTGCGCGCCGTGTCCGTAGGTGCTGCGGAAGTACCCGTTCAGGGCGGTCTCCTGCGCGGTCAGGTCCGGGCGGAACTTCTCGACGAAGGCGTTGTAGCGGTCCTGGGCGTTGCAGGAGAGCGCCGTCACCATAAGCTCGCTCTTCAGCCCCTGCACGTCGAAGGCTTGGCGCGCCGACGAGATGCCGCACTGGCCGGCGGCGACCGCTTGTCCACCGAGAAGCGTGGCGACCGCGACCCCTGTTGCGACGCGCCTCATGAGGACCGACATGGTGTTCTCCGAACCCGAAACCGTGGTGGTGAAGAGGCGAAACGTCCGAGTCGCTGACTTTCGCTCATCCACTGGCTGAAGTTGCCGGCGTAAGATGCAGTTTCGCAAGCATAATTCCGATCGGCGCTTTGTGATAACCACTGCATGTGGCCGAACTGCACCGGTCGGCCGGAGAAAGCCATCAGAGATCAATGGGCGTGATCTAGCGCCGCAACCCGTGCCAGGCAAGCATCCGCCTCCTCCGACACTTCACGGCTCCTCCGTACAGGCCAGGTGTCGCGGATGGCGCAGGGTCGCGGCCGGTCTTCCGCCACGTCGGCTTTTGCCCTAAGGCATCATGCCGCGCGGGACGTCTGCATCCCGACGCGGGCTGCCTGATTCTCGGAGCTGTGTGAGTGCACGTGCGAGCTGCTGCATCCGTCCTGTTGACCGGCCTGCTGATCGCCGGCTGCGTGAACAAGCCGCCCCCGGCACCGGCGGTTGCGATCGCCCCCGACCCGTTCGGCTACCAGAAGCGCTCCGCCGTCTGCACCGTGAGCCCGGTGGCGTCCGGTGCCGCCGGACGCAGCGTGACCATGGCGGTCCGCTCCGACGATGGGCTGTGCGCCGTCACGGTGTCGCAGCCGGACGGGACTGCCTACGCGTCGTTCCTGCTGCAGGACCTGCCGGAGCACGGCAAGGCGTTCATCCACAACTACAACAACCAGACCCTGATCGACTACACGGCGACTACCGCCTATGTCGGCCCGGACGGTTTCACCGTCAGCCTGGTGCCGAGCAGCGGCGGCCCCCGGACCCTGCTGCACGTGGTGGCCAGCGTGGACGCGACCGGTGTCGTGCGTCCGGCCGTCGTGACGCCTTATGCCGCGCCTGCCAAGAGCGGCACGCACCGGACGACCAAGCGGTCGCATCGCAAGGTCGTCAAGAAGACGACCTAGAGCTGAAGACGACCCGGGGCTCCTGAACGCCACGGGACCGGGTCAGGCGACCGTGGTTCCGGTCAGCGCCAGCAGCGCCTCGGGTCCCATCCGGGTGCAGAACGGGCCGAACCCTTCCTCCGGCAGGCCCTGCAGCGCCCAGGCCTCGAAAAGCGGCGCGAAGGCGTCGCCGAGGCCGGCTTCCGGCACCCGCTCGAGCAGCCGGAACGACAGGGTGTGGCCGTCGAAGTCGCCGCCGACATAGATCGCGTAGTGGCCGGGGATGCGGCCGACCAGCCCGATGTCGCCGGCATAGGAGCGGGCGCAGCCGTTCGGGCAGCCGGTGATGCGTAGGCTGATCCGCCGGTCCTGCAGGCCGTGCCGGCGCAGCAGCCCATCGAGGGTGGCGACGATCGGCTCGCGCACCCGCTCGGCCTCGGTCAGCGCCAGGCCGCAGGTCGGCAGGGCAGGGCAGGCGAGGGCGAAGCGCGAGAAGGTGGACAGCGCGCTCGCCGGCAGTACGCCATGCTCGGCCAGCACCCCGTCGATCGCGTCCCGGTCCTCCGGCCGTATGTTGGACAGCAGCACGTCCTGCTGCGCCGTCATCACCGGGTCGGTCCGGAACTGCTGCACCACCTCGCGCAGCGCCGTGCGCAGCGTCACCGCCTCGGTGTCCTGGATTCGTCCGGACGGCACCGGCACCCCCAGCCACCACAGCCCGTCGCCCTGCTCGTGCCAGCCGAGCAGCTCGGGGATGTGCAACCGGTCGGTGGGACGCGGCTCCTCCAGCACCTCGCCGTAGTAGGAGTCGAGGGTGCGCTTCGTCCACTCGAGTCCGTGATCCTCGACCACGTATTTCAGCCGCGCGCGCCTGCGATCGGTGCGGTCACCGTGGTCGCGCTGCAGCCGGATCACCGCCTCGACCACCGCGAGCAGCTGGCCCGGGCCGACAAAGCAGACCGGCGAGGCCAGGCGCGGAAAAGTGTCGGCGCGGTTGTGCGTCATGCCCAGCCCGCCGCCGACCGCGATGTTATAGCCGACCAGCTGGTCCGCCCCGTCGAACAGGGCGATCGCAGCCAGGTCGTTGGACAGCACGTCGGCGCTGTTGTCCTCAGGCACGGCCAGGCCGATTTTGAACTTCCGCGGCAGGTAGGTCGGACCGTACAGCGTCTCGGTCTCGTCGTACCCGGCGACCGGCTCCTCGTCGAGGAAGATCTGGTGGTAGCCGCGGCTGCGCGGCAGCAGCGCCGCCGACAGCATGTTCGCGTCCGCACGCAGCCTGTCGTGGCGCGCGTCGCGCCGGGGCGCGGCAGTGGTCATCAGGTTGCGCACGACGTCGCCGCAGGCCGACAGGGTGGTCAGCAGGGTGTGGTTGATCGCGGCAATCGAGGGCTTGAGATCGCCCTTCAGGATGCCGTGGAACTGGATGCCCTGGCGCGTGGTGATGCGCAGCGTGCCGTTGGCGTGGTCATCCGCCAGCCGGTCCAGCCCGAGATACTGCTCGGCCGTCAGCACGCCGCCCGGCATGCGGACGCGGACCATGAACTGGTAGTCCTTCTCCTTCTTCTGCTGCTTGAGCGCGGTCGCGGTGTCGCGGTCGAACTGCTCGTAGCTGCCGTGGAACTTGAGCAGGTTGTAGGCATCCTCGCTGACCTGGATGCCGCCTTCCGCCAGCTCCTCGGCCAGCCGCCCGCGCAAGCCCTGGCTGCCCTGCTTGAGGGTCTCGACGCCGGTCGGCTTCTTGAGCACGGGAATGGTCTGGTCTGGCACGGGCAATGATCCTGGAAAAACCGACGGGAGCCGAGGGTCCGGTCGGACACTGTCGAGCGGCTTATCGGGTGGTTGGCTACTTCACCATGCGCAGGTAGGGCGTCAGCGCCGTCCAGCCACCCGGGAACAGGTGCTGGGCGGCCTCGTCGTCGAGGCTCGGCGCGATGATGGCGTCGTCGTCGGAGGTCCAGTTCGCCGACGTGGCCATCTTGTGCCGGTCGGTCAGCTGCAGGCTGTCGATCACCCGCAGCACCTCGTCGAAGTTGCGCCCGGCAGAAGGCGGGTAGGTGAGGCTCAGCCGCACCTTCTTGTGCGGGTCGATGACGAACACCGTGCGCACGGTGGCGGCGGGATTGGCCTCGGGATGCACCATGCCGTAGAGCGTGGACACGAGGCAGTCCGGGTCGGCGATCATGGGGAAGTCCACCTGCCAGCCCTGCGTGTCGGCGATGTCGTCTTCCCACCGGCGATGGCTGCCCACCGGACCAACCGACAGCCCGATCACCTTGACGTCGCGCTTCCGCCATTCCGGCCCGAGCCTGGCGACGGCGCCAAGTTCGGCGATGCAGACCGGGGTGAGGTCCCCCGGGTGGCTGAACAGCACGCCCCAGGAGCTGCCGAGCCAGGCGTGGAAGCGGATCCGGCCCTGGGTCGTGTCCTGCTCGAAGTCGGGCGCGATCTGGCCCAGATGGATGGTCATGAGGGCGTTCCTCGGGCGGCCGACGATCGCGAAGGCCGTGCCTGGTGACAACGAACGGGAATAACAGACGATCAGGCTGCGAAGATCAATCGGACCACGACGCAACGCTGTGGTTCAGCCAAAGCGCGGCCTGCCGCCGCACCGGTCCACCTCATATGGAGAAGCTGATCGGCTCTGCCAGGGGGCGGCGCAGGCCGGCGCCCTCGGCGCGCCGTACCAGGTCGTCCAGGGTCAGCTCGTGCAGCTGCGCGCGCAGGCTGTCGTCGAACCGGCGCCAAGTCGGCTCGACCACGCGCGCGAACAGCTCCCCCACCGGCCCGTCCTCGCCGGCGGCATCTTCCGACACCGCCACCTCGACCACCTCGCTCAGGCGGATGTCGCGACGTGGCCGGCCGAGGCGGTAGCCGCCACGCGGCCCGCGCACGCTTTCCAGCAGCGACGAGCGCGACAGGCCCTGCAGCAGCGGCTCGATCCCTCGACGTGCCAGTCCGGCGCGCTCCGCGATGTCGGCGGCGCTGACCGTGCCGGCCCGGCCGGCATGGAACGCCACGTCCAGCATGATGAGCACCGCGATCATCGCCCTGTCACGCCGAAGCAGCATCCGGTCCTCCGTTCGGTCGCCACGCGATCCGCAGCCGCCGCACGACCCATGACTAGCAGGAAGGCCGCCGCTTATCCACGATGCTGATCGGTGCTATGACAAGCGCATGGCACGAAAACATATGGCGACCGCCGACGCCGCCGCGCCGGAGTTCGCCCCGCCGCGCGGCCGCATCTACGGCAGCATCGTCGAGACGGTCGGCGGCACGCCGCTGGTTGGCCTGCCGCGGCTGACGCGCGAGGACGAGCTGCCGGCCCGGATCGCCTGCAAGCTGGAGTTCTTCAACCCGCTCGGCTCGGTCAAGGACCGGATCGGTGCTGCCATGCTGCTGACCGCGGAACGCGAGGGCAGCATCACCCCGGGCCGCACCGTGCTGGTGGAGCCGACCTCCGGCAACACCGGGATCGCGCTCGCCTTCGTCGCCGCCTCGCGCGGCTACCGGTTGATCGTGACCATGCCGGAAGGCGCCTCGATCGAGCGGCGCAAGATGCTGCGGCTGATGGACGTGCAGCTCGAGCTCACCCCGTCACGGCTCGGCATGGCCGGCGCCATCGCGCGCGCCAGGGAGATCCTGGCCGATACCCCGGACTCGTGGATGCCGCGACAGTTCGACAACCCGGCCAACCCGGACATCCACGCCGCCACCACGGCGGAGGAGATCTGGGCCGACACCGGCGGCGACGTCGACATCGTGGTGGCCGGCATCGGCACCGGCGGCACCGCCACCGGCATCGCCCGCGCGCTCAAGCCGCGCCGCCCCGGCCTGCTGGTGTATGGCGTGGAGCCGACCGAGAGTGCGGTGCTGAACGGCGACGAGCCCGGTCCGCACGGCATCCAGGGCATCGGTCCCGGTTTCTGTCCCGGCGTGCTGGAGCTGGACAGCCTGGACGGCGTGCTCACCGTGTCGGAACGGGAGTCGATCGCCGCCGCCCGCCGGTGCGCGCGCCTGGAAGGCCTGCCGATCGGCATCTCCTCCGGCGCCGCGCTGCACGCCGCCCTGGTGCTGGCACGCAGGCCGGAGCACAGGGACAAGCAGATCGTGGTGATCGTGCCCTCCTTTGCCGAGCGCTACCTGTCGACCTCCTTGTTCGCCGGGCTGGGCTAGGCTGACAACCTGATCAACACGTTGATCCGGAGCGGATGCCCTGATCCGCTGTGCTGATCGGCAGGAGACCGGCAGGAGCGATTTGGACTGGCTGGGCGGCGAGGCGTAGGCGGTGCTCGAACCGCATCTGCCGAAGAACTGGCCCGGGTGCACGTCGTGTCGATGACAGCTGCGTCATCAGCGACATCCTGCACGTGCGGCAGTCTGGCCGCCGGTGGAAGGGCTGCCCGCCCGAGTATGGCCCAGCCACCACGATCTACAACCATACCGACCGGTGGGGCGTTGGGGCTTCCAGCATAAGCTGTTCGCGCGCCTGGTCGCGGCGGGAAACCGTCCCGCGCGTGGATGGCAACCGGGTCGAGTGCGGCTGTCCGCTGGCATGGACGTGCAGAATGACCTCGCCTTCCACGACGTGCCGGGCGTGGCCGCCGCAGGGTGCAGTTCGGCGAGAAGGCAGCACCACTAGCGTGCGTCGGCCCGATCAAACATCTCGACGATCCTGGTCCGTTCGATCTTGCCGCTTGCGTTCAGCTCGTAGCGTTCGACCTGACGGAACTGGGTCGGTACGTGGGTCGGCGGCAGCAGTTCCGCGCAGCGCCTCCGCACCGAGGCCGGGTCGAGCGTTCGACCGGAGCGGGTCCTGAACGTCGCAACCAATCGCGGCATGGCGTGACCGATCGGGACCACGGCGCATGCCTCGATCTCGTCGATCGTCAGCAGCGCCGCCTCGACATCGCCGAGCTCGATCCTGACGCCGCTGATCTTGACCTGCTGGTCGAGCCTGCCCCGAAACGTCATCGCGCCGGTGACAACGTCGAGCGTGACCAGGTCACCGGTCCGGTAGAACGGCACGATCCGGTCGTCGATCGGCAGCCTCACGAACGGGTCATCCACCGGCGGCCTCAGGTAGCCGTCCGCCACCTGGGCGCCGCCCACGGCAAGCGTGCCGGTCGCCTCGTCGCCGTCCCGCCTGGCGCCTTCGACGAGGAACAGAACGTTGTCGAGGGGCGCGCCGAGCTCGATCCCCGCCGGCGGCGGGTCGCGCGGCACCAGCCAGTTCGCGACGGCGAGCGTGGTTTCCGCGGGACCGTACGAGTTGCGCAGCGCGCAGTCTGGCAGGAGCACGTGGAACCGCACGGCGAGCGCCGCACCCCAGGCCTCGCCGCCGCAGAACATCAGCCGCAGCCGGCTTCCCTCGGCGAAACCGGGCTGCTCCAGCAGGGCCGCGAGCAGGCTCGGCACGAAGCCCGCGATCGTGACCGCCTCCTCGATCATCAGGCGCGACGCTATCCGCAGGTCGAAGAACCGTGCCTGCTCCAGCACCACGACGACGGCGTCCGAGGATAACGGGAAGCTGAACTCCCAGACATGCACGTCGAACGCGAGCGACGTCTTGAACAGCACGCGGTCGCCGTCAACGGGCCGCGCCATCCGGCGCATCGCGGCGAGACGGTTGAGCAGCGCGCGATGCCCGACCAGGATCGCCTTGGGCACCCCGCTGGTCCCGGACGTGTGGGCGACGTAGCAGCACCGGGCGGCGACGGTTCCGGCGGAAGCCGTCCGTTCCAGCACTGTCAGTTCGCGACCGCAGACGAGCAGCGTATGCGCTTGCCGATAGCCCTCGGGTCGCAGTCCAGCCTGGTCGGTGACGATGGCTTCGAGCCGACAAACCTCGATCATCGCCGCGATCCGGGCCGTTGGAAGCTCGGTTGCGATCGGTACGTAGGTCGCCCCGCCGCACCAGACGCCAAGCACCGCCTGCACCATGGCAGCGGATCGCGTGATCGCGATTCCGATCCGTCCAGCCGGCAGCAGACCAGCGAGTTGGCGCGCGCCATGGAGCAGATCGTCGCCAGTGAGCATGCACGCGCCTGACACGAGACGTGGCCGGTCGCCGGTACGCCCGAGCGAGCGTGCGATCGCGTGCCAGACGTCGTCGTCCGCAACCTCGTGACGCGGACCCTCGAGGAGCCAGGCGGGGCCGCCCGGCATCGTGACCACGCGCGGCGTCATGCCGCGTCGATGACGGATGCAAGACGCTTCAGGATTGCGGCGGCAAGGTCCGCGGACCCGGTGCCGATCAGCGAATGATGGTCACCCGGGACGACGTCGACCGTGAGGCTCCGGACCAAAGGCCGCCAGATCCGCACAGGGTCGAAGGCGAACAGCGGGCTGACGTGCGACGCGCGAAAGAACGCGACCTCGCACGCCTGCGCGGACGGCTGGTAGCGCTTCTCGGCGACCTCGATCGCGTGCCGGACCCGGAGCACCGCATCGGGCATCGCCGCGTCCGGGTCGCCGATCCCTATCTCGAGACCGAACCGCACGCGCAGCCGCAGCTTCAGGTTGCGCAGCCGCCTGGCGAGCGTCGCGCGACGCGCACCTGCCGGCACACGCAGCATGATCCTCGCGTGCAGCCAGAAGCGTGAAAGCGACAGGCCCGCGTCCGGAAAAGTGTCGATCATCCCGAGGAAGCCGACCGGGCGGCCGCGGGCAGCGAGATGGCGCGCCATCTCGAACGCGATCAGGCCGCCGGACGAATATCCCACCAGCAGGATCGGACCCGAGGGCCGCAGGCGCGCAACCTCGTCGGCGTAGCGTCGCGCCATCGCCTCGACCGTGCAATCGGGGGACGTGCCGTCGAAACCGGACGCCTGGATGCCGTACACCCGAAGATCGGGATCGAACTGTCGTGCGAGGTCCCGCAACTCGATCGCGCTGCCGCCGGCGCCGTGCACCAGGAACAGCGCGTGGCATGCCACTCCACCCCGGAGCACGATGATTGACGACACGTCGGCCACCTCGTCGCCGCCGAGGAGAGCTGCCATGCCGCCTGGCGTCGGCGAGTTGTAGATCGCCTGCACCGACAGTTCGAGACCGGTCCTGCGCTCGATCTCTAGGATCAGCGAGATCGCCGCCATCGACGATCCGCCGATCTCGAAGAAGTCGTCGTCCGGCCCGACCACGTCGCACTCGAGCACGGCCGCGAACAGCCGGCACAGCTCGTCGAGCCCGAGCGCTGCATCCGACGTGCCGCCGTCCTCGTCGCATCTCGCCAGCACTGCGCTCATCGATCCGATCCGAGGGCGTGGTCCAGGCGATCGGACACGCCACCCATGCAGATTTCCGCCCCCGCTTTCGCGGCTCTCGCCTGGGGGTTCGGTTCGCCCGCCAGCCCGTCCAGCCAGTTTCCAAGCAGCGCGGCAGCGTTGGCGCTCCATCGGTCGGGCGCAAGCGCGTCGTGCGGCAGCGCGGGAAAACCGCGCCTGCCCGCCGCGCCGTCCCGCAGCTCGACATCGCGCCGGTATCGCGCGAGCCGCTCGGTGCCGGACTCGTTCAGCGTGGCCGCCGGCACTCCCGGCCAGCACGGCGTCAGCCCGCGCAGGTAGCGATCCACGTCTCGCCGATGTTCGGCCAGCAGCGTGCGGGGCGCATATTCGGGATGCCCCTGCAGGTGCAGCATCGTGGCCGAACGCCGCCGGACGAACATGTCGACGTCGTCGTCGCACGAGCGCGCCAGGACGCGGTAGCCCCGCGACGCGAGGGCGTCCTCGTCCAGCGTGTTCCAGCGCGAATGCGGCATGTCGAACCGCTGCGCCATGCCGTGCGTCAGCGGGTCGTCGCACGCGAGGTCGGAGCGGAACACGCCAAGGCGCTTGTGCTGCAGGCGGGTGCGCCGGATACCGTCGAAATGCAGCACGCTCGCCTGGGCGGCGAGGCAGGACAGCACGAGCGGCAGCGATCGGCGTTCCGCCCAGTCGAACAGCGCACACAGGGCGGGCCAGAACGGTTCGTCCTCCAGCCGGACGGTGGTCGGCTCGGCGCCGGTGACGATCAGGCCGTGGATCGGCACCGAACGGACCAGCAGGTCCCATGGCAGGACCTCGCCGGCGCAGGCGACCGGGGGCCTGCCCGGCAGCGTCGCCGGGTGCAGCCGGACCCGTCCCGCTCGCGCAGCGCCTTCGAACAGCCGGGCGAACAGCCGGGTGGTCCGATCGAAACTCGTCTCCGGCGCGTTGTTGACCAGCGCAAGGTTGATCATCGGGCAGCACTTCCGGCGGCCGCGAGTGCCTGGTCGAGATCGGCGAGAATGTCGTCCACATGCTCGATGCCGATCGCGAGCCGCACGGTCTCGGGCGTGACGCCGGCGGCGAGGAGCTCGGATGCGCCCAGCTGCCGGTGGGTGGTCGAGGCGGGGTGGGTCGCGAGCGACTTCGCATCGCCCAGGTTGACCAGGCGCCGGAACATCAGCAGCGCGTCGAGGAAGCGCCTGCCCGCCTCGAACCCGCCCCGGACCCCGAACGTCAGCAGCGCCGGACAGCGGCCGCCGAGGTAGCGCTCGGCGCGCGCGTGATGCGGGCTGTCGGCGAAGCCGGCGTAGTTGACCCACTCGACCTGGGCGTGGCGGCGGAGATGGTGGGCGACATGGCGCGTGTTCTCGACGTGCCGCTCGATCCTGAGGGGCAGCGTTTCGAGGCCCTGCAGGATCAGAAAGGCGTTGAACGGCGAGAGCGTCGCCCCGGTGTTGCGCTGCCAGACGGTGCGGCAGCGCGCGACGTAGGCCGCCTTCCCGAACTGCTCGGTGTAGACCACGTCATGGTAGGACGGTTCGGGACGGCTGAGCATCGGAAACCGGGCGGCGTGCTGGGCCCAGGGGAAGCGGCCGGCATCGACGATCATGCCGCCCATCGAGTTGCCGTGGCCGCCGATGAACTTGGTGAGCGAGTGGATCACGACGTCGGCGCCGTGGTCGATCGGCCGCAGCAGGATCGGGGTCGCGACCGTGTTATCGACGATCAGCGGCACGCCGTGACGGCGCGCGATGGCGGCGAGCCCGTCGAGGTCAGCGATGGTGCCGGCCGGGTTGCCGACGCTCTCGCAGTAGATCGCGCGCGTGTTCGCGTCGATCAAAGGCTCGACATCGCGTGCGGCGTCCGTGGCGGCGAACCGCGCCTCGACACCCTGACCACGGAACAGGTGCGCAAACAAGGTGTAGGTGGCGCCATAGAGCTGGGAGGTCGAAACGAAATTGCAGCCCGCATCGACGATGTTGGCGAGCGCATAATGGATCGCCGCCGACCCCGCGCTCGTGCTCAGCGCCTCGACGCCGCCTTCGAGCATCGCCACCCGTCGTTCCAGCACCGCATTGGTCGGGTTGCCGATCCTCGTATAGATGTGGCCCGGGGTTTCAAGGTTGAACAGCGCCGCTCCATGGTCGGCGCTGTCGAACTCGAACGCCACCGTTTGATGGATCGGAACAGCGCAGGCGCGATGGGCAGGATCGCCCTCGTGACCTCCGTGGATCACGATGCTTTCGGCGTGCTCGAAGCGGGTCGTTCGCCGCCCAGGGCGAGATCCCGCTGCGGAATGCTCGATCCCGACGTTCATGTCGACCTCTTTGTGTCTGCGCGCGGAAACGGTCCAGGATCAGGCCTGCACCCTTTCGGCTTGCGCGAAGAGGATGGGCAGCGTGGCAGGATGCGGCACCGCGTGCGCGGCACCGGCCCTGGACACGAGGGTCGCCGAGATCGAGTCCCAAAAGGCCAGACGGTGGGT
>CAXUDP010000034.1:20320-33893 GCA_964249735.1 uncultured Acetobacteraceae bacterium | reverse complement strand
CTCATCGGTGCCGTATGACCCTGCCAAACAGCAGCGAAACTGCGTCAGAGCCAGTTTTGGACGCTGATAGTGGGTCCCAGTCTCACGCTGTTTGACACTTCAAGGCGCCTGAAGGCCGCATCATGGCTCGCGATGGTGCCCGCCCGGACCTTCTGACGCTCCTCAGCGAGCCATTGATGGGCCGCTTGAGCGACCGTCATTCCCTGGCCGGCGGCGACGGACCAGAATTGCTCGGCGGCCTTGTCGCCCTGCCGGCGACGGACGGCTTCCTGCTCCGCCTCGACCGTATCGATCATGAAGTCTCGAGCTAAGACCTCCTCCACACGTCCGCGGTAGTCTTCTGTCTGAGAAACGACATCCCCGCCGTGTTTCCTCATCTCCTCCCGCCGCTCGACCGCTCGGCTCATCCAATCTGCCGTCCAATCGGTCAAGGGGCGCAGCTTGGCCTTGGCCAGCTTGGCGTCGACCTCAGCCCGGATCGCTGCGGCAGCCTCATGCTTGCGGTCCTCCGCCTCCCGCCGGCTGGACGTCTCAAGGGACCTAGAGATGTCCCGCTTGAGGCCGCTAACAGCTCCTACGGCGCGCCCGATGTCGGTCCAGCGGCCTTCGGGGAAGCTCACTCGGACGGACCACCGCCCACCCCGCTGGAAGATCGAAACGCTCATGCGAAGCAGGATGGCTGTAGCAAGAGCATGTAGCAAGCCGCTACAACCGGCAGGGGTCACAAGGCGGTAAGACCTTGTAAACGTTGCTCATTTTGAGATTTGGTGTCCGCGGCGGGATTCGAACCCACGGCCCCAGGATTCATCCCACTTCGGCTTTCGCCGCCGCGGCCCGGAGGCCGCGTTCGTGGTCTGGACTGTCCCTTCACCCTAGGCCGGAACCCTTAGGTGCCGCCCGTCCAGTCTCTACACCTTCCCGGCCCCTGGCAGGGCCGGGCTTGGCTCGGGATCGGCATGGTGCAAGCCGCACCGCAGCGTTCCCCGACTTTGAGCGGATCCGCCACGCGGTTTCCCCTCGTGACGCCCAGTTGGTGACAAGGAATCCTGTGCTCTATCCTGCTGAGCTACGCGGACAACCAGGGTGAGCCTATACGGCAGATCCGCCGCCCGCGGCAACCTCAGCGGCGCGCCCGCGCCTGCCCGGCGATGACGGCCAGGTGGCGACGGCACAGCAGCAGGTCCGGCGCGCCGCTCTGCTTGCAGGCGAGCTCCAGCGCCTGCGTCTGTTCCGCCGCCCGAAGCAGCGTGGCGGAGTCCCACAGCGACAGCGCCTGCCCGAACGCGTCCGCACGCTTGAAGAACACCGGCGGCCGCAGCGCTCGCGTCGCGTTCGCGGCACTCTGCCCGCCCCGTTCCATCAGCAGCCGCGCCTGGCGCAGGCGGTGCAGGTGCCCGAGCAACGCACGCGCCACCGCGACCGGGCTGCTGCCCTCGCCGAGGCTGCGCTCGATCGCCAGGTCGGCACCGGCACGGTCGCCGGCGGTGGCGGCGAACGCGGCATCGTCCAGCGAGGCGCTGGCAGCGTCGCCGGTGCAGGCCATGACGTCGTCGAGCACGACCCGTCCGCTCTCGCCGGCATACAGCACCAGCTTCTCCACCTCGCCCCGCGTCGCCGCACGGTCGGCACCCAGCCGCGCGCACAGCCACGACAGGGCGTCCGGGTCGATCCTTACCCCCTGCGCCGCCAGCATCCGCTCGACCTGCGCCTCCAGGGCACGCCCTTCCTCCGGATAACAGGCGATCGCCGCCCCGTCCGGCATCGCCTCGACCTGCGCGCGCAGCCTTGAGCGTCCGGCCAAGCCCGGTCCTTCCAGCACCACCAGCGCCCCGCCCGGACCGGCCAGCGCCCGCTTCAACCCGAGCGCCAGCGCGTCCGTCGCCTCCCGGACCCACACCACCCGCCGCCCGCCGGTCAGCGACAGCGCCCCGACCTCCTCCTCCAGCCGGTCGTGCGCGTCCCGCGACAGGATGGCCAGGCGGAACGGATCGTCGAGCGTGCCCGCTGCCGCCCGCACCGCTTCCGACGCCCGTTCGCGGATCAGTCCGGCATCCTCGCCATGCAGCAGGATCGCCCGCAGCGCGCCCGGCGCCGACAGCAACCGGACCGCCTGGCGCGCATCCACCTTCATCCGCAGGCCGCCCTAGGACAGCATCAGGTCAGGCCGGACCGCTTCGCGGTTCCACCTGCCTGACGAGGCCGCTTTTCCTGAGGCAAGGCGGAACATGATCGAACGACCACGCTCTACGGGTTGAGCGGGCCGCGCCCGATCGCGCTGGCCGGCAACCCGTCCTCGCCCGGAGCGGTCAGCGGCGACTGGTCGGAATTGCCGGGAACGTTGCTCGGCGTCAGCGTCGGTGTCGCCGCGACCGGGTGCACCGGCGCGCTGGCCGGCGGCCTGTGGTTGACGAACCAGGTCGCCACCTGGGTGGTGACGATGTCGGCGAGGTTGCCCGCCAGCCGCTGCTGCGTGGTCTCGTTGGCGAGGTTGCTGGCGAAGTACTGCTCGTTGACGATGTTGAAGCCGTCCACCACGCGCGCGTCGCCGCTGGTCACCGGAACCGCGGTCGGCGACACCGAGGCCAGCACCCAGTGCGCCCGGCCGACCAGCCGCGTGCGCTCCGAGCTGTTGTCGCCGTTGATGCCGACCGCCTCGCCTGCGATCGAGTACGACACCGCCAGGGTGTAGCCCTCCGGCGACGCGTCGCTGGTACCGGCGAGCCGCTGCTGCAGCGCCAGGCGCAGCTCCTGGCCGCTGCGGTCGGCGATCGGCTGCACGAAGATGTCCGGCAGCCGGCTGAGGGCCGCCCGGTCGTCGGCGCCATAGAGCGGATGGAAGCCGCAGCCGCCGAGCGCCAGCGGCAGCAGGACCGGCGCCAGGGCGAGGCGCCTCCGCGTCATCCCGCGACCACGAAGTTGACGATCCGGTTCGGCACGTGGATGCGCTTGACCACGCGCCTGCCATCCAGCAGCCGCGCCACGTTCGGCTCCGCTTCCGCCGCCGCGATCACCGCGTCCGCCGGCTGGTCCGGCAGTGCCTCGATGGTGCCGCGCAGCCTGCCCATCACCTGCACCGCGATGGTGACGCTGCGCGCCGCCAGCAGCGCCGGGTCCGCCTCCGGCCACGGCCTGAGCGCTGCCAGCGCGCCGGCCGGTTCCAGCAGCGCCAGCAGCTCCTCGGCCAGATGCGGCATCATCGGCGCCGTCAGCAGGCACAGCGACACCGCCGCCTCGCGACGCGCCCAGTCGAGATCCGGCGCCGCCCCGTGCCCGGCCGCTTCCGCCACCGCGGCGGCCAGCTCGTGCAGCCGGGCCACCGACACGTTGAAGGCGAACCCGTCCAGCGACGCGCTGACGGCGGCGATGGTGCGATGGGTGGCACGGCGCAGGGCGTCGGCCGCCTCGCCGAACGAGCCTGGCCTGTCGCCCGGCCGCGTGTCCTCCGCCACCGCGGCCACCAGCCGGAACAGCCGCTGGCCGAACCGCGCCGCACCCGCGACGCCGGCCTCGGTCCATTCCATGTCGCGCTCCGGCGGGCTGTCCGACAGCACGAACCAGCGCGCGGTGTCGGCGCCGTAGCGGTCGATGATCGCTTCCGGCGACACCGTGTTGCGCTTCGACTTCGACATCTTCTCGACGCGACCGATCTGCACCGGCGCCCCGGTGTCGCGCCGCCTGGCCCCGGCGCCGTCGCGGTCGACCTGCTCCGGATACAGCCAGGTGCCGTCCGCGTCGCGGAAGCTCTCGTGGTTGACCATGCCCTGGGTGAACAGGCGCTGGAACGGCTCGTCCAGCCCCAGATGCCCGGTCCGGTGCATCGCCCGGGTGAAGAAGCGGGCATAGAGCAGGTGCAGGATGGCGTGCTCGATGCCGCCGACATACTGGTCCACCGGCAGCCAGCCATCCGCTGCCGCCCTTACCGTCGGCGTGTCGGCGTGCGGGGCGGTGAAACGGGCGAAGTACCACGAGCTGTCGACAAAGGTATCGCAGGTGTCGGTCTCGCGCGTGCCGGGGCCGCCGCAGCGCGGGCAGGGCACGTGCTTCCAGTCCGGATGGTGGTCGAGCGCGTTGCCGGGCCGCGCGAAGTCGAAACGCTCCGGCAGCCGCACCGGCAGCTGCTCGTCCGGCACCGGCACCGCGCCGCAGTCCGGGCAGTGGACGATCGGGATCGGACAGCCCCAGGCGCGCTGCCGCGAGATGCCCCAGTCGCGCAGCCGCCAGTTCACCACGCCGCGTCCGGCGCCGGTCGCCTCCAGCCGGGCGATCGCCACGCGTCGCCCGTCCTCGGTGGACAGGCCGTCGAGGAAACCGGAGTTGACCAGCGTTCCCGTTCCGTCATGGGCGACGCTCCCGATCGAGAACGCGCCCGCCTCCTCGCCCGGCGGCAGCACCACCACCGGCACCGGCAGGCCGTACTTGCGCGCGAAGTCGAGGTCGCGCTGGTCGCCGCACGGGCAGCCGAAGATCGCCCCGGTGCCGTATTCCATCAGCACGAAGTTGGCGATCCAGACCGGAAAGCTTCCCCCCGGCACGAACGGGTGGGCAACGCGAAGCCCGGTGTCATAGCCGCGCTTTTCTGCAGTCTCGACCGCCGCCTCGCTGGTGCCGAGGCTGCGGCACTCGGCCACGAACGCCGCGGCTCCGGGGTCCGATGCCGCGACATGGGCGGCCAGCGGATGCTCCGCCGCGACCGCCAGGAACGACATCCCGAACAGCGTGTCCGGCCGCGTGGTGTAGACCTCCACCTCCGGCCCGACCGCCGCGGCCGCCTGTGCGTCGGTCAGCGGGAAGCGCACCCGCGCCCCCTCGCTGCGGCCGATCCAGTGCGCCTGCATCACCCGCACCCGCTCCGGCCAGGCGTCCAGCCCGTCCAGCGCCGCGAGCAGCTCCGGCGCGAACGCGGTGATGCGCAGGAACCACTGGCTCAGCCGCTTGGTCTCGACCACCGCACCGGACCGCCAGCCGCGCCCGTCCACCACCTGCTCGTTGGCCAGCACCGTCTGGTCCACCGGGTCCCAGTTCACCAGCGCGTCGCGCCGCTCCACCAGGCCGGCAGCCAGCAGGTCCAGGAACAGCTTCTGCTGCTGGCCGTAGTACTCCGGCAGGCAGGTGGCAAACTCCCGGTCCCAGTTCAGCGACAGCCCGAGCCGCTTGAACGTTCCGCGCATGGTCTCGATGTTGGCCAGCGTCCATTCCGCCGGGTCCACCCCGCGCTCGCGCGCCGCGTTCTCCGCCGGCAGCCCGAACGCGTCCCATCCCATCGGGTGCAGCACCGCATGGCCGCGGGCACGCTTGTAGCGCGCCACCACGTCGCCCAGCGTGTAGTTGCGCACGTGCCCCATGTGCAGCTGGCCGCTGGGATAGGGGAACATCTCCAGCACGTAGTATTTCGGCCGGTCCGCCGGCGGCACGTCCGGCACGTCGAAGCAGCCGCGCGCATCCCACTCCGCCTGCCAGCGCGGCTCGGCCGCACCGAAGTCGTAGCGGGCCACCCCCTCAGGGCGGCTGCCATCCGCACGGGCGCCGTCGGCGACCTCGGTGCTGCTCATCGGCAAGCTGCCGTCCCCGTCAGCCGGCGCCGCCGCCGGCATCGGCGCGCAGCTGCCGGGCGCGGGCCAGGATCTTGTTGGTGATGTCGGCCGCCGTGTTCGGCGCCACCGGCTGGTCGACCCATTGTCCGTCCTGCAGCACCTGGCGGAACACCGACACCCGGATCGCGTCCGAGCGGAGCTGCTTGCCCAGGATGTAGGCGTTGGCCTTGAACCGCTCGCCGGACACGGTCGGGGGCGTGAACCAGTCGGTGATGATGATGCCGCCTTCCGGCTCGGCGGAGGCGAACGGCATGAAGGACAGGGTGTCGATCGCGCCGCGCCACAGGTACGCGTTCACGCCCACCGCTCCCTGGTCGCCGGCGTTGGCGCTGGCGCTCTTGTCCTCTCCGAGCAGGTGGTTCTCCTGGCTCGGCGTGGACAGCGGCGTGCTGTCGCCGGACAGCGGCTGGCTGCGGTCGCCCGAACCGTGTCCGCATCCGGCGAGGCAGAGGGCCAGGACCGCACCGAACGCGGCCGGTCGCCGCGGATGGCGGCGCGTCGCCTGGACAGTCACGGGATCATGCGGACGGAGCGTCATGGTGCCTCTGAGCGACCTGGGATCGGCCGGCCCCGATGCGTGCGAACGCCGTCGGCAAGCGGGGAAGCCTCTGGGGGAGGCGGCCTGCCGGAACAGCCCGCCCGTCGAGCCGACTGTCTATCCTGCCCGCCGGGCGTCGCCAAGCGGTGCGGCCGTCCCAATCGCCGCTCCCTGTGTCCCGTCCGTGCCTTCCGCCGTCCTGCCGGATCCGGCCTCCATCAGGCCGCCCAGGCGCAACCCGGCGGCGTAGCGCTCGCGGTCGGCCGCGCGGCGCAGCCCGGCCGCCGCCACCAGCTGCGACACCCCCAGGCCCGGCCAGATCGCCTCCAGCTGGCTGCGCACCCGTGCCGCCTCGCCGGCGCGGCGGAGGTGGCCGAGGGCGGACAGGTAGGGACCCAGCGGCGGCCCGAAGCCGGGACGAAGCTCGGACAGGGTGAGACCGACCCGTGCCGCCGCCTCGTCGTCGCCCTGCAGCAGCGGGATCATGATCCCCGGCAGGTCCAGCAGCATCTCGAACGGGTGGGTCGGAAACAGCGCCTTGTAGCGGGCGAGGCAGGAGGCGGCCTCGTCGGGACGACCCAGTCGCACCAGCGGGAACGCCGATACCGCCCAGCTGGACGGCGATTCCGGTTGCAGCGACCTCGCGCGCTCGGCCAGCGCCAGCGCCGCCTCGGGCATGTCGCCCAACTCGCTGCGCACCAGGCAGCGCAGCGCCATCGCCACCGCCAGCAGCGGCGCGCGCTCGACCGCGATACGGGTGCAGGCGTCGGCCAACTCCGCCTCCCGGGCCGGATCGCCCCAGCGCTGCAGCGCGCGCAGGAAGTGGGCGAGGCCGGCTGCGACATGCGCCAGCGGATCCTCCCCGTCGCGGTCGATGCTTTGGCGCAGCAGCGACAAAGCCTGCTCGCTCTGCGTCCGGTCCCCGGTCAGGATGCAGGAGAACGCCCGCACCACCAGCCCGTGCGGATCCAGTTCCGACAGCGGCCGACGACGCATGCGGCGCCCTTCCACCAGCATGATCTCGGCCGGCAGCCGCGCCGACACCACCGTCGCGATCTGGTCGTGCAACGCCAGCGGGTCGGCCTCGGCCGCGTCGAAGCGCTGCGCCCAGATGATCTGGCCGTGCTGGCGTATGTCGGTCAGGCGGACGATCGCGCGCAGCCGGCCGGCGGCGCGCTGCAGGGTGCCGTCGAGCACGTAGTCGAGCCCGAACGAGCGGCGCAGCACCGCGTCCTCGCGCCCCTGCGACAGGCTGCCCTGCAGCTCGCTGCCGCTGAGCAGCTTCAGCTGGCCCTGGCGCACCAGCCCCGCGGTGATCGCGTCCACCACCCCGCTGGCAAGGCTGCCCTGTCCGCCCCCGTCGAGGTCGAGCAGCGGCAGCACCGCCAGCAGCGGATGGCTGTCGTTCGGATCGCGCCGTCGCACGTCCGCCGGCTCCGACGGCCGCACGGCGCCGAACCCCTGCGCCGCCGCCTCCGTCCGCTGCTCCGACGCGGCGGCTCCGCCGTGGTCCTGCACGGGAGCGGGATCGTCCCCGAACGCGCTGGCGACGTTCCTGAGGATGTCGCCGGCCAGCGATCCCGACGAGGAATGACCAAGCTCGGACAGCAGGCGCCTGGTTTCCGGCCCCGGCTCCGCGCCATGCATGGCGGAGAACGCGGCGTTGCATCGTTCCGCGGTCTGCAGCGCCAGCCCGGTGTCGCCCTGCTCCAGCTGCGCGCGGATCATCGCCCGCCAGGCGCGCTCGTGCAGCGTGTCCAGCAGCAGCAGCTGACGCGCCGCCGCCATGGTTCCGGCCGGCTCGCGCTGTCGCAGCAGCATCTGCTCGAACAGCCCGATCGCGTGCTCGCGCAGCCGGGTCCGCTCGCCCTGCAGCCACGTGTCGAGGGCCGGGTCGGTGCCGTTCAGCTCCTCCAGCAGCACGCCGTCGATCGGCGGCAGGGTTTCGGCCTGGTTGGCGTTGGCGTTGAGGATCCGCTCGGCGTCCACCGAGGTGAGGGCGGGCTTCAGCGCCAGCGTGTGCCGCTCCACCGTGATCACGTCGACGCCTACCGGCGCCAGCGCCTCCAGCAGGCGGTGGATCTCCTGGCGCAGCGAGGCGCGCGCCTGCTCCTCCGATCGCCTGCTCCACAGCAGCTCCGCCAGGCGGAGTCGCAGCACCGGCCGGCGTCCGGACAGCGCCAGGATCGCCAGCAGCCCGCGCGTCTTTCGGCCGAGCGGCAGCACGCTCTCGTTGGCGAGCGTCAGCGCCTGCATGCGGCCGATGAGCCGCAGCCGAAGCAGCACG
Source organism: uncultured Acetobacteraceae bacterium (assembly GCA_964249735.1). Lineage (GTDB taxonomy): Bacteria > Pseudomonadota > Alphaproteobacteria > Acetobacterales > Acetobacteraceae > Lichenicola. Next base: position 25,477 of record CAXUDP010000034.1, on the reverse strand, counting down.
GCGTCCGGCCTGGGCAGCCCCGGCCTCAGCGTTTCCAAGCCACAACCCCGCGATCACGTGTCACGAGATCACCATGACAGGTTTTCCCGGCCGCGTCATCGTTGCACAACCGGTTCGGTTTATCATCTTCGGTCGAGCCTGATCGCAGGATCGCGTTCCTCCATCCGACCGCCCCGTGCAGGACCGGCAACCGCCGGACAGCCGCCCCGGGAACGAAGCCCCGCATACGCCCTTCCCGGTGATCCCGCTACCGCCGACGGGGCGGCAGGCCGACCACCAGACCGGATGCGACGCCTGGACTCGTGGCGCGCGGATCCGGACCTGGCGCAGCATCACCCTCAAGATGGCAGCATGGTGGCCGACATGGCCGGCGGAGCCCGCGACGGTCCCCGTGCGCGCCGGGCCCCGGGCCCGATCGCCGGTGCGGGCCGGAACTCCCGCCGCGCTGCCGTCTTGGCGGTGTCGGACGGCCGGTTCGGACACCTGCGACCAGCTTCCGTCGGCACCACCGGCGGCGACCGGGCAGGTCGATCGAAAGCGCGTGATGCGGGCCCCGGCCCTCCTTGTCGCGCCGGCTCCCACTCCCTCCTTATCGCCCTGCACACGACCGGCCGCGCCGTGCCGCCCCCCGACCCCTGGAGACGCCCGATGCCCCCCTACCAAGACAGCCCCCTGTTCAAGCCGTTCCGGGCCGGCACCCTCGACCTCGCCAACCGCATCGTCATGGCGCCACTGACCCGCAGCCGCTCCAGCGACGAGGGCATTGTCCCGGACTACGCCGCTGCCTACTACGCCCAGCGCGCGCAGGCCGGGCTGATCGTGTCGGAGGCGACCAACATTTCCGCGCAGGGCCGCGGCTACGCCCTGACGCCCGGGATCTGGAACGCCGAACAGGTCGCGGCCTGGCGTCCGGTCACCGATGCGGTGCACGCCAATGGCGGCCTGATCGTGTTGCAGCTCTGGCACACCGGCCGCATCTCGCATCCGAGCCTGCAGCCGGGCGGCGCGCTGCCGGTGGCGCCGTCGGCGATCAGGCCGGTCGGGCAGGCCTTCACCAACGCAGGCATGCAGGAGCACGTGACCCCGCGGGCGCTGGCGACCGCCGAGATCGAGGCGATCGTCGACGACTACCGCAACGCCGCCCGGTGCGCGCGCGACGCCGGCTTCGACGGGGTCGAGATCCACGCCGCCAACAACTACCTGCTCGAGCAGTTCATCCGCGACAGCACCAACCAGCGCACCGACCGCTACGGCGGCTCGCTGGAGAACCGGCTGCGCCTGCCGCTGGAGGTGGCGCAGGCCGTGACCGAGGTGTGGGGCGGCGGCGAGCGGGTCGGCATCCGGCTGTCTCCCACCACCACCATGCCGGGCGAAACCCCGCTCGACGGCGACGTGATGGGCACCTACGGCGCGTTCCTGGATCGGCTTGCCCCGCTCGGCCTGGCCTACGTGCACGTGATCGAGGGCATCACCCAGCAGACACGCGACCATCCGGAGGACGTGGACTTCGCCGTGCTGCGCCGCCACGTGACCGGCGCCTACATGGCCAACAACAACTACACGATCGAGCTTGCGGAACGGGCGATCGCCGAAGGCCACGCCGACCTGTTCAGCTTCGGCCGCTCCTTCATCGCCAACCCCGACCTGGTGGACCGGCTGCGCACCGGCGCGCCGCTGGCCGAGGCGCCGAAGCAGTACTGGTACGGCGGCGACTCCACCGGCTACACCGATTGGCCCGCCATGTCCGGCCCCGTCCGACTCGCGTCCTGAGGCCTGCCGCGCGGACAGCGTCCGGCTCCGGGAGCACCTCGCTCCCGGAGCCGGACCACGGTTCAGAACTTCCGCGGCGCCGCGTTGAGCGGCATGTCGCGCATGTCGCTGCCCTTCTCGCCTTCCTCCAGGTCGAAGTCGTCCAGCGCGTCCATGTTCACGGTGCGGTCGCCGCCATGGGCCTCGACCTCGTGCTCGCGCGGCCCGGCGGTGCGGTCGATCCGGTACAGCCGCTCGATCCCCGCCTCCTCGGCGTCGCCGATCACCCGCTGTTCCGCCTGCTCCCACGGCATCGGCAGCCCGTCCGGGGTCAGCAGCCGGCTGGTCCGCTCGGTCTGGTCGGCATCGATCATGATCAGCTCCATCATGTCCTGCTTCGGGTCGTCCTCCTCGAAGCGGCGCATCAGGATAATGGCCGGGCCGTCCGGCAGCGGGTCGTGCGGCTCCAGGTTGGTGATGGCGGTCATGTCGTTCTCCTTGGGGCTTCGGAGGAAACGACGGCCGGCTCCAGCGGTTCAGCCGCCCGGCGTGACCACCATGCAGGGGATGTTCCGTCCCAGCAGCGCCGCACAGGCGCTGCCCGCATCGCCCTGCGCCAGGCCGGCCAGCCGGGCGCGATAAAGCACGCCGCGTCCGAACGGGCTGGTCGGCTGCACCACGCTCTGGCTGCCGGCCAGCACGGCGAAGTCGGCCTGCCGCGCCATGGTGGTGGCGTACCGGGCCTGGTCCACCGACACGAACGCACCGACCTGGATCGCCCACGCCCCGGCCGGCCGCACCGGCACCGTGGCGCTCGCCAGCATCAGCGCCGGCCGGGTCGGTCGGGCGCGCGTGGCAGGGAACGCCATCACGGCCCGGGTCGGGCACGGGGAGTCGTAGGCGGCGTCCGGATCAGAAGCGCAGCCGGACGCGGCAGGCGGCGGCGCGTAGGCGAGGGCCGAGGGGATCGGCGCCGGCGCGCGCGTTCCGCAGGGCGAGTCGTAGGCCGCGTCGGGATCGCGCACGCAGCCGGCAGCGGCGACCGGAGCCGCCGGCGCATACGCGATCGCCGACAACACCGGCGGCGCCACGGCGGGGGGCGCCCGGCACGGCGCGTCGGGATCGTATGCCGCGTCCGGATCGTGCCAGCAGGCGGCATACGGGCTCCGGCGGCTGCGACGCACTGGCCGATACGACGTGAGCCGCACCGGTGCTGCGTCATCCCCCGCATAGGCGCCGCCGCCTCCCGCCGCATACGTCGCCAGCGGCCCGGTCATCGCGATCTCGGTGCCGAGATGCGGCGCGATCGCGGCGACGTAGTCCACCGTCTCGTTCGGCAGCGGCCGTCCCTGCGCCAGGTAGTCGTCCAGCCGCTGCGGGCCGGCGTTGTATGCCGCCAGGAACGCCGGCGCCCCGTACTTCCGGTACATCTGGCTGATATAGGCGGTGCCGGCCATGATGTTGTCGTGCGGCTCGAACGGGTCGCTGCCGAGGTCGAATTGCCCTTCGAGGTCCGCATAGGTCGCCGGCATCAGCTGCATCAGCCCCATCGCCCCGGCGCTCGAGGTGATCGGCTCGCCGTTGCGATATTCGTGCCCGCCGGACTCCTGGTGCATCACCGCCCGGATCCAGGCCTGCGGCACGCTGAACCGGTCGGACGCCTGCCGGATGTAGGGCCGCCACGGATCTCCCGGCGGCCCCGGCTCGGGGTAGCTCATGCCGCCGACGCCGTAGCCGGTCTGCGCCGTGCGGCCGCCGCCGCCGCACGCCGTCAGCAGGCACAGCAGCGGCAGCAGCCGGAACAGGCGCGGCAGGACACCGGTGGCGTGCGGCGAAGGCATGACCGCAGCATGGTGACCAGCGCCGTCCCTCCGATCAACCGGAGCGTGTGACGGGCGATCGAATCCCCGCCCGCCGTGCCGATCTGCCACAGGGTCCGACGCGCCTGGACCCGCTCCGGGCCGGCCGATACGCTTCCGCCCCGGGATACGGGATATGGGAGACGCCGGACGTGAGACTTCTGCTGCCGGCCTCGATCCTCGCGTCCGTGCTGGTCCTGACCGCACCGCTCGCGATCGCGGCCCCGTTGACCGCGCAGCAGACGCGGGCGATCGACGACAGCGTGGGGGAATGGCTGGCCCGCAGCGGCGCGCCGTCGGTCTCGGTGGCGGTGGTGCAGGACGGCCGGCTCGCCTATGCCCACGCTTACGGGCAGGCCCGCCTCCACCCGCAGCGCGCCGCCACCACCCGCACCCGCTACGCGGTCGACAGCGTGTCCAAGGCGTTCACCGCGGCGGCCGTGCTGCTGCTGCAGCAGGACGGCAGGCTCCGGCTGGACGACCCGGTGGCGAAGTATCTTCCCCGCCTGTCCGCTGCACCCGCCGGCGCCGTCACGGTTCGCCAGCTGCTCAGCCACACCGCGGGCACCCGCGACTACTGGCCGCAGGACTACGTGCCGGTCGAGATGACCCGGCCCACGAGCCTCGACGCCCTGCTGGCGGAATGGGGCAGCAGGCCGCTCGACTTCCCGCCCGGCACCGACTGGCAGTACTCCAACACCGGCTACGTCCTGGCCGGCGCGATCGTGCAGACGCTGTCGGGCCAGCCCCTCCTGGCGTTCCTGCGGCAGCGCATCTTCGCCCCGCTGCACATGGAGCGGGTGACGGAGGACGACACCGCGCCGCTCCACTCCCCCGACGCCGAGGCGATCACCCGCTACGCCCTGGGCCCGCCCCGCCCGGCCACCAAGGAGGCGCCCGGCTGGCTGTTCGGCGCCAGCGAGCTGGCGATGGACCCGTCCACCCTGGCGCTGTGGGACATCAGCCTGATGGACCGCTCCCTGCTGGCGCCCGGCTCCTACGACGAGATGACCAGGCCGGTGATCCTCCGCAGCGGTCGCGACACCCGTTACGGCCTCGGCCTGGAGCTGTCCGACGCCGGAGGCCATCGCGAATGGAGCCACGACGGCGCCGGCTCCGGCTACCTCGCCGCCAACGCGGTGTGGCCTGACGACAAGGTCGCGGTGGTGGCCCTCACCAACAACGACTGGGCCAGCCCCGTCGCGGTGGTGGACCGGATCGCCTTCGTGGTGCTCAAGCCGGATGCTGCCGAAGCCCGTGCCCGGACCGTGTTCGACGGCTTCCGCCGCGGCACGATCGACCGCCGCCTGTTCACCACCAACGGCAACGCCTACCTGACCCCCGCCGTGCTGGCCGACCAGAAGAACGGCCTGGCCGCCCTCGGCGCTGCCCGCCTGTTCCATCTCGACCGCGAGTCGATGCGCGGCGGCATGCGGACCCGGATCTGGACCATCACCACCACCCGCCGCACCCTCACCGCGATCGAGCGCAGCTATCCGGATGGCGGCATCGAACAGTTCATGATCGACCCCGCCTGACCGGCACCGGC
>CAXUDP010000034.1:0-20220 GCA_964249735.1 uncultured Acetobacteraceae bacterium | reverse complement strand
ACCGGCACCGGCGTCAGGATCGGATCGGTCCAGCCCTGATCTACCGGGACGTTCACCCTTGCCGCTGCCGCCCGCAGCACCGGTCCGGTATCCGCCGTGATCGGCGTCACGATGTAGCCATGCTGCCGGTCGCCCAGCACAAGGCTCCGATCCCGCGATGCGTACCGCCAATGGTGAGCGATCAGCAGGCAGACTGCCGCATCGAGGCGGTCCTGATCGGCCTTCCTGGGCAGCAGGTTGCGATCCTGCTCCATTGCCCATCCTTCGAGTGCGGCCAGCCCGGATGCCGCCGCCCACCCAGCCAAGCCGCGGCAGACCAGGTGCCAGTCGGTCTGCAGAAAGCTCCCGCTCTGGGCCGGGTTGTATTTCACCGCCTTCTTCCGGGCCCAGATCTCCGGCAGCAGCGACGGCAGCGCCAGTGCCGGGAACACCTCGATCCCGAACCGCCCCTGCGTCGCGACCCGGCTGAAATCCGGGTTCTGGATCAACTCCAGGCCGGACAGGAAGCGCCAGATCGGTGCCGCGTCGCCGAACATCGCCGCCCCGGCACCGCCGCGACGGCCCGGCTGCACGCCACCTCCAAGCCTGCTGACGATGCTGGCCGCGACCCGCTCCACCGGCCGGCTTCCGGTCAGGTTCGGCACGATCGTCGGCTGGTCGATCGCCACCAGCAGCAACCCGTCCGACGAGGCCAGCGTCCGAATGAAGTCTTCCGCCTCGTCGAAATGCGCCAAACGTGGCGGGTGGAACGTCGCCTGCCCATCCTCGATCACCAGGCCGGCGACCGCACCCGGATTTCGTGGATTGTCGGTCCAGGCAGAGTCGAACCCGATCAGGACCTCCCGGCTCAGAGCAGGCACAACGCCAGCAGCTCGCGACGCAGCCCGGGCGGCAGCTCGTCGCCGGTCGTCGGATTGCCGTCCAGGTCCGCCGGCGTGTCCGCCTCGGTGAGATAGCGCCAGCCCTGGAACGCCCGCACCGCGCGCGGCACCACCGCCACCACCGGCCCATCCAGCACCACCCCGGTGCAGGGCGTGCCGTCGTCGCGGCGATCCTGCACGATGTCGTGGATCGACTGCCGGCACAGCAGCAGCCCGGCGGTCACCCAGTAGATCGAGCCGCCCGCCAGAACCTCCTCCGACCGCCTGGGGAAGCTGCGCGTGCGGAAGAACGCCCGCCCGCCATGGGCGCCGGTCTCCTGCGACCGGACCCGTTGCCGTTCCGACAACGCGTCCGGCGTGGCGACGCCGACCGCGAGCTTGATCAGGTTCAGCGGCACGGAGCGCCTACCAGGCCACCGCCTTGTTCTCGTGCGTCACGAACGCCACCCCGGCCTGTCCGCGACGGGCCTCGAGCATGTCGGCGATGCCGCGCGTGCTGGTCCCGACGTCGAGCGGCGCGTCCGGACCGCCCATGTCCGTCAGGACCCACCCCGGATCGACCGCGAGATAGCAGATTCTGCTAGCGCTTTTCCTCGCCGCCAGCGAGCGCAGCATGGTGTTCAGCGCCGCCTTGCTGGCCCGGTACGCTTCCAGCCCGCCGCTCTCGTTGTTCGCAACGCTGCCCAGCCCCGACGTCATCACCGCCACCGTTCCGCCCGCCGGCACCAGCCCGCCCAGCCGCTCCACCACGCGGATCGGCCCCAGCGCGTTGGAGCGCAGCACGTGCATGAACTCCTCGTCCGACATCTCGCCGACCGGCTGCGCCCCGTTATGCGTCACGCCCGCGTTGACGAACAGCAGGTCGAGCCGCGTGCCGGACAGTTGCTCCGCCAGTGCCGCGATCTGCTCCGGCCGGGTGACGTCCAGCGTCTCGATCCTGAGCCGCCCGCCGGCCTCGGCCGCCAACCCTTCGAGCGCCTCTGACCGGCCACGCACGGTCGCGATCACCCGCCAGCCGCGCTCGAGATGCCGCTGCACCAGCCCCAGACCAAGCCCGCGCGACGCGCCGACGATCAGAACGGTGGATGCTTCGTTTGACGTCATGCTCATTCCTTCAGTGCCTTGAAGCCGTTTGCTGACCGTCCATGACAGCGCCACGAACCGTCCCGTGTCCACCTGCCGTTCCGTCGCGACGGGTGGCGACCGGATCCGGTCCGGCCCAGATCCTGCCGCCTGGACATGGGCATGGCCGCCATCGGCACCATCGTCCAGATCCGCATCGACGGGCGCTTCCATCAGTTTCGCGATCAGGAACCCATCGATGCCCCCCGCGGCACAGCCGGCCCGTCAGAGTCCCGTCGAACCGGTGCCTGGCGGGCGGATCAGGACCTGCGCATCGGTCGGTACCGCTCCTCACCTCACCAATGCAGCCAGCAGCGCCTCGAGTCGGAGCCGCCCGGCCGGAGTCGCGACAAGGCAGTCACCGTCCCAGCGCAAATACTCCGCCTCGACCGCTGCCTCCAGGATCACCGGCTCCAGCGCGTCCGGCAGGGCCGTGCCGATGCGCGCGGCGAAGCGCTGAGCATCGATCCCTTCCGACAGGCGCAGGCCCATCAGCAGCATCTCCCGCGCCGGCTCCGGCGCCACCAGCCGTGTGTCCTCCGTCGTGCCATGGCCGGCCCGTTCCACCCGCTCAGCCCACGGTTCCGGAGCGCGATGCCGGCGCGTGGCGAAGATCGCGCACGTCCCGTCCGGGTCTGGGCGGGTGATCCGGCCATGGGCGCCGGGGCCGATGCCGAGGTAGTCGCCATACCGCCAATAGGCCAGGTTGTGCCGACTTTCCGAGCCGGGAACCGCGTAGTTCGACACCTCATAGGCCAGCAGCCCATGCGCCGCCGCAACGGCAGCGGTTTCCTCATACAGCGCGGCGCCGAGGTCCTCGTGCGGCATCGCGATCAGCCCCTGCCGATGCAGCGCCTCGAAGCGCGTACCCGACTCGATCGTCAGCTGGTAGAGCGACAGGTGGTCCGCCGCCAGCGCCAGCGCGCGGTCCAGCTCTGCCCGCCAGGCTGGCAGATCCTGTCCCGGACGCGCGTAGATCAGGTCGAACGAGATCCGCGGAAAGACCTCCCGCGCCAGCTCCAGCGCCGCGATCGCCTCGGTGGCGGAGTGCGCCCGGCCGAGCAGGCGCAGCGCGTCGTCTTCCAGGCTCTGCACGCCCAGAGATACCCGGTTGACGCCGGCTGCGCGGAACGCACGTAGCCGGCCCACCTCGACGCTGGTCGGGTTGGCTTCCAGGGTGATCTCGAGGTCGGGCAGGGGGCGGAACAGGCGACGGGCGTCCTCAATCAGCGCGGCCACCGTCTCCGGCGCCATCAGGCTCGGCGTGCCGCCGCCGAAGAAGATCGACACCAGTGGCCGGGGGCCGAGCCGTGCTGCCTCGGTGGCCAACTCGGTGCGCAGGGCGCGAGCGAACCGGGTCTGCGGGATCGCGTCGCGGACGTGGCTGTTGAAGTCGCAGTAGGGGCACTTCGCCAGGCAGAACGGCCAGTGGATGTATAGAGCAAGGCCAGGGCGCTGCCCTGGACCCGCCAAGGGCGCAGCCCTTGGAACCCGATTGTTGAGCATGAACGCTAGATGGCGACGCGGACGCCGAGTTCGACCACGCGGTCGGAGGGGATGCGGAAGAACTCGATGGCCGGCACCGCATTGCGCGCCATCAGCAGGAACAGCGAGATGCGCCACAACCGCATCTTCGGGATGGTGCCACGCACCAGCACCTCGCGGTTGACGAAGTAGGATGCCTGCATCGGGTCGAAGTCGACCCCTTGCGCCCGCAAGCCTTCCAGGGCGCGGGGCAGGTTGGGGCTTTCCATGAAGCCATAGCGCAACGTGACGCGGTGCATGCCCGGCGCCAGCTCCTCGACCAGCATCCGCCCCCCCGGATCGGCTTCCGGCTGGTCCAGGTTCTGCGCGGTGACGAACAGCACCCGCTCGTGCAGCACCTTGTTGTGCTTGAGGTTGTGCAGCAGGCAGGCCGGTACGTATTCGGCGTTGGCGGTCAGGAAGATGGCGATCCCGGGCACCCGCAGGGTCCGCGACTGCGGCAGCCGCGCCAGGAACGAGGCCAGCGGCATGCTGTCCTGCTTCCAGCGCGACAGGATGAGGTTGCGGCCCGTCTTCCAGGTGGTCATCAGCGTGGTCAGCACCACGCTCAGCATCAGCGGCACCCAGCCGCCCTGCGGGATCTTGAGCGCGTTGGCAGCGAAGAAGGTGCCATCGATCAGGAAGAAGGTGCCGAACGTGCCCAGGGCCGCGAACCGCGACCACTTGTAGACACGCCGGAACACCACCGCCGCCAGCACGCAGGTGCACATGAAGGTGCCGGTGACCGCGATGCCGTAGGCCGAGGTCAGCGCGGCCGAGGAGCGGAACGACAGCACGAGCAGCACCACCCCCACCATCAATGCCCAGTTCACCTGCGGCACGTAGATCTGGCCTTCCTCGTCCGCGTTGGTGTGCAGCACGCGCAGGCGTGGGAAGTAGCCGAGTTGCACCATCTGGCGCGAGATCGAGAAGGCGCCGGTGATCATCGCCTGGCTGGCGATCACGGTGGCGCAGGTCGCCAGGATCACCATCGGCACCTGCAGCCAGGGCGGGCACAACAGGAAGAACGGGTTCTTGATCGTCGCCGGATGCGCGATGATCAGCGCTCCCTGGCCGAGGTAGTTCAGCGCCAGCGCCGGCAGCACGAAGCCGAGCCAGGCGACCCGGATCGGCTTCCGGCCGAAATGACCCATGTCGGCGTAGAGCGCCTCCGCTCCTGTGACCGCCAACACCACCGCGCCAAGTGCGATGAACGCGATCCAGCCATGGTCCCAGATGAAGATCACGGCGTGGTAGGGCAGCAGCGCGTGCAACACGAACGGCTGGTGCGCCACCTCGATTGCGCCCAGCGCCCCGATCGAGCCGAACCAGAGCAGCATCACGGGACCGAAGATCCGGCCCACGCTGCCGGTGCCGCGCCACTGCATGCCGAACAGCGCCACGATCACCACGATCGACACCGGCAGCACCACGTCCGCGGCGCTCGGTATGCTGACCTCGATCCCCTCCACCGCCGACAGCACCGAGACTGCCGGCGTGATCGTGCCATCACCGAAGAACAGGCAGGCGCCGATGATTCCGACCAGCCCAAGCACCGCACGCAGCCTGGGATCGGGCGCCACGCGCTGCGCCAGCGCCATCAGGGACAGGATGCCGCCCTCGCCGTTGTTATCGGCGCGCATGATCAGCATGATGTACTTGACCGTCACGACCAGGACCAGCGACCAGAAGATCAGGCTCTCGATCCCCAGCACTTCCCACGGCGTCGGCGGAGCGTTGTTGCTGATGATGTTGATGGTGGCGCTCAGCGCATAGAGTGGGCTGGTGCCGATGTCGCCGTAGACGACGCCAAGCACCGCCATCACCGATGCGATCGTCACCCCCCGGTTGCGGATCGTGCCGTGGCCGCCGCCGGGTGCGGGCTCGCTGCCGGCCTCCGACAGGTTGCCGCCGAACAGCCCGGGGCCGGATGCTCCGGCGATGTCACTCATCCAGCCATGCTCCGGCTCCGGGGGCAACGCAGTCTGGAGCCCGACGCTGCCCCATACGACCTAGTTCCGCGCAGGCGCAAGCGGCGGCGCCACGGGTCGGCCGCCGAAAATCGCGGTGCCGATCCGCACCGAGGTGGCGCCGCAGGCGATCGCCTGCTCGAAATCGCCCGACATGCCCATGGACAGCCGGGCCAGCCCGTGGGCCGCGGCCATCGCCGCCAGGTGCCGGAAGAACGGCACCGGGTCGGCTTCTGCCGGCGGGATTGCCATCAGGCCGACCAGCTGGTCGCCGAACCGCCGCCGGCAGTCGCCGATGAAGCGGTCCGCCTCGTCCAGGGATACCCCGGCCTTCTGCGGCTCCGCGCCGATGTTGACCTGCACCAGCAACCTTGGCAGCCGTCCGGCCTTCTGCGACGCACGTTCCAGCGCGTCCGCCAGGCGCACGCGGTCCAGGGTCTCGATCACGTCGGCGAGGCCGACCGCATCCTCCGCCTTGTTGGTCTGCAACGGCCCGATCAGGTGCAGCCTGAGCCCGGGCCAATCCGGCCGAAGCAGGGGGAACTTGGACTGGGCTTCCTGCACCCGGTTCTCGCCGAACAGCTCCTGGCCGGCGGTCAGCGCCGCTGCGACCGCCTGGCCGGGATGGGTCTTCGACACCGCGACCAGGTCCACGGCTCCTCCCGGACGGCCGGCGCGCTCCGCAGCCTCGCGGATCCGCCGGCGGATCCGCGCAAGCGCGGCAGCGATCGGATCGGAGCAGGCGTCCGGCTCCTCCTCGACCCCCGGCCGTGGTCCATCGTCCGGCTCCAATGCGATCATGCGGCGCACGCTCCCGCGGTGCGGGGTTCGGGTCAAGCGGTACCAGGTACCGCCCTTCCGGCACTATGTCGCCTGGAGCTCGAAGGTTAGCTCCTGCGCCCGCACCCGTTCGTTGCGCGTGAGCCTTTGCCGCTGCCAGCTGCAACTCGCGGTGTCGGCATCGCCCATGACGGTGTCCGGTTCCCGCCCGCCCATCAGCCAGCCGTCACTGCTGCTGGTGCGGGTGAGGGCGGCGATCTCGGGAATCAGCAGCTGGCGCAGGCGCGGGCTCCGCGCGTCGAACCACAGCAGGCAGATGCGGTCCCAGCCGTCGAACACGGCCTCAAGCGCGTGCAGCCAGTTCGAGGCCATCAGGCTGCCGGCACGCCAGGCGTCCAGCAGAAAGATCGGGTTGGCCAGCATCGCCCCGATCTCGGGCAGCAGCAGCGCGCATTGACGGATGCAATGGTCGGCCGCCGCCATGATCCGACCCAGCAGCATCGCGTCGGTGCCGCCGCGACTGAACTGCTCCTCCGCCAGCGAGCCGCGAAGCTTCTGGACCAGCGACAGCAGCCGTCCCCAGCGGCCGGTCTCGTGCCGCCCGATCTCGCCCGAGATCCGCTGCGGCGGCTGCGTCCCGGACACGTGCCCGGCGCCCACCGCGACCGATGCGTAATGCACCGAAACCTCCTGCAGCGCCTCGGCAAGCTGCGGTCCGCGCCAGCCTAGCCGCGCCGCCAGCATGTTGAAGCCGTCCCGATCCATGCAGCTCATCGCATCCTCCGGATGATCGAAGCCGCCGTGCCGCGCCAGGGACAGCAGCAGCTGCGCACGCAGCCGCAGGGCGGCGATGTCGAGGGCATCCTGCGCCTGGCGTGCCGCATCCGCAGCGTCCCGGCCGGCATGGCCCTCCAGGGCCACCAGCCGTGCCGCCTGGCGCACGTCGGCCGGACCGATGCTGTCCAGACCGGACAGGCGGCCGACCAGCAGCGTGTCATGCAGGTTGGGAGCCGCGAAGCCAGCCACGACGCTCCAGGCAGCGACGTAGACTCCGCGCCCTCCGGACGGGTTCGGCAGCGCGAACTCCAGACCCTGCGGACTGGGACGCAGTCGCACCGCGCCAAGCATCGGCGCCAGGAAGGGAAGGTGCACCCCGATGTCGGGCTTCTGCTCCGACCGACGGGCAGGCGGCATCATGTCGCCGGGCATCATGGACGCGTGGATGGGCCGGCCCGGCCTCGTGAAGGTTCGCATCGATTGCAGGGCACCCATGGATCCGTCCGCCTCTTGCCGGTCCGCTGCGGCATCGAGCCGCTTCACGTTTCCAATCCAGCTTGGCCGACGACGATAAACAAAACGTGAAGTCTGCGTCGGATCACCCCAGGCCGAGCACCTGGATCGCCTTCTCGCTTCCCACCAGCAATTCCGTCACCCGCATGCGATCGGCGCGCGTCATGCCGCTCCTGGCACCGGTGCGCACGTAGCGGGCGGCCGCCTGTTCGAGCAGTCGGTCATACTCGTCCGCATCTCCCAGCTTCGCCGCGGCCACGGCGAACGCACGCAGCTGCCGCGCTTCCGCCTCGATCGCCAGCACCGCCTCCGTCGCCATGACCTCCGGTGCCGGCCCTGCCGACACCTGGTCGAGTTCCACCAGCCGTGACTGGAGCGCCTGCTCGAACACCGTGCGGTTCTCGGCCGCCAATCCCTGCCGCAACCGCGTTACCCGCCGCTGCTCCTCGAGCGGTCGGTTCTCCAGCTTGCGAAGCTCCTCGACCCGGTCGATCAGGTGGAGGCGTCCGGACAGCGCGCCCACATCGAGCTGCTCCGCTGCCTGGACCGGCTGCGGCGCTTCCATGTGGTCGAGCATTTCCCCGATGGCGCCATCCAGGCTGGCCTGCAGCGTGGTGGAGAAGCGGCTGCCGCGTGCCATGGCGAGGGCGAGACGCGCCACCTGATCCGGTGGCGCCACGTCGAACAACAGCCTCAACATGATGCCCCAGCCGAGCGGCCCCACCCGCATCGCCTCGGACAGCAGCGCGGTCAGCGCCGGGTCGCAGTCCGGATGCTGGCGTGGCGGCACGGTGCGGAGTGCCACCGCCTGGTCCAGTACCAGCCGCAGCACCGGGATGAGCGGCATGACCATCGGCACCGTCAGGCCGTTCTGCTTCTGCCAGTCCGGCGTTTCCCACGCAGGCGGGATCGGGACGGTGGCGAGGCAGGCGGCGGCGGCCTGCCAGAGCGGCGCCCCCACCCGCGTGAGCTGCGCCTCGTCGCCCTCGTCGAGGGTCGGCAGGATCGACGGGATGCCGTCGCCGGAGCCGAAGATCAGCGCCGAGACGGGGGCCAGGATGGACCGCGGAATGCTCAGGTCGCCGGGACGCCAGGCCGCTCCCGACACCATGACCGGGTCGAACGGGGTGAACAGCAGCCGCGTGCGGTTCATCCGGCGGACTGGACGAAGGGCGGCGAGGCGGGCGCGGACCGGCTCCAGCAGGGCATCGGCCTCGCCGCGCTCCGGCAGGAGGTCGATCATGCGCGTGACCTTGAGGATCTTCTCGTCGCTCGCGTTGCGGAACTCCTTCGACAACGCGCGCACGCCGTCCGCAGCGGGCCTGCCTCCGTCAGCCATCACTGTGCTCCAGTGTGAGTTCACGCGCCCTGATGCGTTCGTTGCGCTCGACCAGCCCTGGGGCCGGCGCGCCGCGGGGCGGTTCGCGTTCCTGCCTGGCGGTCTGTGCCTGCGATGCCGCGGCGTCCGGAACGCCAGGTTGACCCTGGGCGCCGTTTCCCCTGCCTGCAGGGGCGGTGTCGGCGTCTCCGGCCGTGACGGCGCTGGCCAGCCGCACCAGCAAGCCGATCTCCGGCAGCAGGCCGAGCCGGGCAGACAAGGTATCGGCATCCAGCCAGAGAAGGCAGATCCGGTCCCAGCCGTCGAGGGTTTCCTCGACATGTCGCGCAGCAGCCAGCGCCCCGGCCGGATCGGTCCGCCAGCGGACCAGCAGGGCGGCCGGATCAGCAAGCGCGCGCGCAGCTTCGTCCAGCGAGGCCGTCGCCAGGCCGAGCCCGTGCGACACGCCGTTGATGGTCCGGGCAAGAAGGGCAGGCGACAGCGCCGTGTCCTGTGCATGCTGCGTCTGCTCCGCTAGGAGCGCCGGATGCAGCGCCTGCATCAGGCCCAGCAGCCGCCGCGCCTGTCCCTTGGCGCCCATGGGCAGGAAGGCAGTCGAAAGCTGGCCGAGGGCGTCCGACAGCGCGGACGGTTCCCAGCCAAGGCGGCCGGCGGCGGCGACGAACCCGTCGGTGACGACTCCGGGACCGGCATTGCCGAGACCCGCCAGGATGCGCCCCTGCTCCAAGCTGGGTATCCCAGATTGCTGGATCAGCGCCAGCAGGAACATCGCCCAAAGGCGCAGCGTCTCCGCCTCGATCTTGGTCTGTGAACGGATGGCCGCTTCCGCCGCTTCCCGGCCGACGTAACCTTCAGCCGCCACGAGGCGCGCCACGTTGCGCACCGCCGCCGGAGTGAGGCTCGGCATGTCGTGCAGCCGCTTGGCAAGGATCGTGTCGTGCAGGGTGGGTGCTGCGAGCCCTGCAGCCTGGGACCAGCTCACCACGTAGGTGCCCCGGCCGCCGGACGGGTTCGGCAGGATGAACTCGAGCCCGGTCCGCTGCCGGCGCCCGCGCACCCCCGACAGCAGCGGGCCGGTGAACGGGATGTGCACGTCTGCAACCGGCACGTTGGCACGGGACTGCACCATCCAGGCCTGGGTTGTCATGATGTCCGGCCTGCCTCGCCCTGGTCCGCCATCCGGCCCCATGCCATCTGTCGCCGAGCATTGTGTTCCGGTGTGCATGAACAGACGATTAAGCCCGGGCGCCTCCCCCGCGCGCGACCCGGGACCCGACCCCACCCGCACCATCGCCTTCGACGTGCTGGTGGCCGTGCTGGAGCGGCGGCGCCCGCTCGATGACGCGCTCGACGGCGCGGACCCGGCCGGGTCCGGCATCCTGCCGCGCGACCGGGCGGCGGCGCACCGACTCGCCGCCGCGGTGCTGCGACGCATGGGAACCCTTGATGCGGTCATCGAGCCGTTCCTGGCCAGGGCGCCGCCGCCCCGTGTCCGCCTGGCGCTGTTGATGGGCACGGCACAGCTGCTTTTCCTCGACACGCCGCCGCACGCCGCGGTCGGGACGACGGTGTCGCTGCTGCGCACGCGCGGGTTGGCGCCGTTCGCGGGCCTGGCGAACGCGGTGCTGCGTCGCGTCGCCGCTGCCGGAAGCGCGGTGCTGGAGGGACTCGACGGTCCCAGGCTCGACGTGCCTGCCTGGCTGTGGTCGTCCTGGGGCGGTTCGGCGCGGCAGATCGGCGAGGCGCTGGTGCGGGAAGCGCCGCTCGACCTGAGCCTTGCGCCAGGCGCTGCCGCTCCGGCGGGCGGCATCCTGCTGCCGACAGGGTCGGTGCGGTTCCCGGCCGGCACGTCCGTATCCAGGCTGTCCGGCTACGACGACGGCGCATTCTGGGTGCAGGACGCGGCCGCTTGCCTGCCGGCGCGGCTGCTGGCGCCGCTGGCCGGGGAGCGTATCGCCGACCTGTGCGCGGCCCCGGGCGGCAAGACGGCGCAGCTCGCCGCCGCCGGTGCCCATGTGGTGGCGGTGGAGCGCGACGAGCGCCGCCTGCTCCGGCTGCGGCGGAACCTTCTCCGGCTGCGGCTCGAAGTCGAGACGGTCAAGGCGGACGCCATCACATGGAGCCCGCCGTCGCCGCTCGACGCGGTGCTGCTCGACGCGCCGTGCAGCGCCACCGGAACCGTCCGGCGTCATCCGGACGTGCTCCGGCTCAAGCGCGCGTCCGACATCGCGGCGCTGACCGAGGGCCAGGACCGGCTGATCGCGGCCGCCGCACGCATGCTGCGTCCCGGCGGCAGGATGGTCTACGCGGTCTGCTCGCTGCAGCCGGAGGAGGGTCCGCTTCGGGCCAGGTCGGCGATCCGGCTGGGGCTGCGTCCCGATCCCTTCACTGCGGAGGAGCTGGCGGCGCTGCCTGAGGCACGAACCGAGGAGGGCTGGCTGCGCACCCACCCGGGGCTGTGGCCGGAGTTCGGCGGCATGGACGGCTTCTTCGCCGCCCGGTTCGTGCGTGCCTGACCCGACGCCCGCCGTCTTGCGCCCGGCTCGTCACTTGCTGCTACAAACCGCTCATGTCCGCCACATCCCCCAGACCGGTCGTCGTCGCACCCAGCCTCCTCGCGGCGGATTTCGGCAGGGCGGCCGAGGAGGTGGCGGCGGTCGAGGCTGCCGGCGCCGACTGGCTGCATCTCGACGTCATGGACGGCCATTTCGTGCCGAACCTGTCGTTCGGCGCGCAGATGATCAAGGCGCTCCGTCCCCGGTCGCGACTGTTGTTCGACGTCCACCTGATGATTGCGCCGGTCGACCCGTTCCTTGCCGCCTTCGCGGAGGCGGGTGCCGCACACATCCACCTGCACATCGAGGCGGGCCCGCACACCCACCGCTCCATGCAGCTGGTGCGCTCTCTCGGCGTGAAGGCGGGGATCGCGCTCAACCCGGCGACGCCGGCGGAGGCGATCTCCGCGGTGATGGACCTGGCCGACCTGATCCTGGTGATGACGGTCAACCCCGGCTTCGGCGGGCAAGGCTTCCTGTCCAGCCAGCTGCACAAGATCGGACAGCTGCGCCGCATGGCCGACGCGACCGGACGACAGATCCCGATCATCGTCGACGGCGGCATAGACCCGCGCACCGCAGCGCTCAGCGTCGCTGCCGGCGCCGACACCCTGGTCGCCGGCACCTCCGTGTTCGGTCAGCCGGACTACGCGGCGGCGATCGCGGCGCTCCGTGTGGCTGCGGGCGAGGGTCCAGGCGGTTCCGAAGCCGGCCTTGATGCGGCCTGAGGGCGGGAGCGGGACCGGCTCCTGATGGCGGTGCGAGACTGGACCCGCGACGCCCGCCTGTCCCTGACCCGGCTGCCGGGTCTCGGCGGCGGACGCGTCCCCGACGCGCCTTCGGCGTCGATCCGCGACCTGTGGCCGGGTGATACCGGACGCGGCGCACGGCTGATGAAGGGCGATCTGGTGTTCTCCGGCGCGATCGGCCCGTTGCGACCGATGCGGGGTGACGCGCAGCCGGCGCAGCCCGGCGGCCTGTGGGGCGACCCGGCAGTGCCGCCGCTGCTCCGGGCGCATGCGCACGGCTTCACATGGCTGCGCGACCTGCGGGCACTCGGCACCGACGCCGGCCGCCTGCGCGCCCGCGCCCTGGTATCGGACTGGCTGGGCCGGCCACCGATCGATCCCGCCGCCCGCACGCCACCCGTGGTGGCGAGCCGGATCACCGCCTGGCTGTCGCACTACGACTTCTTCGCCGCCACCGCCGACGACGCGTTCCGGCAGCGGCTGATGGCGCGCCTGATGGTGGATGCGCGCACCCTGGCCGCCAGCGTTCCAACGACGCAGCACGACCACCGCGCCCTGACCTGCCTCAAGGGGTTGCTGGCGGCAGCGGTCGCGATGCCGGAGCAGGCCGGCTTCCTGACCCGGGCGATGCGCCACATCGGGCCGGAGATCGGCCGCCAGGTGCTGCCCGACGGCAGCCATGCCGAGCGCAGCCCGGGCGCGCAGTTCAACGCCCTGCGGGAACTGGCGGAGATCAGGGCGCTGATGCAGGCGGGACAGATCGGGCCGCCGCTGGCGTTGGCGGCAGCGCTCGACCGGATGAGCTCGGTGCTGCGCGCGCTCCGCCACGGCGACGGCGGGCTGGCGCTGTTCAACGGCAGCCACGAGGAGAACCCGGTGCTGGTCGACCTGGTGCTGAGCCAGGCGACGCGCGGCCGGGTGATCGCCGCCGCCATGCCGGATGGCGGGTTCGTTCGGATCCCGTCCGGGCGCAGCCTGCTGTTGGTCGACGTCGGACCACCGCCGCCGCCGGGCTTCGACGCGGCCGCCCATGCCGGCACCCTGTCGTTCGAGATGTCGGCCGGGCGCGAGCGGCTGATCACCAATTGCGGCACCGGCATGCTGCCCGCCTGGCGCGACGCGCTGCGCGCCACTGCGGCGCATTCCACCCTGTCAATCGCCGACACCAGCTCGTCGGAGTTCCGCGCCGCCACCGTGTCGCGACGCCCGGCCCACGTCACCCTGGACCACCGGCAGGCCAGCGGCGCGCACTGGCTCGACCTCAGCCATGATGGCTACGTGCCGGGCTTTGGCGCCGTGCACCACCGGCGCATCTACATCGCCGACGGCGGCGAGGACATACGTGGCGAGGACTCCCTGGTTGGTCGGCCGAACCCCTTCGCCTTGCGCTTCCACCTGCATCCCTCGGTGAGGGCGGTGCGCGAGGGCGACGAGCCCCCGGCGGCCGAGGAGGGGGGTGCGGTGCTGCTGACGCTACCGTCCGGCAACGCGTGGCGGTTCCGGGTCGACAGCGGCCGGCTGTCGGTCGAGGAAAGCATCTACCTTGGCGGCGACGTTCCGCGCCGCAGCCTGCAGATCGCGATCACCGTCCTGCCGCAGGCGGCCGCGGAAGCGGATGCCGGGGACGTGACGCCGGCGGACGACCCGCCGCCGGCGAAGGCGATCCGGTGGGCGCTGATCCGCGCCGAATCCTGACGCACCGGCGTCGCGGGCCGGTGAAGATCCTCGAGATCACCAACGTCGACTTCTCGCTGCGGCACTTCCTGCTGCCGCTGATGCGGGGCCTGCGCGCGCGCGGGCACGACGTGGTGGGGGTGTGCGCCGAGGGGCCGCTGCTGCGCGACGTACGCGCCGAAGGGTTCCGCGTGGAGGCGCTGCCCCTGGCGCGCAGCCTGTCGCCGCTGGCGCAGGCGAAGGCATTCCTGTCGCTGGTCCGGCTGATCCGACGGGAACGGCCGGACCTCTTGCACGCGCACATGCCGATCAGTGGCGTGCTGGCGCGGCTGGCCGCGTGGACCTGCGGCGTGCGGGTGGTCGCCTATACCTGCCACGGCTTCCTGTTCAACCAGCCGGGTCCGCTGCCGCGCCGGCTGGTATCGCTGCTGCTGGAATGGATCGCCGGCCGCGTCACCGACCACTACTTCACCGTGTCAGACGAGGAGGCGGCCGACGCACGACGTCTCCGGATCCACGATGGCGCGATCGGCATCGGCAACGGCCGGTCTCCTGCCGCCTTCCACCCCGATCCGCAGCGTCGCGCGCAGATCCGGGCGTCGCTCGGCACGCCCCAGGAGCGCGTGGTCGTGATCGTCGTGTCCCGGCTGGTGCGGCACAAAGGCCATCCGGAGCTGCTGGCGGCGATGGCGCAGGTGCCGGAGGCCGAACTCTGGGTGGTGGGTGACCGGCTCACCTCCGACCACGGAGAAACGCTCGACGCCGCGTTTGAGGCTGCTGCCCGGCCGGACGCGCTCGGCCCGCGCCTGCGTCGGCTGGGTTACCGCACCGACATCCCCGCGCTGCTCGCCGGCGCCGACATCTTCGCCCTGCCAAGCCACTTCGAGGGGCTGCCGATGTCGGTGATCGAGGCGATGCTGTGCGGCCTGCCGGTAGTGGCGACCGCGATACGCGGCCCGCGGGAGCAGGTGCTCGACGGCCAGACCGGCCTCCTGGTGCCGCCCCGGACGGTGGACGCGCTCGGAGCGGCGCTCGGCCGGCTTGCAGCCGATCCCGCGTTGCGCCGCGGCTTCGGCGAAGCGGGACGGGCGCGCGCGCTCGGGCTTTACGACGAGGATCGGGTGGTGGCGCGCACGATCGAGCTGCTCGGAGCCTGAGCGGGCCCGAGATCCGGTCCGCCTCCTGGTGCCGACGCTGTCAGGCCGGCACCTCCTCCGACACCCCGCGCCACAGGTCGATGCCGCCCTCGGTCGCGTGCCGATCGATCGCCGCCAGGTCCTCTGCGGAGAAGTGCAAGTTGCCTAGCGCGTCGAGGGAGTCGTCAATCTGGCTGACGTTGCGGGCCCCGATCAGCGCGGAGGTGACGCGCGGATCGCGCAGCACCCAGGCGATCGCCATCTGCGCCAGGCTCTGCCCGCGCGCTTGCGCGATCTCGTTCAGGCCGCGCACCCGGTGGAGATTGTCCTCCGACAGCAGCGCCTGGCTGAACGACCGGCCCTTGGCCGCACGTGCATCCTCGGGCACGCCGTGGAGGTACTTGGTCGTGAGCAGTCCCTGGGCAAGCGGCGAGAAGGCGATGCAGCCGGTGCCGAGCGAGTCCAGGGTATCCAGCAGCCCGGTCTCGACCCAGCGGTTGAGCATGGAATAGGAGGGCTGGTGGATCAGCAGCGGAACGCCTTCGCCGCGCAGGATCTCCGCGGCCTGGCGCGTGCGCTCGGGACCATAGGAGGAGATGCCGACGTAGAGCGCCTTGCCCCGGCGGACCAGCTGCACCAGCGCGCCCATGGTCTCCTCCAGCGGCACGTCGAGGCTGGGACGATGGGAATAGAAGATGTCGACGTAGTCCAGGCCCATGCGGCGCAGGCTCTGGTCGGCGGAAGCGATGAGGTACTTGCGGGAGCCGCCCTTGCCGTACGGGCCGGGCCACATGTCCCAGCCAGCCTTGGACGAGATCACCATCTCGTCGCGATGGTCGGCGAAGTCCTTGGCCAGGATCAGGCCGAAGTTCTCCTCCGCAGAGCCGAAGGGTGGGCCGTAGTTGTTGGCCAAGTCGAAATGGGTTACGCCGCGGTCGAACGCGCGACGGATCACCGCGCGCCCGGTTTCGAACACGTCGGTACCGCCGAAATTGTGCCACAACCCGAGCGAAATGGGCGGCAGCATCAGGCCGGATCGGCCGCAGCGTCGAAAGGAGGCGGTCTCGTAGCGGTTGGCGGCGGGCTGGTAGGTCATGTGGTTCGTCCGGATCGATGCGGGAAGGGAAGCGCCGGCCTTGCGGGGCCGCCGGGTTTGCCGGTAGCTGCAACGCAGGCAGTCGGGGATCGTCGCATGACGCAGCAGGAGCTGATCGACTGGGCGCTGCGGAACGGATGGCAGATGATGGCGGGAATGCCCAGCCTGACCAAGCCCTCCCGCCCGAACGAGGCGATCGTGCGGATGGTGCTCAAGGCCACCGTGGTCAACCTCGAGGTCAAGAAGCCGGCAGGCAAGTGGGAGAAGGTGGCGGGAGCGGCCTATGGCGCGGTCGCCGCCGACCCGGAGACCGGCCTGCCGCAGGGGCTGGGCTTCGAGAGCATCCCGAGCTTCTCCACTCTGATGCGCGAGAACAAGGACCGGCAGGTGTTCGCCGGCTTCAACAAGGGCCGCTGAGCGCCCGCCCCGCCGATCGCTCATCCGATCGTGACGCGACATGGGCGCAGCGGACGCCGGACGGCCGTATTCACTCCCGCGCTGTGCCAGCAGATCCTGGACGCGCAGAAGATGTCCGGCACCAAGCTGATGGTGGCGTAGCGGCTGCACTTCGAGCCGGCCGTGCTGTCGCTGATCGACACGATCCGGGCGGGCGAACTGGGCGAGCTCGTGTCGTTCAGCTCCTGCTTCGTGCAGATGGTCGATCTGGAAGACCACTTTGCCGGCAACGAGATCAAGGCGGGACCGGTGTTCGACATGGCGCCATATCCGGTGAACGCCGCACGCGCCGTATCCGGCGACGAGCCAACCGAGCTGATCTCGGCGGTGGGCACGCGTCATCCGGAAGCGGGGTTCTCCGGCGACTTCGACGACACCGTGGCGGCGACGTTGCGGTTTCCTGGCAACCGGATCGCGCAGTTCGTGGTCAGCTACCATGCCAACACGATCGACAGCTACGTCGTGCTCGGCACCAAGGGCAGCGTGCAGGTGAACCCCGGCTACATGTTCGGCATGTCGCTCGAGCACGCGCAGGTAATCGGCGAGAAGAAGTCGCACCGAAGCTTCATGAACACCGATCAGTTTGAGGGAGAACTCACGTACTTCTCCGACTGCATCCTGCACGATCGCGATCCGGAGCCGGATGGCGAGGAAGGATGCCGACGTGCGCGTGCTGGAAGGGATCGTGCGGGCGCTGGAAAGCGGCCGGTCGGAGATGCTGGCGCCAGTCACGCGTGGCAGGCGGATCGACATGGCGGTCGTGCAGACGCTGGCGGGAAAGCGGACGCCGGAGCTGGTGAACGCGTGGAATTGGGGCAGGGATGAGGAAAAAGGGCCGAAGAACTAGGCCTTGGCCAGGCGGCTCCGTTGGTGAATTGTGCTATCACCATGTGCAAGCGTAGCCCAGGTCAATGCACGGGGCGGTTGGGGAGGAAGACAGCATGAAGGTCGACAGCGTTCTGGAGACGATCGGCGGCACGCCGCATATCCGGGTCCGGCGGCTGTTCCCCGACTCCGAGGTGTGGATCAAGTCGGAGCGGAGCAGCCCCGGCGGCTCGATCAAGGACCGAATCGCGCTGGCGATGATCGAGGCGGCGGAGGAAAGCGGGCTCCTGAAGCCGGGCGGGACCATCATCGAGCCGACCTCGGGCAATACCGGCATCGGGCTGGCGATGGTCGCGGCGGTGAAGGGTTATCGGCTGGTGGTGGTGATGCCGGAGTCGATGTCGGTCGAGCGGCGCCGGCTGATGCAGGCCTATGGCGCCACCTTCGAGCTGACGCCGAGGGCGGGCGGGATGAAGGCGGCGATCGAGCGGGCACAGGCGCTGGTGGCGGACACCGCGGGCGCGTGGATGCCGCAGCAGTTCGAGAACCCGGCCAACATCGACGTGCACCTGCGCACCACGGTGCAGGAGATCCTGGCCGACTTCCCGGACGGGGTCGACGCGCTGATCACCGGAGTGGGCACTGGGGGGCACATCACCGCCTGCGGGCAGGTGCTGAAGCAGCGCTTCCCGAAGCTCAAGGTGTTCGCGGTCGAGCCGGCGGCGTCGCCGGTGATCTCGGGAGGAGCGCCGGCGCCGCATCCGATCCAGGGCATCGGCGCCGGGTTCGTGCCGGCAAACCTGCACCGCGAGGTGCTGGACGGGGTGATCCAGGTGGAGGCGGAGGCGGCGCGCGAGTGGGCGCGGCGCTCGGCGCGGGAGGAGGGGCTGCTGGTCGGCATCTCGTCCGGGGCGACGCTGGCGGCGATCGCAGCCAAGCTGCCGGAACTGGAGCCGGGTGCGGTGGTGCTGGGGTTCAACTACGACACCGGCGAGCGCTACCTGTCGGTGCCGGAGTTCCTGCCGGGCTGAAAGGGCGGGACCAGGCTCCGAAGCTTCGTCACGAACCTGGCAGCTGTCTCGAAGACGAGAAACCTCCACCTGGATCGTAACTTCCGGTTGTCGACCGCAGGCGACACGTCCTGATCATCCGCGGTGAACCGGAGAACAGTCGTGAAGCCAGCCTTTCTCGCTCTTCCCCTCCTGCTTGGTGCAGCGCCGATGGCGCGGGCGGTGGCGCAGACGTCGACGCCGACGCGCCAGCAGGCGGTGGCCGCCGACACGCGCACGGGCAGCACGTTCAACTTCGATGGCGCGCAGATCTTCTACCAGGTGACGGGCACCGGCGTGCCGTTGGTGCTGATCCACGGCTATCCGCTGTCGGGCGCCCTGTTCACCTACCAGCAGGCAGGACTTGCCGGCAGCTTCCAGGTGATCACCCTCGACCTGCCGGGGTCCGGCCAGTCCACCGCGACGAGCGGCTCCGCCTCGACCGCCTACTACGCGCAGGCGGTGCTGGCGCTGCTCGACCATCTGGGGATCACCAAGGCGGTGATCGGCGGCCACTCGATGGGCGGCATCATCACCGAGGAGCTGTACCGTGAGGCGCCGCAGCGCTTCGCCGGCATGATCCTGATCGACACGGTCGCCATGGCGGCGCCGACGGTCGAGCGTGCGGAGTGGATCGGCTACGGGGTGCAGGCGACCGAGCAGGGCGTGCCGTCGATCCTGCCGAACATCGTGCCGATGCTGCTGACCGGAAACACGCTGCTGAACAGTCCGGGCGTCGGCACCGCGGTCGACGACATCATCGCCGAGGCCTCGGTCGCCGGCCTGCAGGGGGGTGCGGAAACGCTGGTGCTCCGCCCCGACTACACTGCGCTGCTGCCGACGATCGCGGTGCCGACCCTGGTGCTCGAAGGCGTGGACGACGGGGTCTACCCGTTCCCGATCGCGCAGCAGATCAAGGCGTCGATCAGGGGCTCGACGCTGGCGCTGATCCCGAACGCGGCGCATGTCAGCATCTTCGAGCAGCCCGCCGCGGCGAACCAGGCGATCATCAGCTGGGCCACCGCCTCGGGGTTGTAGCCCGGCCGGCACGGCCGGGGTGGCGCGGTTCTTCCTGATCGAAGGGCTGGCGATCCCGCTGGAGCAGCGGTTGGTGGCCGCGTTCCTTGTGGCGCGGGTGTTCCGGATTTCTCCGATGACCTGGTCGCGTGGCGAGGTGCCAGGATCTTCCGCGCCCGGCTGGACGCGACGCCTTCGCCCGGCTCCTCAACCGGCCCGCCGTCGTCGGCTGTCCTGCGTGCATGACGCAGCGCCTGCCGGCCGCACGCTGATCCGGTTCGGGATGCTCGCCGCCCTGTCCCGCCGGTTGATGCCCATGATCACCCTGGCCGCGGTGGTGGCCGTCGCGACCGCCAGGTACGTGACGGTCGCGCTGCCCAGGGCGGAGCCAGGCCGGGTGTCCCGTCGCGTGGCAAGGCAGCCGTGTGTGATCGAGCGGGCGGGCGCCCGGCCGGTCAGAACCATCCCCCGTCCACCACGAACTCGCGCGCGGTGACCATGCGGCTGTCGTCGGCGGCGAGCCAGAGAACCATGCGCGCGACGTCGGGCTCATACAGCCGGTCGGGGATGCACTGGCCGGCGGCACGCTTGGCTTCCGCTTCCTCGGTCATCCACAGGTCGAGCTGCCGCTGGGTGATGATCCAGCCGGGGTAGACGATGTTGGCGCGGATGTGGTGCGGGCCCAGGTCGCGGGCGAGGCCGCGTGTCAGGCCGATCACCGCGGACTTGGCGGCGGTGTAGGCGGGCATGCCGCCGG
>CAXUDP010000033.1:0-34137 GCA_964249735.1 uncultured Acetobacteraceae bacterium | reverse complement strand
TCCGCTTGCGGAAGCCGGGCTTGGCGAACCAGCCCGGGAACAGCGCGTACTCGTCGGGCTCGATCACGTTGCCGATCCGCAGCGCGTAGATGTCGGTGCCGGTGCGCAGGGCGAACGCCTCGGCGGTGCGCTCGTTGCAGATTTTCGAGGTGGCGTAGCTGTCCATCGGCTTCACCGGATACTCCTCGTCGAGCGGGAAGTATTCCGGGTTGCGATGGCCGTGCGCGAACACGATGCCGTAGGTGGTCTCGCTCGACGCGATGATCACCTTCTTGATGCCGAGCTTGGTCGCCGCGTCGAGCACGTTGTAGGTGCCCATCACGTTGATCCGGTACACCTCGTTGTCCGGGGTCAGCATGATGCGCGGGATCGCCGCGAAGTGCACCACCGCGTCGATCTTGGACGGGCTGAGGTCCTCGTCGAACTCGTGCAGGCCGGTATAGGTGGAGAACGCGTTGAACACCTGCCCGGCATCGGTGATGTCGGTGATCAGGGTCCGCACCTTGGGGTTGTGCAGCGGCTTGGTGTCGATGTTGAGGATGTCGTAGCCCTGGTCCAGCAGGTACTGCACCACGTGCCGGCCCGCCTTGCCGCTGCCGCCGGTGAAAAGGATGCGCGTCATGCGATGAGGCCCTCCGAATGATGTCAGAACTTGTACTGGTCGATGTTGCCGGCGTTGAAGATCAGCGGCGTGCTGAACACGATCACCCCGTCCTTGGCGGTGAAGCTGCCGAGGTCGCCGGCGGTGAAGCTGCCGTTGCGCTGGATCGCATTGTTGGCCGCGAGCCGGGACACGTACATCACCAGCTCGCCCTCCTTCACCTCGTCCCAGAGCGGGCTTTCCTTGATGATGCCGGACTTCACGTACTGCCGGATCGAGTCCGGATCGCTGCAGCCGCCGACCGCCACCTTGCCGGTGCGCCCGAGCTTCTCCACCGCGGCAGCCGCACCCACCTCGGCCGCACCGTCAGGGGCGATGATGCCGGTGACGTCCGGGTTCGCCTGCAAGATGTTGAGACCGGCGGTCAGCGACTGCGACGGGCTGGACTGGCCATACTGGGTGGTGACGATCCGCATCTTCGGATAGGTCGCCTTCATGTAGGCGGTTAGCGCCTTGATCCACTCGTTCTGGATCGTCGCGTCGGGGGTGGAGGACAGGATCGCGATCTTGGCGTCGGGCGTGGTGTACTTCGCCACCGACTCCACCAGCGCCTTGCCGAACGCGGCGTAGTCGGTGTTCTGGATGAAGAAGTCGCGCGCGTCGGGAGACACGTCGCTGTCGTAGGACACCACCTTGATGCCCTGCTTGCGCGCGCGTCGCAGCGCCGGCGCCAGCTGCGTCGGGTTGTTGGAGGTGGTGGTGATGACGTTGAAGCGGCGCGCGATCAGGCTGTTGAACACGTCTACCTGGCCCTGCGCCGAGGCGGTGACCGGACCGGTGTAGAGGAAGTCGATGTTGAGCGCCTTGGCCGCGGTCTGCGCGCCCTGCTCGTTGGCCTTGAACACCGACAGCCCCACCAGCTTGGGCACCATCGCCACCTTGATCGGCTTGGCGGTGTCGATGTCGGCGGCATGGCCGGCGAGCGCCGTGCCGAGCAGCAGCGGCAGCGCTGCGATGGCGGCACGAAGGGAACGGGTGGTGCGGGGTGTTGTGCGGGTCATGGGATCGTCCGTTTCCGTTGGATGGTTTCTTGGGGCTGGTCAGGTCGTCGCGGTGCCGCGGGAACGCAGCCGTCCCAGCAGCGTCGCGAGGCCGCTGCCCCGGCCGGCGAACAGGTTCTTCAGCGCGATCGCGCCGAGCAGGATCGCGCCGGTCACCATGGTGGTCACCATGTCGGAGTAGCCGGCGATCAGCATGCCCTGCCGCAGCATGCCGAGCAGCAGCACCGCGATCACCACGCCGGCGATGCTGCCGTCGCCGCCGAAGATGCTGACGCCGCCCAGCACCACGGTGGTGATGGTGCTCAGCAGCAGGATGCTGCCCATGTCCGGCCGCACCGCGCTGTAGTAAGCGGCCAGCACGATCCCGGCCAGCGCCGCGGTGGTGCCGCTGATCACGTAGGACAGGGTGACGATGCGGTCGACGCGTATGCCGGCGTAGCGCGCGGCCTCGGTGTTGTAGCCGATCATCACCACCTTGCGCCCGAACGCCGAGCGCGAGATCAGGGCCGAGAAGAACGTCGCCAGCACGCCGAACAGCACGATCTGGTAGGGCAGGATGCCGCCGATCGCGCCCGTGCCCAGCCGGTTGAAGCTGTCGGGAAACCCGGACGGCGGGTTGTCGCCGGCGAGTGCGGTGGCGATGCTGCCGTAGATGAAGCTGGTGGCGAGCGTGGCGATCAGCGGCTCGGTGCGCAGCCGTGTGATGATCAGCCCGTTCACCAGCCCGAGCAGCGCACCGGACAGCACCCCGAGCAGGGCCGCGATCCAAATCGACAGGTGCAGGCCGGTCCACAGCTCCGCCATCACGATGGCGGACAGGCTGGCGGTGGTGCCGACCGACAGGTCGATGCCGCCGGTCAGGATCACCGTGGTCAAACCCAGCGCGACCAGGCCGAACGGCAGGAAGTTCTCGAACAATCCCAGGAAGTCGCCGAAGCCGGGATAGAACCCGGGCACCGCGGCGATCAGCACCGCGGTGAGCAGCACCAGCAGAACCAGCAGCGACCGCTCCCAGTTGCCGAGCGGCAGCCGGCGCGCGACGCTCCGCCGCGCCGTCACCTCGTTGCGACCGCCGCTCATCGCAGCGCTCCGCGGCCGGCGGTGACCGCGAGCAGGATCATCAGCCCTTCGCCGGCGGAGTACCAGATCGGCGGCACGTGCACGAACACCAGTGCGGTGAGGATCACGCTCAGGAACAGCGAGCCCAGCACGGTGCCGAGCGCGTTGCCGCGTCCGCCGGCGATCGCGGTGCCGCCGATCAGCGCCACCGCGATCGACTGCAGCTCCATGTGGTCGCCGGTGCCGGTCGTGACGGTGGCCGATCCCGTGTAGGACAGGAACATCAGCCCGGCGAGGGCGGCCAGCACGCCGGAGATGGTGTAGGCGCCGACCTGGGTGACCGTGACCGGGATGCCGGCGTTGTAGGCGGCCGTCTGGTTGTTGCCGATCGCCAGCACCGCGCGGCCGAACCGGGTGTGGCCGATGATGAACCACATCAGCAGCAGCACGACGCCCAGCACCAGAACCGGGATCGGCACCGGCAGCACGTTCGCGATCACGCCGTTGCCGAGTGTCGCATAGGCTTTCGGCACCGCGTCCACCTGGGTGCCGTTCGAGTACAGGAAGATCAGCCCGCTGTACAGGCTGTAGGTGCCGAGCGTGGTGATGATCGGCGGAATCGCGAGCTTCGCCACCAGCAGCCCGTTCAGCGTGCCCAGCACCAGCCCGATCGCGAGCGCGATCGCGAACGCGCCCCACAGCGGCAGGCCGCCGGTCTGCGCCATCAGCCCGGTCACCATGGCGCTCAGGCCCAGCACCGGGGCCACCGACAGGTCGATGCCGCGGGTCGCGATCACCACCGTCTGGCCCAGCGACAACAGCGACAGCACCACGCAGCCCAGCAGCATGAAGCGCAGGTTCTGCAGCGACATGAAGTCGCGGTGGAAGGCGCCGACCAGCAGCACGGTGGCGATCGTGACCACCACCAGGGCGATCTCGCGCAGGTCGCGACGCAGCCGGGTGGAGCCCTTGGCCGATCGCGACCGGACGGGCAGGGCGGCGGCCGCCTCCATCGCCGGCGCGCTCATGCGGCCGCTCCGGCGACGGCGTCGAGCCCGGCATGACTCAGATAGGAACGGCCCAGGCGTTCGGGCGTGATCCCGTCGCCCTGCAGCTCGGCGACGATCCGCCCTTCGTAGATCGACAGAATGCGGTCGCACAGCCGCACCAGCTCCTCCATCTCCGAGGAGATCACCAGGATCGCGGTGCCGCTCTTGGCGCGCGCCTCGATCAGCTCGTAGATCTCGTCCTTGGCGCCGACGTCGACGCCCCGCGTGGGCTCGTCCAGGATCGCCACGGTGGGCGACAGGCCCATCCACTTGCCGAACACCACCTTCTGCTGGTTGCCGCCGGACAGCTCGCGCAGGGTCTGGTCGGTGCCGGCGCAGCGCACGCTGTACTGCGACACGGTTTCCGCGCCGATCCGGTCCTCGTCCGCGCGGTCCATCAGCCCGTAGCGCTGCCTGACCCGCTCGATCAGGCCGGAGGACACGTTCTGCGCGATCGTCATCGGCAGCACCGTGCCGTGCCTGGCCCGGTCCTCCGGCGCATAGACCAGGCCCTTGCGTATGATCTCGTGCGTCGGCAGGCCGGTGATCGGCGCGCCGTCCAGCACCACGCTTCCCCCGTCGCAGCGGCGCAGGCCGAAGATGGTCTCGGCGATCTCGGTGCGGCCGGCACCGACCAGGCCCGCCAGCCCCAGGATCTCGCCGCGATGCAGGGTGAAGCCGATCTCCGCGAACGAGGGCGCGTGCGCCAGCCCCTGCACCGTCAGCACCGGCTCCGTCGTCGCCGACGACCAGGAACGACGCGGGATGGTGCGCATCTCGCGTCCGACCATCTGCGACAAGAGGCGGGTGCGGTCGAACTCGGCGCGCGGCACGCTGTCCACCAGCGCACCGTCGCGGAGCACGCTGATGTCGTCGGAGATGTCCAGCACCTCGTCCATGCGATGGCTGATGAAGGCGAGCGTGTAGCCCTCGGCACGCAGCCGGCGCATGGTCGAGAACAGCCGGTCGACCTCGTGCGTGGTGAGCGGCGAGGTGGGCTCGTCGAACAGGATCACCCGACAGCCGCGAAGCAGCGCCTTGGCGCATTCCACCTGCTGCTGCTGCGCGATCGACAGGAGCCGCGACTGCGCGTCCACGTCGATGTCGAGGCCGAGCGCGTGCAGCGCGTCTCGCGCGCGGGCCCGCATCGCCGCCCAGTCGATCCGCCGCCAGAACCGCCCCACCGTCGGCAGCTGGCCCACGAACATGGTTTCGGCCACCGTCAGCTCCGGCATCAGCGCCGGCTCCTGCGGCACCAGGTAGATGCCATGCACGTGCGCGTCGTGCGGCGAGGACAGGCTGAGGGGGGCGTCGTCGAGGTGCAGGGTGCCGCCGCTGGGCGGGACCACGCCGGCCATCACCTTGAACAAGGTGGACTTGCCCGCGCCGTTCTCGCCCATCATGGTGTGAATGCGGCCAGGATGCAGCGATACGCTCAGGCCCCGGAGCACGGGGACGCTGCCGTAGCTCTTGACGATGTCGCTCGCCACATAGGTTCCGCTCGACCAGGAACCGGCCTCGCCTACAGAATCCGGCATCGCTCCATGCTCCTGGACATCCTTCCTGTGTTTTTCACGCTTCTTACCGCGGCACCTCGCGTGGCACCAGGAACCGGCGTTTGGGCGGACCTTATGCGTCCGACCATGGTAGCGCAACCATCATGTTGGAGTTCCCGGCGCGCACGGCGGTGGCGGGACGCTGCGGCGGCGACTAGGGTGGAGGGCGATGGGCCAGCAGAATGCCTTGGATCGCAGCGTCCGCCCCCGTGCCGTGACCCTCAAGCACGTCGCCGAGCGCGCCGGCGTGGCGCCGATCACGGTTTCGCGCGCAATCAACGCGCCGAACAGCGTGTCCGCCTCGCTCCGCGCCCAGATCGCCGAGGCGGTGGCCGCACTCGGCTACGTGCCGAACCGGGTCGCCGGCATGCTCGCCTCAGCCCACAGCCGCGTGGTGCCGGTGATCGTGCCGTCGCTGTCCAACTCGGTGTTCATCGAGGTGATCCAGGGCGTGCAGGCGGTGCTGGAGGCCGAGGGCTACCAGCTCCTGCTCGGCAACACCCGGTACGACCTCGGGCGCGAGACCGAGCTCGTGTCCACCCTGCTCGGCTGGTCGCCGGCCGGGATCATCGTCGCCGGCCTGCGCCATGCCGGGCGCACCGAGGCCCTGCTGCGCGGCTGCGGCCGCCCGGTGGTGGAGGTGATGGAGGCGGGGCGGCCGATCGACATGAACGTCGGCCTGTCGCATCTCAAGGCCGGCGCGATGATGGGACGACACCTGATCGAGCGTGGCTACCGCCGGATCGGCTTCGTCGGCGGCCGTCTGGAGGCCGACTACCGCGCCATGCAGCGGTACCGCGGCCTCGACCGGGCGCTGGCCGAGGCCGGGCTCCAGCGACGGCCGCCGTTCGAGCATCCCGAAAGCTCCAGCCCGGAGGTCGGCGGCCGCGAGCTGCTCGCGGTGCTCCAGCGGGCGCCGGAGCTCGACGCGCTGTTCTTCGCCAACGACGACCTGGCGGTGGGCGCGCTGCTCCGCGCCGCGCGCGAGGGCATCGCCGTTCCGGGCCGGATCGCCATCGCCGGATTCAACGGGCTCGGCATCGGCGCGCTGACCAGCCCGGCGCTGACCACCATCGTTTCGCCGCGGCGCGACATCGGCGAGATCGCCGCACGCAAGCTGCTGGCGCGCGTCGCGGGCCAGCCTGCCGGGCCGGCGCGGGTGGATGTCGGCTGCAGCCTTGCGGTGCGGGAAAGCACCTGAACCCGTGAACATCGTTCACGAAAACTCCGCGATCCGGGAGCACGCCATGCACATCCTCATCCTCGGCGCCGCCGGCATGATCGGCCGCAAGCTGGCCGAGCGGCTGGCGCGGGAGGGCGCCCTGGGCGGCCAGGCGGTGGACCGGCTCACCCTGGCCGATGTGGTGGCGCCGGCAGCGCCCGCCGGCTGGGGCGGCGCCTGCGACTGCCTTGCCGTCGACCTGTCGGTTGCCGGGACCGCGGCCGGGCTGGCGGCGCTGCGTCCCGACCTGGTCTTCCACTTGGCGGCGGTCGTGTCTGGCGAGGCGGAGGCGGACCTGGAGAAGGGCTACCGCGTCAACCTGGACGGCACCCGGGCGCTGTTCGACGCGATCCGGCTCGAGGGGACATGCGGCGGCTGGCGGCCGAGGGTGGTGTTCGCCTCCTCAAACGCCGTGTTCGGTGGCCCGATGCCCGACGTGATCGGCGACGACTACCTGCTCACCCCGCAGACCAGCTACGGCACCCAGAAGGCGATCGGCGAGCTGCTGCTGGCGGACTACAGCCGGCGCGGCATCCTCCGCGGCATCGGGCTGCGCCTGCCCACGATCTGCGTGCGGCCTGGCCTGCCGAACCGGGCGGCGTCCGGCTTCTTCTCCGGCATCATACGCGAGCCGCTGGCCGGACAGGAGGCGGTCCTGCCGGTGCCCGACACGCTGCGGCACTGGTTCGCCAGCCCCCGCGCTGCGGTCGGCTTCCTGATCCATGCCGCCACCCTCGACTTCCACCGTCTGGGTGACCGACCGAACCTTGCCATGCCCGGCCTGTCGGCCACGGTGGCGGAGCAGATCGAGGCGCTGCGCGAGGTCGCCGGCGACCGGGCGGTGGCGCTGATCCGGCGCGAGCCGGATCCCGCAATCGAGCGTATCGTCCAGGGATGGGCGCGCGCCTTCGACCCGGCCCGGGCGCTCGGGCTCGGCTTCACCGCGGAGGCGTCGTTCGCCGAGATCATCCGCGTCCACGTCGACGACGAGATGGGCGGCCGGATCGGCTGACCGGACGCCCGGGCCAACGGTTCAGGACAAGGGGAAACGCCATGGCCGACATCATCGGCATCGCCGCGCCGTTCGACTCCGGGCCGGTGCCCGACGTTCCGGGCGGCCGGGCCCTGGCGGGTGCCGTGTCCAAGGCGCGCAACCGGCTGATGCCGTTCCTGATCCTGATGTACATGCTGGCCTTCCTGGATCGCGCCAACGTCGGCGTGGCCAAGCAGGCGCTGCATGCGCAGGTCGGCATCTCCGACGCGTGGTTCGCGCTCGGCGCCGGCATCTTCTTCGTCGGCTATGCCCTGTTCGAGGTGCCGAGCAACCTGGTGCTGCACCGCGTCGGCGCCCGCACTTGGCTCGGGCGGATCATGATCACCTGGGGCATCGTCGCCGCCTGCACCATGTTCGTGGTCGGCCACTGGTCGTTCGTGACCCTGCGCCTGCTGCTGGGCCTGGCCGAGGCCGGGTTCTTTCCCGGCGTGATCCTGTACCTGACCTACTGGTTCCCGCCCGAACACCGCGGCCGGGTGCTGGGGATGTTCTATTTTGGCTATCCGCTGGCGCTCACCCTGGGCACCCCGTTCTCCGGCCTGCTGCTCGGCTTCGACGGGGCGCTGGGGCTGGCCGG
Organism: uncultured Acetobacteraceae bacterium; assembly: GCA_964249735.1. GTDB lineage: Bacteria > Pseudomonadota > Alphaproteobacteria > Acetobacterales > Acetobacteraceae > Lichenicola. The sequence goes on along the minus strand of CAXUDP010000033.1, from coordinate 25,958 downwards.
CTGGCAGTGGATGTTCCTGGTCGAAGGGCTGCTGGCGGCCGCGGTCGGCGTGCTCACCCTGTTCGTGCTGCCGGACCGTCCGGCCGAAGTGTCGTGGCTGTCGGCGGAGGAAAAGGCGGCGCTCGCGGTGGTGCTGGACCGGGAGTCGGCCGACAAGCACGCGGAAGGGTCCGGCACCTTCGCCCAGGCGCTGCGCGACGTGCGGCTGCTGCAGTTCGTGGTGATCTACTTCCTGATGCAGATCGGCAGCTACGGCGTGGTGTTCTACCTGCCGGATCAGGTCAGCGCGCTGCTGGGGATGAAGATCGGCGGCCTGGTCAGCCTGGTCTCGGCGATCCCGTGGCTGTGCTCGATCGCGTTCACCGCGGTCTGGCCGGTGCTGGCGGCGCGCGCCAACCGGCCGCGCGCGTTCTTCCTGGTCTGCCTGCTGATGGTGTCGGCCGGCATCCTGGTCTCGGCGCATTCCTCGCCGTCGGTGGCGATCGTGGCGCTGTGCGTCGCCGCATCCGGCATCATCGCCTCGCAGGCGATCTTCTGGACCTTTCCCACCGACCACTTCGCCGGCACCGGCGCCGCCGGCGGCCTCGCGGTGATCAACGCGATCGGCAACCTGGGCGGCTTCGTCGCTCCCAACCTTCGTGCCGAGGCCGACCACCTGTTCGGCACCGCGACCGCGGGGCTGCACGCGCTCGGCATCGCCGCCCTGGTCTCGGCCGCCACCGCCCTGCTGCTGCCGGCGCGCGGACGCCGCGTCGCCGCCCTGGCGCTCCGCTCGGTCGCCGGCAGCCGGAGGGCCACGACGTGACGATCCGGCCGGCCGTCGGGAGCAGCCGAGGCAGCCTGGCGCCTCCCTGAGCGGGAATCCGCTCGGAGCGGCAAAAAAGTATCGGTCCGCCCAGCGGAAAGCAGTAGAACACGCGTCGGTGATGCGCCTAGTCTCCGCGCAACGAGAATGAAGCCGGGGCTCGGCGAACCGAAGCCTCGGCGCGGGAGACGACCATATGCCGCACGATCAGGGAGTCCGGCCTTGTCCGGTCCGGGCGTTGCCTCGCGTCCGTCGCCCCCGGGCCGACGCGCGCTGAGACTGGCCGATGCATGTCCAGCCCGCCCTCGAAGTGGTGAATGTCGGGGCGGATTCCTGCCTCAAGATCTGGTCGCACGGGCTGCCCTACCCGACCGTGCGCTGGCACTTCCATCCCGAGTATGAGCTGCACCTGATCACCACCACGAGCGGACGTAGCTTCGTCGGCGACTATATCGGCCGGTTCGAGCCGGACAACCTGGTGCTGGTCGGGCCGAACGTTCCGCACAACTGGCTGAGCGACGTGCCGGCGGACACGGTGATCGCCGAGCGCTGCCTGGTGCTGCAGTTCACCGAGGCATTTGCCGCCAGCGCAATGGGGGCGTTCCCCGAGCTCGGCTTCCTGCGCAGGCTGCTCGACTGCGCCGGCCGCGGCCTGGAATTCCCCGCCGGCACCGGTGCGGCTGCGCGTCCGATCATGCGCAGCATGCTGGGCAGCACCGGGGCGCGCCGGATCGGGCTGTTCTTCGACCTGCTGTCGCTGATCCAGGACGCGCCGGCCCCCAGGCCGCTCGCGGGCCTGGGCTACCGCGCGACGCCCGACGTGTACCTGAGCCAGCCGCTCAACCACGTGCTGGCGCAGATCGCCGCCAACTCCGCCTCCGATTTCCGGGAAAGCGACCTGGCGGCGCTGAGCGGCTACAGTGCCAGCACCTTCTCCAAGGCGTTCAAGCGCAAGACCGGAACCAGCTTCGTGCGCTACCTGCACGGCATCCGCCTGAACAAGGCATGCGAGATGCTGATTGCCAACGACGCGCATGTGGCCGATATTTGTTTCGGTGTCGGTTTCAATAACCTGTCCAACTTCAACCGGCAGTTCCGCTCCCATCGCGGGATGTCGCCGTCGGAGTTCCGGCGCCGCCATCGCAGCGGGAGTGCCGCGGCAACGGCATCGTCCACACGGTCGATGTCTCGGCCGTAGAAGAATGAAATCCAGAGGGAGTCTTTGATGTCTAAGCTTAAGTCCATCATCTTCGGAACGGTCGCTGCGGCCGCCCTCGCGACCGGCGCGCAGGCCGCGCCGATCAAGATCGGCATGACGTTCCAGGAACTGAACAACCCGTACTTCGTGACCATGCAGAAGGCGCTGCGCCAGGCCGCCGCCACCATCGGCGCCACCGTGGTGGTCACCGACGCGCATCACGACGTGACCAAGCAGATCAGCGACGTCGAGGACATGCTGCAGCAGCACATCAACATCCTGCTGGTGAATCCGACCGACTCCGCCGGCATCGCGTCGGCGGTGACCGAGGCGCACAAGGCCGGCGTGATCGTGGTGGCGGTGGACGCCAACGCCAACGGCCCGGTCGACGCGTTCGTCGGCTCCAAGAACTACGATGCCGGCGTGATGGCCTGCACCTATCTCGCCAACTCGATCGGCCAGTCCGGCAGCGTGGCGCTGCTCGACGGCATCGCGGTGGTGCCGATCCTGGAGCGCATCCGCGGCTGCAAGGCCGGGCTGTCTAAGTTCCCCAACATCAAGATCGTCGACACCCAGAACGGCAAGCAGGAGCGCGACGTGGCGCTCAGCGTCACCGAGAACATGATCCAGGCGCATCCGGACCTGAAGGGCATCTTCAGCGTCAACGACGGCGGATCGATGGGCGTGCTGTCGGCGATCAACTCGTCTGGCAAGGACATCAAGCTGACCTCGGTCGACGGCGCGCCGGAAGCGGTGGCGGCGATCGCCAAGCCGGGCTCGAAGTTCATCGAGACCTCGGCCCAGTTCCCGGGCGACATGGTGCGGATCGGCCTGGGTCTTGCGCTGGCCGACTACTGGGGTGCTACTAATACCGTGCCGAAGCTGGTGCCGATCGACGTGAAGCAGGTCGACCCCGAGGCGGCAAAGACGTTCCATTGGTAAAGTCGGACCACTGCTAGCATAGGTCAGGGCGCATGGGTACGATCCTGGAGCTCCGGGGGATCAGCAAGGGTTTCCCCGGCGTGAAGGCGTTATCCGGGATCGACTTGTCGGTCAACGCCGGAGAGATCCATGCGCTGCTGGGCGAGAACGGTGCCGGCAAGTCGACGCTGATGAAGATCCTGTCCGGCATCTACCGGCCGGACGAGGGTCACATCGTCGTCGACGGGCAGGAGCGGCACTTCCACGACTACCACGACGCGGTGGCCGCCGGCATCGGCATCGTGTTCCAGGAATTCTCCCTGATCCCGTACCTGAACGCGGTGGAGAACATCTTCCTGGGGCGCGAGCGCCGGCGCTTCGGCCTGCTGCAGACCGCGTCGATGCGGGCGGAGGCGGTGGCGCTGTTCGAGCGGCTGGGCGTGTCCATCGACCTGGGGGCCGAGGTGCGCACGCTGAGCGTGGCACAGCAGCAGTTCATCGAGATCGCCAAGGCGCTGGCCCTGGACGCGCGCATCCTGATCCTCGACGAGCCCACCGCGACGCTGACCCCGGCAGATGCGGAGCACCTGTTCATCATCATGCGCGCCCTGAAAGACCAGGGCGTGGCGATGATCTTCATCTCGCACCACATGGACGAGATCTTCGAGATCTGCGACCGCATCACCGTGCTGCGTGACGGCCAGTTCATCGGCGTCACCCCGGTGGCCGACACCGACATGGACGCGCTGGTGCAGATGATGGTCGGCCGCAGGCTGGAGCGCTCCTTCCCGCCCAAGCCGGACTTCCACGGCACCCGCAGGCCGGTGCTGGAGGTCGAGCTGCAGATCGAGCGCGGCGGGCCGGTGAACGCTTTCGTGCTGTACGAGGGCGAGATCCTGGGCTTCTCCGGCCTGGTCGGCTCCGGCCGCACCGAGACGGTGATGGCGGTGCTGGGCGCCGACCCGGCCTACCGCAAGACGGTCCGCATCAACGGCGAGCCGGTGCGGCTGTCCGATCCGGCGGCAGCGCTCGCCAGCGGGCTCGGCATTCTGCCGGAGAGCCGCAAGGTCGAGGGGCTGATCACCAGCTTCAGCATCCGCGACAACATCTCGATCAACAACCTGGGCAAGTACCGCCAGCTGGGCGCGTTCCTGGATTTCGGCGCCGAGCGCAGCACCACCGACACCATGATGAAGAGCGTCGGCGTCAAGGCGCCGAACCAGGGCACCACGGTCGAGACCCTGTCGGGCGGCAACCAGCAGAAGGTGGTGCTGGCACGCTGGCTCAACCACCATTGCAAGATCCTGTTCTTCGACGAGCCGACGCGCGGCATCGACGTCGGCGCCAAGGCCGAGATCTACACCCTGATGCGCCAGCTCACCGAGCGCGGCTACGCCATCATCATGGTCTCCTCCGAGCTGCCCGAGATCGTCGGCATGAGCGACCGGGTCGCGGTGTTCCGCGAGGGTCGTATCGTCCGCACCCTGGACGCCCACGAGATCAACCCGAACGACGTCATGCGGCACGCCACCGCAGGAGATATCGATGAGCTCGTCTAAGACCATGGCCGCCCCGGGCGGCCCGGGCGCGCTCGCCCTGTCGCTGCGACGCGCCACCCGGTTCACCGCCTTCTACCCGCTGGTCGGGCTGATCGTGGTGTCCATCGTGATGGTGTTCTCCTCTGACAGCTTCCTGTCGGCGAGCAACATCAGCAACATCCTGCGTCAGGTCTCGATCAATGCCCTGATCGCCGTCGGCATGACCTACGTGATCCTGACCGGCGGCATCGACCTGTCGGTGGGCGCGGTGATGGCGCTGGCCGGCACGCTCGCGGCCGGCCTGATGGCGGGCGGCATGAACGGCGTGCTGGCGCTGATCATCTGTCTCCTGATCGGGCTGGCCTTCGGCCTCGCCAACGGCGCCTTCGTGGCGTTCGCTGGCATGCCGCCGATCATCGTCACCCTCGCCACCATGGGCATCGCCCGCGGCCTGGGCCTGATCTACACCGGCGGCTACCCGATCAGCGGCCTGCCGAACTGGATCAGCTGGTTCGGCTCCGGCAGCGTGCTCGGCCTGCAGGCGCCGATCCTCGTCATGATCGTGGTCTACATCCTGGGCTGGGTGCTGCTGGAGCGAACGCCGTTCGGCCGCTACGTGTACGCGATCGGCGGCAACGAGACCGCCACCCGGCTGTCCGGCGTGCGCGTCGCGCGCTCCAAGCTCATCATCTACGCCATCAGCGGCTTCACCGCGGCGGTCGCGGCGGTGGTGCTGACCGGGCGGCTGATGAGCGGGCAGCCGAACTCCGGCCAGGGTTTCGAGCTGGACGCCATCGCCGCCGTGGTGCTGGGCGGCACCTCGATCGCCGGCGGCCGCGGTTCCCTGATCGGCACCCTGCTGGGCGCGCTGCTGCTCGGGGTGCTGAACAACGGCCTCAACATGGTCGGGGTTAACCCCTACGTGCAGACCGTGGTCAAGGGCGGGATCATCCTGCTCGCCATCTATATCGGCCGCGAGCGGCGCAAGACGGGCTGACGCCTGCGCACCAAGCCTGCCGCTCCGGAACATCGAGATCGAAAGCGACCCTGCCATGGACCGCCAGAACAACAGGATGACCGCCGTCGTCTGCCACGGCCCGGAGGACTACCGGGTCGAGCAGGTCGATCGCCCTAACCCTGGCAGCAGCGAGATGGTGATCCGCATCTCCGCCTGCGGCATCTGCGCCAGCGACTGCAAGTGCTGGTCCGGCGCCAAGATGTTCTGGGGCGAGAACCCGTGGGTCAAGGCGCCGGTGATCCCGGGCCACGAGTTCTTCGGCGTGGTGGACGAGCTGGGTGCCGAGGCGGCCGAGCATTTCGGCGTTGCCGCCGGCGATACCGTGATCGCCGAGCAGATCGTGCCGTGCGACCGCTGCCGCTACTGCCGCGAGGGCAGCTACTGGATGTGCGAGGTGCACAACATCTTCGGCTTCCAGCGCAACGTCGCCGATGGCGGCATGTCGGAGTACATGCTGCTGCCGAAGACGGCGCGCGTGCACAAGATCCCCAAGTCGATGCCGCTGGAGGACGCCGCCATCATCGAGCCGCTGTCCTGCGCGATCCACGTGATCAACCGCAGCGACATGTGGCTGGACGACGTGGTGGTGATCGCCGGCGCCGGCCCGATCGGGCTGATGATGGTGCAGGTGGCACACCTGCGCATGCCGAAGAAGCTGGTCGTGATCGACATGGTGCCCGAGCGCCGTGAGCTGGCGCTGAAGTTCGGCGCCGACGTGGTGATCGACCCGGCCAACGAGGACGCGGACGCGATCGTGAAGGGCCTTACCGGTGGTTACGGCTGCGACGTGTACATCGAGGCGACCGGCGTTCCGGCCGGTGTGACACAGGGGCTGCAGCTGATCCGCAAGCTCGGCCGCTTCGTCGAGTTCTCCGTGTTCGGCAAGGAAACCAGCGTGGACTGGTCGGTGATCGGCGATCGCAAGGAGCTGGACGTGCGCGGCGCGCATCTGGGGCCGTACTGTTATCCGATCGCCATCGACCTGCTCGACCGCGGGCTGGTGACCTCGAAGGGCATCGTCACCCACGATTATGCGTTCGAGGAGTGGGACGAGGCGATCAAGGTTGCCAACTCGCTCGACTCGATCAAGGTGCTGCTCAAGTCTGCCTCGGCCGTCGCCTGAGGTGGCCGGAGCGATGACCACCGATGCGGTGCCCAGAGACGCGGTAATCGGCGTGGACGTGGGAACGGGCAGCGCCCGCGCCGGCCTGTTCTCGGTCCACGGCACCATGCTGGCCCAGGCCAGCCGGCCGATCCGCGCCTGGCGGCCACAGCCGGGCTACGTGCAGCAGTCCACCGCGGACATCTGGGGAGCGGTCTGCGCGTCGGTGCGCGAGGCCTGCGCGGGGGCCGACGTCCGCGTGGTGGGCATCGGCTTCGACGCGACCTGCTCGCTGGCGGTGGTGGATGCGCAAGGCGGCCCGGTCTCGATCGATCCGGACGGGGTGCCGGGGCAGGACGTGATCGTCTGGATGGACCATCGTGCCGGCGCGGAGGCGGACCGGATCAACGCCGGGCAGCACGAGGTGCTGCGCTATGTCGGCGGCCGCATCTCGCTGGAGATGGAAACGCCCAAGCTGCTGTGGCTGCGCGAGCACCGGCCGGAGGCGTGGGCCAAGGCGGCGCAGTTCTTCGACCTGCCGGACTACCTCACCTGGCGCGCCACCGGCAGCACCACGCGCTCGCTGTGCTCCACCGTGTGCAAGTGGACCTATCTCGGCCATGAGGCGCGCTGGGACGAGGCGTATTTCCGCTCGATCGGCCTGGGCGAGCTGGCCGACGAGGGGTTCCGCCGCATCGGCACCGACATACGCCCGATGGGCGAGGCGATCGGCACCCTGTCGCCCGAGGCGGCCGCAGCACTCGGCCTGCCGGCCGGCATCCCGGTCGGCGCGTCGGCGATCGACGCCCACGCCGGCGGCATCGGCACCATCGGTGCTGCGGTGCGCGGCGAGGCGCCGGACCAGGGCGCGCTGTTCCGCCGGCTGGCGCTGGTGGGCGGCACGTCGAGCTGCCACATGACGGTCTCGGCCGAGCCGCGCTACGTGCCCGGCGTGTGGGGACCGTACTACGCCGCGATGGTGCCCGGGCTGTGGCTGAACGAGGGCGGCCAGTCCGCTGTCGGCAGCCTGATCGACCACATCATCACCACCCATGCCGCGTATCCGGCGCTGGCGCAGGAGGCGTCGGAGGCGGGGCAGACCATCTACCAGGTGCTGAACCTGCGCCTGGACCGCCTGGCGGAGCGGGTGCCGTTTCCGGCTGCGCTGACGCGCGGCCTGCACGTGATGCCGGACTTCCACGGCAACCGTTCGCCGCGCGCCGACGCCAGCCTGCGCGGCATGATCTCGGGGCTCCGCCTCGGCGCCGACGCCGACGACCTGGCCGTGCTGTATCTCGCCACCGTGCAGGCGATCGCCTACGGCACCCGCCACATCATCGAGACGGTGAACGGGCAGGGGGCTGCGATCGACACCGTGCTGGCATCCGGCGGCGGCACCAAGAACCCGGTGTTCCTGCGTGAGCACGCCGACGCCACCGGCTGCGCCGTGGTGCTGCCGCAGGAGCCGGAAGCGGTGCTGCTGGGGGCGGCGGTGCTGGGTGCGGTCGCGGGGGGCGCGCATCCCAGCATCAGCGAGGCGATGGCGGCGATGAGCCGGGCGGGAGCGGTGATCGAGCCGGGCACGGACATGGTGCGGGCGTATCATGACGCGAAATACAAGGTGTTTCAGCGCATGTACGACGACCAGATGACCTACCGGGAGCTCATGTCCTGATCCGATGCCTGGGCTTGGGGGTTCTGCTTGAACAAGGCCTGGAACGCATCAAGTTCCAGGCCTTTCAATGATGCTGGTCGCGCCAGAAGCCTGACTGAAGGATCAAGCAGCGACGACCTGTCTCATCGCGCTGACGTACCCGTTGAAGAAAAGTGGTATATGAGTCTCACCGGACGGAATGGCCTTGGCTTTGATGAGGTATGACGCTCGTTGTTCGAGGACGTTCATCAAGGGACCCTCGATAACTCTGGTTATCTGACGCAGATCATCGGCATCTGCCAGAAAGTTGAGATGTTTGCAGCCCAGAACTCGCATGCCGTCCGGACGGCAACCCCCGGATCGTCGACCTCGGCCGGATTCCCTTCAAGATCCAGTTGTGGCGCTTTGCCAACAACACAATAGTACGTCCTGCCCGTCAGCTGCATGAAGCCACGTCCCTCGATTCAGGGATCATCACCAGGTTGGCTGCTGCCCAGCGATTTCCTGCCGCCATACTTCTTGCCACTGCCTTCCTATTTCATGCGGCTGTAGGCAATGACTCTTCACACGTCTGGCCCAGGAAGTGCGCTTGCCGGAGCAGACCGGTGATGCTGTCCAATGGCGGAATGGTGCCAAAGACGGGCCCGGCCCGTCGGATGATCTCTTCCTGCTTTGCAGCACGTTCCTTGTTCTTGACGAACTTGGGTGCAATTGCCCGTAGCACAGCTGAATTGATGAACATCACGCTGATCTCCGGCGACAGGAGGCTTGCCTGAGAACGGTGACGGCAGCACTCGTCGTCGTTCTGACAACCTTTGCGTTCGCGACCCAGGCTGATGACAACAGCCTCCACTCTTCGGGATGTGCGCCAGTTCGGCAGATCACGTGCTCGCACGTACGGAAACCCGTCGCTACGACTTCTTCGCTCGAACCGGACAGGAACTGGGGTCAGGCTGGCGAGCGAGAGCGGCAACGTGTTGTCTGCTGTCTACCAGCCCGGCTGGAACTTGAGAAAAGGTGATCCTGACATCCGGCAGCTTGGGGTGCCTCTCGAGGGTGCTGCTCTCGATGACGAAACCAACCACTTCTCGGGGCGTCTTCCTGTTTTCCGGAAACTCTCTGCTGGTTGTCGGGCTGTTGCGTGGTGCTGCCGGAGACTACTCGACGACGATCTCGATCCGCTGAGGGTTGGTCCGGACGCCTCCGGAGCTGATCACGCTGGCGACCTCCAGCGGGCGCAACCGGCTCCGCCCAATCCGTTCAGTCGTCACGAACGGCCTTGATGACGGGCCGGCTGGGTCCAACCTTGGAGACGCAACACATGAACACCTACGGTCCTTCGTTCGGCATCGGCTTCGTGACCGGGCTGCGCAGCATGACCGCCACCGCGGCGTTGAGCTGGGCCGCCTCGCTCGGCCGGACGCGGACCGGCTGGATCCCGGGCAGCTCCCGGCCGCGCGCACTCGCCGTCCTCGCCGCCCTTGGCGAGATGGCGGGCGACAAGATGCCGTTCGCGCCCGATCGCCGCATCGTACCGTCCTTCCTGGCCCGCCTTGCGATCGGCGCGCTCGGCGGCGCCGCGCTGGCCGAGCGGAACGTGTCGCTGCTGGGCGGCGCCGCGTCAGGCATGGCAGGCGCCGTCCTCGGCACCCTGCTGGGCCGCGCTGCCCGCGGCGCCAACACCCGGACCGGCCTCGACTGGACCCGGGCCCTTTCCGAGGACGCGCTCGCCGCGGGACTCGCCACCGTCCTGGTACGCCGATCCAGGGCCATCTAGCGCGTCGCCGTCCCTCGTCGGGCCGAGCCGCATCAGGACCGCCTTCCCGGAGGCGCATGTGCGACGGCGCGTGACCGGCTGCGCTCCAAGCGCGTCCCGAGGTTCCACGCCGTTCCACGACCTCGTAGACGGTTGATCGCCGCATCGTCTTCCGCCACTGCTGCGTCATGGGCATCGACGGGCACATGGACGCGCCGTTGCCGACCATCGCTCATCCGGTCCGCAATCCCGAACTGGACTGGCTGCGGGCCTATGCGGTTCTGCTGATCGTGGCGGTCCACCTGGGAAGGATCCTGGGGCCGGATCCGGGACCCTTTCGCAGGGTGTTCGCCGCACTCGATTTCAGCGGCGGTGTCGACCTGTTCTTTGCCATTTCCGGCTTTGTCATCGCTGGATCGCTCGAACCGCTCTGGGCGTTGTCCCAGCCAGGCCGTGAGCGACAGGGCCGGACGCGTGCGGTCGTCTGGCGGTTCTTCGTCAGGCGGTTCTGGCGTCTCTGGCCCGCCTCGACCGTGTGGATCACCTATTGCCTGGTCCTGTCCTGGATCTGTCACGGGGTGGGCGGCTGGCCGCCGGTCAGGCACGTCGCCTCCGAATGGGTCACCGCGGTCGTGCCGGTGTACGAGCTGCGGGAGTTCCGAAGCCCTGGCGTCCTCGGCTATTACTGGACCCTCTCGGTGGAGTGGCAGTTCTACGCCGTGTTGCCGTTCCTGCTGGTCGGCATCCGCTCGCCCGGCGCCCGCATGGCGGCGCTCGCGCTGATGTTCGGGCTCGGCCTCTACGCCAACGAGATCTCCTGGATGCTCCGTTTCTCCTCCATCGTGGCCGGCATCGTGATCTACGTGACGTACCGGTCCGGGCGGTTCGCCATCGCCGCCGGCCATGTCCCGCCGCTGCGGCCATGGCCACGCTTCTGGCTCACCGCGTTGCTGCTGATCGCCCTCGTCACCGTGCCGCAGCTGGCAGGCTCGATGCTGATCGGTCAGCTCGGGCTGGTGGTGCTGTGCACGATCCTGGTGGCGATGGCCGCAGCCGATCGTGGCCTGGTGAGCGACTGCGGGGTCGCGAAGCTGGTCAGCTGGATCGGCCTGCGCTCCTACTCGCTCTACCTGTGCCACATCCCGGTGGCACTGACCCTGTCGGCGCTGCTGGACAGCTTCGGACGCTCCGACAGCGTCATCGACACTGTCTGGGCGCGGCTGGAAACATTCGTTCTGGCGTGGGCGATCGCGCTTGTCCTGGCCGACCTGAGCTACCGTGGCGTGGAGCTGCCACTGCAACGACGATACCGTCCGCGTTCGGGCGTGTAGTGCCGCCGAGCCGGTGTCCTGCGGTGCCGATGCCCGCCGCGACGCACCACCCACGAACGACCTGGACAAGTGGCTTTCGATGGCGACGGCAGGCGGAACGCATCCCCGGCTGCAGGCACCTTCGACCGGTCAGCAGGCCCGCAGCCCCCCATCCACGTCGATCGACACCCCGTTCACCATCGACGCGTCGTCGCTCAGCAGGAAGCTGATCACGCTGGCGACCTCCGCTGGCTGGATGAAGCGGCCAAGCGGGATGCGGCCCAGCATCGGTGCCGACTTGGCCGGATCCGACCAGGCGAACTCGCCCATCGGCGTCAGGGTTATGGTCGGGTTGACGCTGTTGGCGCGTATGCCGTGCGGCCCGAGCTCCAGCGCCAGCACCCGCGTCAGCGCGTCGAGCCCCGCCTTGGAGGCGCAATACGCCGCGTGGTTGGCGAACGCCATGGAGGACGCGACCGAGGACAGGTTGACGATGGCGCCTCCCTTGCCGCGCCGGACTAGGTCGCCCGCCACCACCTGCGCCAGCCGAAGCGGCGCCAGCGTGTTGACCGCCAGCACCGCCTGGAAGCTGGCCATGGTCGTGTCCAGCACCGACTCAAGCACGGTGATGCCGGCGTTGTTCACCAGCCCGTCCAGCGGCAGCGCGCCCGCCACCGCTTCGGCCGCCGCGTCCAGCTCGGCCAGGTCGATCGCGATGGTGGCGCAGCCGGTTTCCGCTCGCAGGGTGTCGAGGTCCGCCGCCGCCCGGCTCAGCGCCACCACCTCGGCGCCGTCGGCCACCAGCCGGCGCACCGTTTCCCGGCCGATCCCCTTGCCAGCGCCGGTGACCAGGATGCGCCGGCCAGCGAGCTTCGTCGTCATCGTGTTCCGTCCTCGTCCTCAAGCCGCGTGAACGACGTTCACGCCGCCACCAGGTCCCGTCCCGCCAGCAGTGCCTCCATCGACGGCGGCCGGCCGCGGAAGGCGACATAGAGCCGCATCGGGTCGTCGGTGTCGCCGGCGGCGAGCACGGTGCGCAGCCGCGCCGCGGTCGCCGGGTCGAACGGGTTGCCGGCCTCCTTGAACGCCTCGAACCCGTCCGCGTCCAGCACCTCCGACCACATGTAGGAGTAGTAGCCGGCCGCATAGCCGCCGCCGGCGAACAGGTGCTGGAAATGCGGCGGACGGTGCCGGATGCCGATCTCCGACGGCATGCCGATGCTGTCGAGGAACTCCCGCTCGAACGCCTCGATGTCGAGCGAGCCGGGATCGGGATGGCGGTGCAGCGCCATGTCGATCAGCGCCGAGGCGGTGAACTCCACGGTCGCGAAGCCCTGGTTGAAGGTGCGCGCCGCCAGCAGCCGCTCGATCAGCGCGTCCGGGATCGGCTCGCCGGTCTCGTGGTGCCGGCAGTATGCACGCAGCGTTTCCGGCAGCGCCATCCAGTGCTCGTAGACCTGCGACGGGAACTCCACGAAGTCGCGCTTCACCGACGTGCCGGACTGCGTCGGGTAGCGCACCCGGCTCAGCAGCCCGTGCAGGCCGTGGCCGAACTCGTGGAACAGGGTGCGCGCGTCGTCGAAGGAAAGCAGGGTCGGCTCGGAGCGGGCGAAGTTGTTGTTGTTGACGATGATGGGCGCGACCGGTGCGTCCAGGTTCTCCTGGTCGCGGTAGCTGCTCATCCAGGCGCCGGAGCGCTTGTCGCCGCGTGCGAAGTGGTCGGCCAGGAACAGCCCGACATGCCCGTCCGCGTCCCGCACCTCATAGGCGCGCACGTCGGGATGATACGCCGGCACGTCCGGGCGGGGCACGAAGCTCAGCCCGAACAGCCGGCTCGCGGTGTCGAACGCCGCCTGCTGCACGTTCTCCAGCACGAAGAACGGCTTGATCTCCGCCTCGTCCAGCGCGTAGTCGGCGCGGCGCACCTTTTCGGCGTGGTAGCGCCAGTCCCAGGGGGCGAGCGGGCCTTCGACGCCTTGCCGGCGCGCCACCGCCAGCAGACGGTCACGCTCCGCCAGCGCCTTGGAACGCGCCGGTGCCCAGACCTGTTGCAGCAGCGCGTCCGCCGCGTCCGGCGTGCCGGCCATGGTGTCGGCCAGCCGGAACGCGGCGAAATCGGGATAGCCGAGCAGACGGGCCTTTTCCGCCCTGAGCGACAGGATCTCGGGGATCAGGGGCCGGTTGTCGTGCGCGCCCGGATGGGTGCCGCGGGCGATCCAGGCACGGTAGGCCGCCTCCCGCAGGTCGCGTCGGTCGGAGAAGCATAGGAACGGCTCGATCAGCGAGCGCGACAGGGTGATCGCGTAGCCGGGCAGGCTCCGGTCGGTCGCCGCCTGCGCCGCGCCGGCGCGTACGAACTCCGGCAGCCCGTCCAGGTCGGTCTCGGCGATCGCGAGGTGCCACTCCTTTTCGTCGTGCAGCACGTTCTGGCCGAACTGCGTGTGCAGCACCGCCAGCCGCTCGGAGATGGCGCTCATGCGCTGGCGCTCCTCCGGCCCCAGCGCCGCGCCGCTGCGCACGAAGCCGCGATGCACCCGGTCAAGCAGGCGCAGCTGGTCCGGCGCGAGGCCCAGCACGTCGCGCCGCGCATGCAGCGCGTCGACGCGATGGAACAGCGCGGGGTCGAGCGACACACGCATGCCGTGCTGCGCCAGCAGCGGCGACAGGGTGCGGTCGATCGCTTCCAGCTCCGGACCGCCCAGGCTGACGGACAGGTTGGAGAACACGGCACCCACCCGCCCTAGGGCCCGGCCGCTGCGCTCGATCGCCTCGATCGTGTTGTTGAACTCGGGCTCCGCCGGGTCGGCGCCGATCGCCGCGATCTCCGCCAGGTGCTCGGCCATCGCCTGGGCGAAGGCAGACTCGAACTGGTCCGGCCGGATCCGGTCGAACGGCGGAGCCTCGAACGGCGTGGTCCAGGGGAGGAGAAGGATGTTGCTGTCGCTCATGGCCCGGATCGGTGCAGAAGCCGTTGGCCCGGTCAAGCGAGCCGGCGTGGCCGATCCGTTTCAGCCACCTAGTGTTACGAACAGTTCCAACACGTTTCCGTGTAACAGGAAGGATACGCCGTATCGAGGCATGAGGCTTGCACCACAAACCTCGTCCTATTAACGAGGATTTTATGCAGATGCCCGGGCTGTTTCGCAACAAGATGCTGCTTCTCGCTTCCGCCGCGTTTGTCGCCGGCGCCACGTCTTCCTTCGCAGCAGGGCTGGGCACGGCGCTGGATCCGACTGGCGGCGGCGCCTTCCAGGTCTCCGAAAGCGAGTATCACCTGCCCGCGACGGTGGACCCGCTGGTCGATACCACCGTCACCACCGAGCTGTGGGCCGAGATCTACCGGCCGGTGGACACCACGGGTGCTGCGCATCCGCTGCTCGTCCTGTTGCACGGAAACCATGCAACATGCGGTCACTACGTGGCCGGCACGCTCGGCCGCGTCGACGACAACTCGCTGTACACCACCACCGGCACCTGCCCGGCCGGCTATGTCGTGGTGCCGAACCATCTCGGCTATTCCTATTTCGCCGAGCGGCTGGCCTCGCTCGGCTACCTGGTGGTGTCGATCAACGCCAACCGCGGCATCAACGCCGCCGCCGGCGTTCCGGCCGATCGCGGCCTCAACCTTCGTCGCGGCCGGCTGGTGCTGCGCCACCTGATGCAGCTGGCACAATGGAACCGGAACGGCGGCGCGCCGTCCTCGCTCGGCTTCGACCTGAAGGGCGCGATCGACTTCTCCCATGTCGGCCTGTTCGGCCATTCGTGCGGCGGCGAGGGCGTGCTCGCCGCCTACACGATGTACAACGACAGCGGCAGCGCCTGGCCCGGCGAGATCGTCACCCCGGTGCATTTCGACGCCATGTTCGAGCTCGCCCCCGTCGACGGGCAGACCTCGCGCACGTTTGTCGCCAACAACATTCCCTGGACCGTGCTGCTGCCGATGTGCGACGGCGACGTGTCGGACGTGGAAGGCGTGAAGGTGTTCGACCGCACCTTGTCCAACCTGTCCGAAACCTCGGCGCAGAAGAAGTCGGTCTACGCCGTGTGGGGCGCCAACCACGACTTCTTCAACACGCAGTGGCAGACCTCCGACAGCCAGGGCTGCACCGGCGCCGGCAACACGCCGCTGTTCTCCACCACCGGCGCGTCGTCCAACGGGCAGCAGATCGCCTCGACCTATGCGGTCATGTCGATGTTCCGCGCCCATGTCGGCGGAGGAGCGCAGGCGGGCTGGGGCGAGCTGCTCGACTCCGCCTACGCGCTGCCGGCCCCGCTCGCCGCCGCCTCCACCTTCGACCGCTCCTTCAGCGACGGTGCCGAACTCGGTCCCGAGCTGCCGATGGACGACTTCTCCTCCGCCAGCAGCAGCGCCGGCATCGCCGACACCCGCAGCAACGTCACCTTCGCCAACCAGATGGTGCCGAACCACGACGTCACGCTGTCCTCGGGCGCGGTGAGCTGGAACGTCGCGACGCAGGGCACGGCGGGAACGCCCAGCTACCAGATCAACCTCGCCAACACCGGATCAGGCTACGTCCTGTCGCCGTACCAGACGCTGGAGTTCCGCATCGCGCTGCAATGCACGACCAGCCCGAGCTCGACCTATGCCTGCGCGGCGCCGAGCCCGCTCAACAACGGCGCGCCGACCGACTTCTCGATCGCACTGGTCCGCCCTGACAACACGCTCACGCAATCGGTGGCGCTGTCCGACTACGCGACGGTGCAGGGGCCGGTGGGCGGCTACAACAACAACCTTCATCCCGTGCTGCAGACCGTGCGCATCCCGCTCAGCGCCTTCGGCTCCACTACGGCGCCATACCGTTCGGCGCGGCTCACTTTCGACAAGAAGGCCAGCGGGGCGATCTGGCTCGCCAACGCGCGCCTGTCCAACGCCAGCGATGCCGACCTCGCCGCCGGCACCACCTCCATGATGCGGCTGGCCTCGGCGCAGGTTTCCGCCGCACCGTTCCGGACCGCGGCCCTGCGGCAGGCCTCGTTCGACACCAGCGTATCCAAGCCGGTGTCCTTGTCGGGCGGCACGCTGTCGGCGGTCCGTCCGGCCGCCGCGACGCCCGCCGTCGCCGGCAGCGACGTCGCCGCGGCCAGGATCGATCAGGTCGAGATGGAGGTGACGAGCACCGCGGCGATCCCGGTGCGCGACTCGCTGCTGACCCTGGAGGTGGACGGGCAGTCCTTCACCACCAGCCGCTTCGCCGACAGCTCGACCAGGACGGCGATCTTCACCGTGGACCGGTCCGCCTTCGAGGCGCTGCCGGACAAGGCGGCGGTGACGCTGGTGGACGGTGCCGAGCGCGCGTCCTTCGGCACGCTCGACAAGTCGGCGCTCAAGTAGACCGCGTTCCGGTGGCCGGCCCGGCGCCCCGGCGCCGCGTCGGCCCGCCGCGACGGGCGGGCCGGGCGGCTTGTCAGCCCGGACCTACCCCGGCTGCTCCGGGTCCGCCTGGAGCCGGATCTCGCGCAGGCGCTGCAGCAGGTAGTCGCCGGCGGTGATCGGCTCGGGGAACAGGTTTCCGTCCGCGCCGATGCAGCCGGGCAGGGTGGCGATCCGGTATTCCATGTTCGGCGCCAGGAAGAACGGCATCGAGTAGCGGCTCTGCCCCGCCGCCGCTCCTTGCGGGTTCACCACCCGGTGCGTGGTGGACGGATACGCGCGGTTGGTCAGCCGCTGCATCATGTCGCCCACGTTGATCACCAGCGTGCCCGGCTCCGCCTGCACCGGCAGCCAGCGGCCCTCGCGGGTCAGGATCTCCAGCCCGGACGCGGTGGCGCCGACCAGAAGGGTGAGGAGGCTGATGTCCTCGTGCGCTTCCGCCCGCACCGCCGGCAGGTGTTCGGGATCGATCGGCGGGTAGTGCAGGGCGCGCAGGATCGAGTCGCCGTGGTCCACCACGCCTGCGAAGAAGCTGGGAGGCAGGCCAAGGTCGCGCGCGATCGCCGTCAGCACCCGCCTGCCCGCCGTCTCCATGGCCTGGAACAGCGCGGTCGCGTGCCTCCGGAAGCCGTCCACCTCCTCCGGCCACACGTTCGGCCGCAGCACCGGGTCGTCCTCACGGCCGACGTGGAAGAACTCCTTGAGGTCCGGGATCGTGCTGGTGCGGGCCGTTTCGACCCGGAACCCGACATAGCCGCGCCCGCCGCCGCCCGGGGTGCGCACGGTGCAGCGGGCCTTGGTTTCGGTCGGCAGGGCGAAGAAGCGGGCGAAATCCGCATAGGCCGCCGCGATCAGCTCCGGCGCGATGCCGTGGTGCGTGAAGCAGCAGAAGCCGAACCGGCGGTAGGATGCGCCGAGCTCGGCCGCGAACGCGTCGGGATCGGTGTCGAGCCGGCGCAGGTCGAGGGTGGGGATCCGCTCGGTGCTCACAGCATCCCCTTGATCCGCAGCAGCCCGAAGGCCGCGATCGTCACCATGCAGGTGATCCGCCCGTCGGCGATCATCGCCTCGATCTCGGGCAGCGGGAAGGCGCGCGCCACCATGTCCTGTTCGCTCGCCTCGCGTGCCAACGCGGTGCGGCCGAGCCCGGTCGCCAGGAACACGTGCCCCTTCTGGTTGGAATAGCCGGCCCCCTGGAACAGCGTGCCGGCGTGGCGCATCGCTGACGCCACCAGCCCGGTCTCCTCGGCCAGCTCGCCGGCGGCGATCTCCCCCGGGCTGGCGTCCGGCCGTTCCTCCCACATGCCCATCGGCAGCTCCCACAGCCGCCGGCCGATCGGATAGCGGAACTGCTCGACCAGGGTCAGGCTGCGCCCGGCTTGCGTCTCGTCCACCGCCGCCACCACCACGAAGTCGTCGCGCTCGATCACCCCGTACAGCCCGTCGGAGCCATCCGGGCGGCGGATGATGTCCTCGCGCAGCCGCAGCCAGCGGTTCTCGTAGGCGATCCGGCTGGACAGGGTGGCATAGCCGCCATCGTCCGGCACCGGCCGCCCGTGCTCCTGGTCGTCGCGCATCTGGGCCGTCGCCTCCTGCTGTTGTAACATCGCCTCGCGACGTTCCCGCCATGCCGCCGGGCCACGATAGCATCCCTCCCGGGCAACAGGAGCCATCGGCCGCATGCCAGCCTCGCCGCTGCCCCGGGCGATCCGCGCCAGCCCGACCTGGCGGATCGCCAGCACGGTGTACCCGACCCTGTTGTGCTACATCACCATCGGCCTGCCGCTGGCGGTGATCCCGGTGTTCGCCCATCACGTGCTCGGCTTCGACGCGGTGGTGGCGGGGCTGGCGGTGAGCCTGCAGTACCTGGCCACCTTCGCCAGCCGTCCGTTCGCCGGTCGCATGACCGACACGGTCGGCCCGAAGCGCGCGGTGCTGCTCGGCCTGGCCGCCTGTGCGGGCTCCGGACTGCTGCTCCTGCTGTCGGGGCTGGCCAGGCATCGGCCGTCGCTCAGCCTGCTGCTGCTTCTGCTGTCGCGCGGCCTGCTGGGTGGCGGCGAAAGCTGCACCGGCACCGGCTGCATCACCTGGGCGATCGGCCGGGTCGGCGTCGCCCGCACCGCGCAGATCATCTCGCTGAACGGCGTCGCCTCCTATGGCGGCATCGCGCTGGGCGCGCCGCTGGGCCTGGCGATCGCCGGCACGCGCGGCACCGTGCCCCTCGGCCTGCTGACGCTGCTGCTGGCACTGATCGGCCTGGCGCTGGCCTGGCGGAAACCGGCGGTGGCGGCGCAGGGCGGCGGCGTGCGGGTCGGCTTCATCCGCATCCTGCGCAGCGTGGCGCCGTTCGGCACCGCGCTGGCGCTGGGCTCGGTCGGCTTCGGCGTGCTGGCCGCCTTCGTGACCCTGTTCTACGACGCCGAAGGCTGGCGCCGCGCCGGGATCACCGGCCCGGGCACGGCGCTCTCGGTGTTCGGCCTGGCCTTCATGCTGATGCGTCTGCTACTCGCCGCCCAGATCGGCCGGCGCGGCGGCCTCGCGGTCTCCATCGCCTCGTTCGCCGCCGAGACCGCCGGCCTGCTGCTGCTGTGGCAGGCGCCGACCCCGTTCGTCGCCGTGCTCGGCAGCGCCCTGACCGGCGCCGGCTTCGCCCTGGTGTTCCCGGCGCTGGGCGTGCTGGCGGTGGCGCGGGTGGCCCCGAACAGCCGCGGCTCGGCGATCGGCGCCTACAGCGTGTTCCTCGACATCTCGCTCGGCCTCAGCGGTCCGCTGCTCGGGCTGATCGCCAGGAGCCACGGTTATCGCAGCCTGTTCCTGTGCGCCGCCGCCGCCAGCCTGGCGGCGCTGGCGATCTGCGTCTGGCTGCGGGCGCGGCCGCCGGCCGGCCTCGCCTCCCCGGCCGCGGTCGGATAGCCTCCGGACCTGTTCTCGACCGCTTCCGGAGCGCCCGCGATGCCGACCGATCTTCCGTCCGTCGCCGTGTTCTGCGGCTCGCGCTTCGGCAGCAACCCGGCCTACGCCGAGGCGGCCGGGGCGATCGGACGCGGCCTGGCCGAGCGCGGCATCCGCCTGATCTACGGCGGCGGCAAGGTGGGCCTGATGGGGGTGGTGGCGGACGCCGCACTCGCCGCCGACGGCGCGGTGCACGGCGTGATCCCGCGCTTCCTGCAGAACCGCGAGGTGATGCATGACGGGGTCGAGGACCTCCTGGTCACGGACTCCATGCACACCCGCAAGCAAAGGATGTTCGAGGCGGCCGACGCGTTCCTGGTGCTGCCGGGCGGGCTCGGCACCTTCGACGAGCTGTTCGAGATCCTCACCTGGCGCCAGCTCGGGCTGCACGACAAGCCGATCCTGATCGTCGACGTGCAAGGCTGGGCGCAGGCCCTGGTCGCGACGGTCGACCGCGCGATCGCCGACGGCTTCGCCGACCCCTCCGTCCGCGCCCTGTTCGAGCACCTGCCCGACGCGCCGGCCGCCTTGGCCCGCCTGGCCAGGCTCGACCTGACCCGGTCCACGGTCCATGCCGGCGACCCGGCGATGCTGTAGCAACCCTTGCCACCCCCGGTCCCGGCCTGTAAGACGCGCCCCATCGGAGTGTAGCTCAGCCTGGTAGAGCACTGTGTTCGGGACGCAGGGGCCGGAGGTTCGAATCCTCTCACTCCGACCAGTCGCACATGATCCGGTCGCCCCGGCCATCCGGGCAGGCGTTTCGCCGGCCCGACGGCGATCCTGACCCGCCGCACCGGTTCTTCCGACCATCGCATCCGGCATCCTTCTTGAAGGCCGCAACGGCACTGCCCCGCCCGAGCGGCGGGCGAGCCGCGCCGGGCGGACCGACGCGCCGCGTTGCCGCGCACCGGCAGGCCGACTAGGTGTGGCGCATGCCGCATACGATCCTCTGCATCCGCCATGGCCAGTCCACCGCCAACGTCGCCTATGACGAGACCGGCATCGATCCCGGCGTAGAGGATGCCAGGCTGACCCCGACGGGAGAGGCGCAGGTGCGCGAGGCCCGCGCGAGGCTGCGCGATCATCCGGTCGACCTGGTGGTGGTGACGCCGCTGACGCGCGCGCTGCAGACCGCGCTCGGCATCTTCGAGGGGCACCGGTCGAGGCCGCGCTTCGTGGTCGAGGCGCTGCACCGCGAGCGGCTGGAGGGCAGCGGCGACGTCGGCCGCGCGCCGGCCCATCTCGTGGCCGAGTACCCGGCGCTCGACTTCGCCCACCTGGAGGACGTCTGGTGGCATGCGCAGGGCGAGGCCGGCGCGAACGGCCTCCAGGTCGAGCCGCTGGAAACCACGCTGCAGCGGGTCGCGCTGTTCCGCGCCTTCCTGGCCGGTCGCGAGGAGCGCCACGTCGCGGTGGTCGGGCACGGGACGTTCTTCTTCCACCTGACCGGCGTGTTCCTGCCGAACTGCGGCATGACCGAGCTCGTGCTGTAGGGCCGGGGCGGGAGGGTCGGGATCGGCTGCCCGGGCACGCCCGGACTGCCGGATCAGCCCGGCGGAAGGGCAGGTGTCCCGGTACCGGGAGCCTATCGGCGTGCGGCCGGAAGACCTTGCCCGGCGCCGCCGCGACGGGCCATCATCGCGGCCGAGGCTCGATCCATGGCGTTCTCGGGAGCCGACAGCCTCGGGAGATACCGTGGAACTGCGGCACATCCGGTACTTCGTGGCGGTCGCGGAGGAGCTGAACTTCACCCGCGCCGCCATCCGCCTCGGGATCGGCCAGCCCCCCTTGAGCCAGCAGATCAAGGATCTGGAGACGGAGCTCGGCAGCATCCTTTTTCGACGCGTTCCGCACGGGGCGGAGCTGACCGAGGCCGGCAGAGCGTTTCTCGAGGAAAGCCGCCGCACGCTGGCGGCCTCGGACAACGCGGTGATCGCCGCCCGGCGCGCCGCCCGGGGCGAGTCCGGCCGGTTGAACCTCGGCTTCACGAGCTCCGCCCACTTCAACGCTCTCCTGCCCCTGGCGGTGCGGGACTTCAGCCGGCGCTACCCGGAGGTGGAGCTCGTGCTGGAGGAGAACAATACCCACGCGCTTCTGCAGGGGGTGGAAGCCGGCACGCTCGACGTCGCCTTCACCCATTCGAGATCGCGCGAGGACCTGCCGCTCAACCTCCTGCCGGTCCGGGTGGAGCCGCTGGTCGCCGTCCTGTCCGCTTCCCATCGGCACGCCGGCGACGACGCGGTGCGGCTGTCCGCGTTGTCGACCGACGTGTTCATCATGAAACGACGCAGCGTGGGACCCGAGCTCCATCGGACGGTGGTGGAGGCCTGCCGCAGCGTCGGCTTCGAGCCGCGGCTGGGGCGTGAGGCGCCGCAGCTCGCGACGGTGATCAGCTTCGTGGCCGCCGAACTGGGGATCGCCCTGGTCCCCGCCAGCATGCAGCAGGTCAGGGCGCCCGGGGTCGCCTATCGTCCGATCGAGGACATCGAGGCGTCGATCACGCTCTGCCTGGTCTGGCGCCGCGCCGACGCCTCGAAGGTGGTCCAGAACTTCGTTTCCCTGGTCCGCGACACCAACCGCCAATCCTGACCGCGACCGGCGCCCGGGCGGATCGGGCGCCCCCGGTATCGCCAGGAACGATGACGTTCGCCGGTGCGGCGTATTGGCACGGGTCGCGCCGCGTCACGATCTCCTTCAGGCGACAGGACGCAGGAAGGACGCAGCGACATGAGCGAACGATACGACGAGGGCCTGAGGATCCGCCGCGAGGTCCTGGGCGGCGCCCATGTCGACCGCTCGGTCGCCACCGTGTCGGACTTCATGCGCCCGTTGCAGCAGTTCGTCACCGAGGCGTGCTGGAACGACATCTGGTCGCGCCCCGGGCTGCCTCGGCGCGACCGCAGTATCGTCAACCTGGCCATGCTGACCGCGCTCAACCGGCCGGACGAGCTGAAGCTGCACGTCCGCGGCGCGATCAACAACGGCCTGACCCGGGACGAGATCGGCGAGGTGCTGCTGCAGACCGCGATCTACTGCGGCGTGCCGGCGGCGATCGAGAGCGTCAAGGTGGCGGAGGGGGTGTTCCAGGACCTCGCGACCGAGGCCGGGTAGGCCCGCACGCCCAGGACATCCGCACGCCTCGACCGTCGACGCCGCCGACGCGAACCCAGACAGGAGCTTGCATCATGACGATCAGGATCGCCGTTCTCGACGACTACCAGGGTGTCGCCCTGACGATGGCGGACTGGTCGGCCGTCACGCGCCAGGCCTCCGTCGAGGTGTTCACCGACACGGTCGCCGACCCGGACGCGCTGGTGGCGCGGCTGCAGCCGTTCGACGTCCTCTGCGTGATGCGCGAGCGGACGCCTCTGCCCGGGCCCATCATCGAGCGCCTGCCGCGGCTGAAGCTGATCGTCTCGACCGGCCCCAAGAACACCTCCATCGACGCGGATGCGGCCGAACGGCGCGGCATCGTGGTGAAGAACACCCGCGGCAGCCTGACGGCGCCGATCGAGCTGACCTGGGCGCTGATCCAGGCGAGCGCGCGCAACGTTGCCGCGGAAGCCGCCCGCCTGCGCGCCGGCGGCTGGCAGCAGACGGTCGGCGACGAGCTCGGGGGCAGGACCCTCGGCGTGCTGGGCCTGGGGCGGATCGGCGGCAAGATCGCCGAGATCGCCCGCGTCTTCGGGATGAACGTGATCACCTGGAGCGACCGCGTCACCCGGGAGGAGGCCGACAAGTCGGGCGCCGGCATCGTCACCAAGGACCAGCTGTTCAGCCAGTCGGACGTTCTCTCCATCCACCTGGTCCTGGTCGAGGCGACCCGGGGCCTGGTCGGTCCGGCCGAGCTGGCGCTGATGAAGCGGACGGCCTGGCTGGTCAACACCTCGCGCGGGCCGATCGTGGACGAGGCCGCCCTCCTTGCGGCGTTGCGGGGGAGGGCGATCGGCGGCGCGGCGCTGGACGTGTTCGACCAGGAGCCGCTGCCGCTGGACCACCCGTTCCGCACGCTCGACAACGTCCTGGCCACGCCGCACCTCGGCTACGTGTCGCGCCAGCAGTACCAGGTCTGGTACGGGGACACGGTGCAGCACGTCGCCGCCTGGCTCGCCGAACGGGCCGGCAACGCTTGACCTGGACGCGGGAGCGCACGCCATGAAGTTCGGCCTGCTTGGCATCGCCGTGTTCGCCGGCGTGCTCAACCCGTTCCTGGGCGGCATGAACGCGACGCTGAGCCGGACGGTCGGCCAGCCGGTGTGGGCGGTGGCGGCGACGTTCGCCGTCGCCCTGTCGACTGCGCTGGTCGCGGCACTCGCCACCGGCCAGCCCTTCCCCGGCGCCGCCGGCCTGGCCCAGGCGCCCTGGTGGAGCTGGCTCGGCGGCCTGTTCGCCGCCGGCTACGTGCTGTCGCTGACGCTGGTGGCGGACCGGCTCGGCGCGTCCGTCTTCACCGGCGTCACCGTCACGGTCGCGATGATCGTCTCGATCGTCCTGGACCATTTCGGCATCGTCGGTTTCGCCGTGCACAGGCTCAGCCTGCTGCGGATCGCCGGCGCCATCGTGATGACCGGCGGCCTCGGCCTGATCCTGAGAAGCTGACGGCGCCACACAGGCCGCACCGATCCGGTTCGGCCGCATCCAGGACGAGGACCAGCCATGCCCGACACCCAGTCCACCCCGTCACCCGAAGCCGTCTCGCGCAACCCCGCCACCGGCGTGCTGATCGAGCGCTTCCCGTTCCAGACCGAGGACGAGATCCAGGCGCTGCTCCGTGGGGCCCGTAGCGCGTTCGAAACGTGGCGGGACGTTCCCGTCCCGGAGCGTGCCGCGATCTACTCGAGGTTCAGCGAGGCCCTCCTGCTGCGCAGGGACCGCATCGCGCCGGTCATCACCGCCGAGATGGGCAAGATCCTGAGGGACTCCGCCGCCGAGATCGAGAAGTGCGCCGCGACCGCGCGATGGTTCGCCGAGCACGGTCCCGGCCTGCTGGCCGACGAGCCGGTCGAGGTGGAGGGCGACGACACGGTCTACGTCTCGTACCTGCCGATCGGGTCGATCCTCGGCATCATGCCGTGGAACTTCCCGCTCTGGCAGGCGGTGCGCGCCTGCGTGCCGATCATGCTGTCGGGCAACGGGTTCATCCTGAAGCCGGCGCCGAACACCATGCGCTGCGCCTACCTGCTGCAGGAGGTCTGGGAGGCGGCCGGGCTGCCGAAGGGATTGTTCTGCGTCCTCAACACCGACAACGACGGCATCAAGGCGGTCCTGGAGGACCGCCGGGTCGCGGGCGTGAGCCTGACCGGCAGCATGCGCGCCGGCTCCGCGGTGGCGGCGGAGGCCGGCCGGTTGATCAAGAGGTCGCTGCTGGAGCTGGGCGGGGCCGACCCGTTCATCGTCCTGGCCGATGCGGACATCGACAAGGCGGTCGCGGCCGGCGTCCTGGCCCGCTTCAGCAACACCGGCCAGATCTGCCTGAACGCCAAGCGCTTCATCCTGGAGGAGCCGGTCGCGGCGGAGTTCACCGCGAAGTTCGTGCAGGCGGTGCGACGGCTGAAGGTCGGAGATCCGCTGGACGACGCGACGACGCAGGGTCCGATCGCCCGGTCCGACCTGCGGGACGGCGTGCACGACCAGGTCGTCCGCTCGGTGGCCGGGGGCGCCAGGCTCCTGCTGGGCGGCAACAAGGTGGAGGGGCCCGGCTACTTCTACGAGCCGACCGTGCTCGCCGACGTCGAGCCGGGCATGGCGGCGTTCGACGAGGAGATCTTCGGTCCGGTCGCGGCGCTGATCCAGGCCCGGGACGGGGAGCACGCGATCGAGCTCGCGAACCGCAGCGAGTACGGGCTGAGCGGCAACCTGTGGACCGCCGACCTCGACCGCGCCCAGGCGATCGCCCGCAGGCTGGAAACCGGCGGCGTGTTCGTCAACGGCTTCACCGCGTCGAACCCGCGCATCCCGGTCGGCGGCGTGAAGAACAGCGGCTACGGGCGCGAGCTTTCGCATTTCGGCATACGCGAGTTCACCAACGCCCAGGCGGTCTGGGTCAAGCGGATCTGAGTCCCTCCGCCCCCCGGCGGGCGCCACTCGCCGGGATCCGGCTTGCCGACCCGCTCATTCCTCCGGCTCCGTGGTGAACAGCAGCGGGTAGCCCTTGCTGCGCGCCATGTCTGTCGCGTTGGTCGCCTTGGCCTCGGCCACGTCCTTGGTGAACACCGCGACGACGCAGACCCCGCGCTGGTGCGCCGTCATCATCACCCGGCTGGCCTGCCCCTCGTCCATCCGGAACTCCGCCTTCAGCACCAGGACCACGAA
>CAXUDP010000032.1:9147-34191 GCA_964249735.1 uncultured Acetobacteraceae bacterium | reverse complement strand
CGCACCTGCTGATCCTGGACGAGCCGACCAACCACCTGGACATCGACAGCCGCCGGGCGCTGCTGGACGCGCTGAACGAATACGAGGGTGCGGTGATCCTGATCACTCATGACCGCTCGCTGATGGAGCTGGTGGCGGACCGGCTGTGGCTGGCGGCCGACAACACCGTGGCGCCGTTTGACGGGGATATGGACGATTATGCCCGTTACGTGCTGGACCGCGCGCGCGGGGGCACTGCCGCGCCGAGCCAGGCGGCGGCGCGGGAGAAGCGGGCGAAGAAGCAGCGCAGGGCTTAGGCGGTCGTGCTAGGCTCCGCCGGATGATCCCAATCGGCCCGGCCCACCCATCCCGAATCCGCCTGTTCCGGAACCGCTGGATGGAGCTGACCACGCTGACGCCGTTTCCGCTGTTTCTCCCGGTCTGGCTTCTGGTGCTGGCGGCGGCGGCGGCGATCGCGGCGCGCGAGGTCAGGATGGCGCCGCTTCTGCTCGCGGTGCCGGCGGGCCTGCTGTTCTGGACGCTGTTCGAGTACGTCGCGCATCGTTTCGTTTTCCACCTGGAGCTGCGGTCGGAGTGGGGCAGGCGGCTGGTGTTCCTGCTGCACGAGAACCACCACCAGGATCCCGCGGATCCGCTCCGCAGCATCATGCCGCTGACGGTCAGCCTGCCGATGGGTGCCGCGATCTGGGGGGCGGCGCTGCTGGCCTTCGGCGGGATCGGCCACGCCCTGTTCCTCGGCTTCGCGCTCGGCTACGTCGGCTACGACACGGTACATTGGGCGTGCCACCAGCTGCCGATGCGAGGCAGGGTCACGGCCCGGCTGAAGCGGCATCACCTGCGCCATCATTATGCCGGGCAGGACACCAACTACGCGATCACCGCGATCTTCTGGGACCGCGTGTTCGGCAGCGGGCTGACGCGGCGCTGAGCGCCCTGCCTGCCGGCCGGAAGCGGGTCGGGCTCGACGCCCGCAACGTCGGCCGCGACGCCGGCACCGGCGTCGCCACCTATGCCGCGGTGCTGGCCGAGACCTGCCGCAGGCGCGGCTGGCAGCCGCGATGGCTGCTGGAGGCGATGCCGGGCACGGCCGGCCTGCCGCACCAGCCAGGGGGCCGTCTGCGCCGGCTGCTGGCTGCGGCGGCGCCCGGCAGGACCGCCCGGCCGGTCCGGCACGAAGGCGAGCCGGCCTGGCTGTCGCCCGACCTGTTCCGGGTGGCGCAGGTGCATTTCGACCTGTATCGCCGGCCCCTCGCGCTGCGCCTGTCCGACCCGCCCGCGATCATGCACTGGACCTATCCGCTGCCGTTGCACGTGCCCGGGGTGACGAACCTCGTCACGGTGCACGACCTGATCCCGCTGCTGCAGCCGGAGCTGACCGGCATCGCCTCGGCCAGGATGGAGCGGCTGCTGCGTGCCGTGGTCGCGCAGGCGGAGGCGGTGGTCACCGTGTCGGAGACGGTGCGGGCCGACATCGTGCGCCGGCTGGGAGTGCCGTCCGAGCGGGTGGTCAACCTTTATCAGGCGGTGGACCTGCCGCCGGCCCTGCTGGCCGCGTCGGAGGCGGTGGCGGCGCCATGTCCGGCGGGCAGCTTCGTCTGCGTGGGCAGCGTCGAACGGCGCAAGAACGTCGGCCGGGTGATCCGGGCGCACGGGCGAAGCGGCAGCCGACGCTGCCTGGTGCTGGTGGGACCCGACGGGGACGGGGCGGCTGCGGAGCTGGCGGCGTTGTCCGTGCACCCGGCGCCGGACCGGGTGCTGCGCCTGCCCTGGATCCCGCGCCCGGAGCTGGTGCGGGCGATGCGCAGTGCACGCGCCGTGCTGTTCCCGTCGCTTGCCGAGGGCTTCGGGCTGCCGATCGCCGAGGCGATGATGCTGGGGGTGCCGGTGCTGACCGCGCGCGGCGGCGCCACGGAGGAGGTAGCCGGCGGGGCTGCGCTGCTGGCCGATCCGCGCGACGCGGGAGAGCTGGCACAGGCGATCGGCCGGCTCGACGGCGACGGGTTCCTGTGTGACCGGCTGGCCGCCGCGGGACGGGAGCGGGCGAGGCTGTTCTCGATGGAGGCCTACGGCGCCCGGCTGGACGGGCTGTACAGGCGGATCGCCGCAGCCTCCCTTCCGGTCGGGTCCCGGATCACCTAAAGCTGTGCCTTCCCGGGCCGGCCGGCAGCGTCCGCCCCGGCAGCCCTGGCCCGTTCCGCGGAAGAATGCTGATTGCCCGATCCTTCGGCCCCCCCTTCTTCGGCCTTGCGAGTCGGCATCGACGGCTTCAACCTGGCCCTCGGTCGTGGCACCGGGGTCGCCACCTATGCCCGCACCCTCAGCCACTGCCTGACCCGGATGGGACACAAGGTGGACGTGGTGTACGGCATGGCGATGACGCGCCGCACCCCGCCGCCGCTGCGGGAGGTGATCTTCTTCGACAGCCTGGGTACGGAGCCGGTGCCCCGGCGCACCAAGGTGCTGAGCCGCCGCTGGGTCGAGGACCGACGCACCGAGTGGCTCGGCACCGAGGCGGTCGAGGTGCCGATGACGACCCGGGTGGAGCATCGCGGCTTCAGCCATCGGATGCCGTCCTATGACCGTATCCTCAACGTACCGGAGCTGTTCCGGGCTGCCAGCCGCTATTTCCGCCGTACGCGGCGCTTCCTGACCATCACCGTGCCTCAGGCGCCGGCGATCATGCACTGGACCTATCCGCTGCCGATCCGGCTGAAGGGGGCGAGAAACGTCTACACCGTGCACGACCTGGTGCCGCTGCGGCTGCCCTATACCACCCTGGACGACAAGACCTACCACTACCGGCTGATCGCCGCTCTGGCCGCGGAGGCGGACGCGGTGTGCACGGTGTCGGAAGCCTCGCGCCGCGACATCCTGTCGTTCCATCCGGGCCTCGATGCCCGGCTGTTCAACACCTACCAGTCGTTCCGTCCAAACGCGTCGGCGCTGGCGCGCACGGATGCTGAGGTGGCGCTGGAGCTCGGGGGGCTGTTCGGCCTGGCTCCGGATGGATACTTCCTGTTCTTCGGCTCGCTGGAGCCGAAGAAGAACATCGGCCGCATCATCGAGGCGTTCCTGGCGACCGCCGTCGGGCGTCCGCTGGTGCTGGTGGGTGCCATGGCCTGGAAGGCGGAGAACGAGCTGCTGATGATCGAGCGCGCCACGCGGAGCGGACGCATCCGCCACCTCGAATACCTGCCCGAGCCGGTGCTGATGACGGTGATCCGCGGCGCGCGCGCGGTGCTGTTCCCGTCGCTCACCGAAGGGTTCGGGCTGCCGGTGCTGGAAGCGCTGTCGTTCGGCACTCCGGTGCTCACTTCGCGCGAAGGGGCACTGCCGGAGGTGGCGGGCGAGGCTGCCCTGTTCGTCGATGCCTACGACACGGCGTCCATTGCCGCGGGCATACAAAAGCTCGATGCCGACGACGAGGCCTGTGCGGCGCTGCGTGCGGCCGGCCCGGCGCAGGCGGCGCGGTTCGACATGGCGAGCTACGAGGCGCGCCTGGCGGGGATGTACCGCGCGGTGCTGTCCGGCGGCCAGCGCGAGGCGGCTTGAGGTGACGGGCGACGGAAAGGCAAGCACAGCGATGTCCGCCAGCCTGCGTCGTGCGAGGCCGCCCGCGTCGATCCGGATGCTGTTCGCGATCCTTCCGCTGGTGCTGCCCGCAGCCTGCAACACCCTGCCCGATAGCGGCCCGGTCGAGGAGAAGATCCTCGATTCGGCGAAGAAGCCGCAGACCAACCCGCTCGGCTTCACGATCGTGCCGCTCAGCCCGGCGGTGGTGGATGCGGTCGCGGCAGGTACCGCACCGCTGCTGTCGTCGCTGGATGGCGGGCTGAGCGACCGGGCGCAGAACGACCAGATCGGCCCTGGGGATGTGCTCCAGGTGTCGATCTTCGAGCTCGGCAGCGGCCTGTTCGGCGGTGGCGGTGGCGGTCTCGCCGCCGGGGGCGCCAACCCGCTGACCGGCGGTCCGGGGCCCAGCACCAGCGTCACCTCCGAGAACCTGCCGCCGATCGCGGTGGATGCCGGCGGCACGGTGGACGTGCCCTATGTCGGCCGCATCAGGGCCTCCGGACGCACCACCACGCAGCTTGCGAGCGCAATCCAGGCTGGACTGAAGGGCCAGTCGCAGAACCCGCAGGTGCTGGTGCGGATCAGCACCGACATCGCTAACGCGGTGGTGGTGGGGGGCGACATACGCAAGCCCGGCCGCGAGCCGCTGACGCTCGCGCATGAGCGGCTGCTGGACATGATCGCGATCGCCGGCGGCCCGACCCATCCGCCGGAGGACGTCACGGTGCAGCTCAGCCGCGGCGGCCGCTCGGCCCGCATCCCGCTGGAAACGCTGCAGGACAGCCCGGACCAGAACATCGCCCTGATCCCTGGCGACCGGATCCAGGTGAGCACCCACCCGCGCAGCTTCACCGTGTTCGGAGCCACCGCCAAGGTGTCGGAAACGCCGTTCAACGCGCCGCAGCTGAGTCTGGCGGAAGCGCTGGCGCGAATCGGCGGTCCGCTGGACGAGCGGGCGGATCCGAACGCGGTGTTCCTGTTCCGCTTCGAGAACCCGCAGGTGGCGGCGGGGCTCGGCCTGCCGGTGCGACGCGGTGCACGGGCGGCGCCGGTGGTCTACCAGCTCGACATGATGAACCCGACCAGCTACTTCCTGGCGCAGCGCTTTGCCATGAAGGACAAGGACCTGGTCTATATCGCCAACGCGAAGACCAACAAGTTCTACAAGTTCTTCAACCTGATCAGCATGATCGTCGGGCCGGCCATCACCGGCATCGTGGTGTCGCGGAACTGAACATCTAGAGCATCTTCAAAACGACGAGCTGGGAGCGTTTGAAGTGAACCCAGATGAAAGAAGAATGCTCTACAGGCTCCTGTAGGCGTCGACGGCTTCGTCGATGCCGGCGAACATCCGGAACCTGCTGTTGTGGATGAGCGCGCCGCTGTCGCAGTGCTCGCGGATGAAGCCCATGTCATGCGAGACGATGATCAGCGCCCGGTTGGCGCGCATGCCGAACAGTTCGTCCTGGCAGCGCTTCAGGAAGCGCGCGTCGCCGACCATGATCACCTCGTCGATCAGGTAGCACTCGAACTCGATCACGATCGACAGCGCGAAGGCCAAGCGCGCGCGCATGCCCGACGAGTAGGTCTTGACCGGCTCGGCGAGCTGGGCCCCAAGCTCGGCGAAGTCGTCGACGAAGGCGCGGGTGGAGGCGTATTCCAGGTCGTAGATGCGGCAGATGAAGCGCAGGTTGTCGAGCCCGCTCAGGGAGCCCTGGAACGCGCCGCCGAAGGCGAGCGGCCAGGACACGCTCATGCTGCGCTCGACGTGGCCGGAGGTGGCGATCTCGACGCCGCCGATGATCTTGATCAGCGTGGACTTGCCGGCGCCGTTGCGGCCGAGCACGCCGAGCTTCTGGCCGCGGTCGAGCTGGAAGTTCACCCGGTCGAGCACGCGTCGGACGCCGCGGCCGACATGATACTCCTTCACGATGTCGACGCAGCGGATCACGAGGCGAGGCTACTGGACGACGATGTGCCGGCGCACGCGCAGGGTGAGCGACAGCCCGATCAGGATCAGCAGCAGGGTGATCCAGGTGTCGTAGACCAGGTCGTAATGGGCGTGCGCCGCGTAGCCGAACTGGCCCTGGCGGATCATCTCGATGTTGTTCACGCTCGGCGACAGCAGCAGGATCCACTGGTAGCGCTGCGGGATCCAGTCGACCATGGTGAACGCGCCGGACAGCGGCAGCGCCAGATATGACAGGACGGAGATCGACTTCTCCAGGATCTCCGACCTTTCCGTCAGCGGCGCGGTCAGCAGCGCCGTCATCAGGCAGAACAGGGCGTGGAAGAACAGCCCCAGATAAAGCATGCCGTAATCCACCGGCGGCTTCATGAAACCGAGCGCGATCGCGCCGACCGAGACGATGATGCCGGCCGCGATGGACCCGACCACCTCCAGGATCACGCGCGAGACGATGATGTCGAGCGGCGTGACCTGCCGGTGGAACAGCAGGCTGCCGTTGGACTCGAACGCCTTGACCGCGCGCATCATGCAGTGTCGCCACATGGTGAGCGGGACATAGCCGGTGATGACGATCGCCGTCATCGGCAGGCCGTGCTCGTGCGACGGGCGGATCGCGGTCCAGACGATGGCGACGCCGGCGCAGAACAGGATCGGCTCACCGATGATCCACAGGAAGCCGATGTTCTCGCGACCGTAGCGGGTGTGCAGTTCGCGCATCAGCAACGCGCCGATCACCCGGAACTGCAGGCGGAACGCGTCGATGGTGTCGACAACCGGTTGCATCATCGTGAAACGATCTCGCACTTCCCTGTCCGGCCGTTTGCCTTCCAGCAGGGCTGCGCCTGATGGGGCCGTCGCGCGCTGGCCATGTCGCAGCGTGACGCCGGTTCCGGCACCCGCTCCGGATCGTGCCGAAGACAGGGATCGACAGCCGCGCGTTTCATGCCGTATCGCTGCCGCGAAATCAATCGGGACGCACAGCGACGCCTTCGATGTGGGACCGCGACGTCCCTGTCGGCGGCGGGCTGCGCCGGGCGGATCGCGTGGCGTGCCCTTGTCGCTGGAGGTCAGCCTGTCCGAGCGATGCGGATCATGAAGGCGGTCACGTTGGGATTGCTGGGGGCTGCCATCCAGCTCTGGGCGATGACCAGTCCGGCGTCCTGCCGCGCCGATGGCCACGACGTGATGCTGACGGCGTTCAAGGGAGCGGACCCGACCGGGGCGACCGACAGCATCCCTGCGTTCCGCGCGGCGCTTGCCACCGGCCGCGACGTCCATGTGCCGAAGGGACGCTGGAGCATAACCAAGGGTTGGATCGACATGACGATCCCGGGGCAGCTCCTGGTCTGCGATACCCCGGGCACGGCGATCACGGTGAAGCGACCGGGAAGGAATCCAAGCCCGGCCCTGATCATCGAGCCTTCGGCCAGGGGTGCCGCCGTCCGCGGCTGCGTGATCGATCATGACGGGAAGCAGTTCCTCGATACCGGGTCGTTCGTGCCGCTCGATCCGATGAACACGACCGCCGGCTCGCACGCCACCGACTCGCTCGGCAACGCCGTGCTGGTCATGGCGGATGGGGCCTCCTTCAGTGGCACGGTGGTCAACGGGTGGGACAACTGCATCGGCCTCGGCCTGTTCAACCTGCGGACCGGCGCGCAGTCGCTCGGCCCGCTTGCGCCGGTAGTGAGGAACACCACCACCAGGAACTGCGGCAGCGGACGGCACCACTACGATCCGGATTTCTACCAGGGCGCCGGCGTCGATGTCCTGACGGCGACCAGGGCGGTCGTGGCCGACAGCGAGGACTGGTCCTCCTATGACGGGTTCTGGGTCGACACGTCCGGCGGCGGCTCGGCGAGCTTCTCCAACCTGACGGCGCATTCCACCCGGATGAGCAGGCCGTTGTTCCACACGCCCGACCCCTGGCACGTCACGCCGGGTGGGGTTGCCTTCTACCTGTCCGGCTCGACCCGCAACTATGACGGCAGCACGTCGGCCGCCCTGGCCGGCTCGTCCTGCACCCACTGCACGGCGATACGGCCCGGGGCGCAGGGCCT
The DNA here is from genome assembly GCA_964249735.1 of uncultured Acetobacteraceae bacterium. Taxonomy (GTDB): domain Bacteria; phylum Pseudomonadota; class Alphaproteobacteria; order Acetobacterales; family Acetobacteraceae; genus Lichenicola. The sequence continues at coordinate 26,589 of CAXUDP010000032.1, read as the reverse complement.
GCTCGTCGACCTCCACAGCAACGGCACGGTGATCAGCGATCTTCGCGTGGTCGACCCGGGCCTGGAGTGCATCTGGATACGGGCGGGCTCGCATCGTCTGGACGGGGTGGTCTGCGACGGCGCGGGTGCGGCGGGACACAGCGCAGTCGGGGCAGGGGTACGGGTGCCGCGCGTGTCCGCCATCCAGGTCGACGCGAGCCGCACGCCGGATGCGTCTGCGGTGTTCTGGAACACCAGGGTGCAGCTCAATCATCTGGTGGTGGACGGGTCACCGCCTGCCTACGCCTATGCCGTGGCGCTCGGCGGCTATGACGGGCAGGCTCCCGACGTCGTCCTGACCCATGCGTCGATGCAGGCGGGCGTGCTCGGCCGGAGCTTCGTGTCGCCGCATGCGGCGCTGCACGACGACGGGCAACGGTAGCGACCTTGCTCGGTGTGCCGATGGTGGATGAACCTGGACGGCTCATCCGACGGGGCCTCGACGGCTTGGGAGAATAGGAGGGCGCGCAGGTCCCCGATGCTGAACCGCCGCCCACAGCGCGTCGAACGCGTGCGGCCTGGCCAAGCCGCCGATGATGCATCGGAGCCGGTCTCGCCAGGCGTTCGACGACGGCCGGCCCGACCGCCCCTACCGGATCTGGTGCTGGAAAGGATGCGCCTGGCCGGTTCGCAGGCGATACAGTGCGGCGGGTCGGTGGGCACCGACGCGTCGCCTGTCGGCCGCCTCGACGATGCCCTGGTCGACCACCTTGCGTCGGAACGAGGCCTGGTCCAGCCGGGTTCCGAGCACCTGCTGGTAGACGGCATGCAGCTCCGCCATCGTGAACAGCGGCGGCAGCAGGAAGGCCGGCAGCGCCGAGTAGCTCGACCTGCCGCGAAGCCGTTCCACCGCCGCCGCCACGATGGCGGTGTGATCGAACGCCAGTGCCGGCAACGTGTCCACGGGATGCAGCGACAGGGCGCTGTCTGCGGCGGTCAGATCGGCGTCCGGCACCAGGGCGAAGTAGGCGACCGTCAGCGACCAGCCGCGCGGGTCGCGGCCGGCGCCGCCGAAGGTGGCGAGCTGCTCCAGGAAGCGGCCGTGCACATGCGCCTTGTCGCGCAGGATCCGCGCCGCCGACGCATGGAGGTCCTGGTCCTGCGGCACGTGCACGTAGCCACCGGGGAGCGCCAGCTTCCCGGCGAACGGAGCGCGGTCGCGATGCACCAGCCCCACCGCCAGTTCGCCCCGGCACAGGGTCAACAGCACCACGTCGACGGTGGTGATCGGCTTCGCGAAGGAGGAGTCTCTCATGGGCCATAAAAGGTAATTTGCATAATACAACTTAGTCTGCTACATCGTTGCCCGGCAGGCAAGCCGAATGCCGGCCATCCGGAGCGTCCGACCATGCGGCTCACCCTGATCGTCGCCAACCAGCCCGTCCCGCTGCGCTGCTTCACCTTCCCCGGCGGCGAGATCCAGGTCCGGATCGAGGGGCCGCCAGGACCGGTCGATGCGGTGCGGATCCGTGCGGACCTGACCGACTCCAACACGCTGATGGCGTTGCTGCTGCTGACCGACGCGGTGCGCCGTCATCATGGTGACCCGGCCATCGACCTCCTCTGCCCCTACCTGCCCTATGCCAGGCAGGACCGGGTGGCGTTTCCCGGGGAGGCGCTGTCCGCCGCGGTGGCCTGTCGGCTGCTAAACGCGCAGGGCTATCGCTCGATCGAGGTGTGGGACGCGCACAGCGACGTGTCGCTGGCCCTGCTCGACCGGGTGCGCCACCGACCGGCCAGCGACTTCGCGGTGCCGATCGTGGGGCCGCAGGACGTGATCGTCGCCCCCGACCAGGGTGCGGTGAAGCGTGCGGCTGGCTGTGCCCGCCTGGCCGGAGCCACGCTGGTCCATGCGGAGAAGACGCGCAGCACCGACACCGGCGCCATCACCGGCACGGTCGTGCACAGCGAGCCGATCGGCAACCGCGACTTCCTGATCATCGACGACATCTGCGACGGCGGACGGACCTTCACCGAGCTGGTCCGGGTGCTGCGTCCGCTCACCACCGGCCAGGTCAAGCTCTATGTCACCCACGGCATCTTCAGCGCCGGGTTCGACGCGCTGGCCGCCGACATCGACCGCATCTACGTCGCCAACCCGTTCCCCACCGACCTGCCCGGCTTCGTCCAGGCCGTTCAAGGATAGCGTTATGCGCATCTCCCCGCTGCACGCGACCGACTTCTACAAGACCGGCCACATCCGCCAGTATCCGCCCGGCACCACGCTGGTGTATTCCAACTTCACCTGCCGCAGCGACCGGCTGGCGGAGGTGTTGCCGGACTTCGACCACCGCGTGGTGTTCTTCGGTCTGCAGGGCCTGGCGCAATGGCTGCTGATCGATGCCTGGAACGAGGCGTTCTTCGGCAGGCCGAAGGCGGAAGTGGTCGGCGCCTATAAGCGCCGCATGGACCTGTCGCTGGGCGAGGGCGCGGTGGATGTCGGCCACGTGGCCGCCTTGCACGACCTCGGCTACCTGCCGCTGCGCATCAAGGCGCTGCCGGAGGGAAGCCGGGTGGAGATGCGCGTCCCGCTGCTGACGATGGTGAACACCCACCCGGACTTCTACTGGGTCACCAACTACATCGAGACGCAGTTCTCCGCGGAGCTGTGGAAGGCAATCACCTCGGCCACCATCGCCTACGAGTATCGCCGCCTGTTCGCGCGCTACGCCGAGCGCACCGGCGCCGACCCGGCCATGCTGCCGTGGCTGGGGCACGACTTCTCCGCCCGCGGCATGTCCGGCATCAGCGACGGCGCCACTAGCGGCGCCGGCCACCTGCTGTCGTTCCGCGGCACCGACACCATTGCGGCGATCGACTACCTGGAGGCGACGTATCCGGACGAGGAGCCGATCCTGATCGGCGGCTCGGTCCCGGCCACCGAGCACTCGGTGATGTGCATGGGCGGCGAGGACGACGAGATCGGCACCTTTCGCCGGCTGGTGACGCAGACCTACCCGTCGGGCATCGTGAGCATCGTCAGCGACACCTGGGACTTCTGGCGCGTGATCACCGAGTACGCGTCGGCGCTCAAGCCGGAGATCATGGCGCGCACGCCGGACGCGCTGGGGAACGCCAAGGTCGTGTTCCGGCCCGACAGCGGCGACCCGGTGGCCATCATCGCCGGCGACCCGGACGCGCCGCTCGGCACGCCGGAGCACAAGGGCGCCATCGAGTGCCTGTGGGACATCTTCGGCGGCACCACCACCGCGGAGGGCTACCGCGTGCTGGACCCCCGGGTGGGCATGATCTACGGCGACTCCATCACCCTGGACCGGGCCAGCCGCATCCTGGAGGCGCTGGCGGCCAGGGGTTTCGCGTCCGGCAACATGGTGTTCGGCATCGGCTCGTATACCTACCAGCACGTCACGCGCGACAGCTTTGGCACTGCGATCAAGGCGACGTTCGGCGTCGTCGACGGCGAGGATCGCGTCCTGTCCAAGAGCCCGAAGACCGATAGCGGTACCAAGAACTCCGCGCGCGGGTTGCTGCGGGTCGAGCAGGAGAACGGGCACTTCGTGCTGCACGAGATGCAGACCCGTGAGCAGGAGGGCCTGGGCCTGCTACAGACGGTGTTCGAGGATGGCCGCATGGTGCGGATGGAAAGCCTGGGCATGCTGCGAGGCCGGCTCTGGCAATAGACGGTTCGACATCGATGTCGGGGCCGGCTGCGACACAAACCGACGCCGGGCGGGCTGTCGGCGATCCCGTGGCAGCCCGGCCTGCACCGGCTCCTGCCGATCCGGCACCGCCTGTCCCGCTGATCAGGTCGGCGGCAGGTTCCTGCATCCATCCTCGTGGATGGAGCCGCGCGCGCTGTGCTCCACGCCGTGGAGGTCGAAGACGAGCTGCTTGACGTGCCGGTCGCCTGACATCCAGGCCAGCGCCGTAGAGGGCCGCGTCGGGCTGAGGTAGGGATACTCGATCGGTGCCCTCCAGCCAGAAAGTCCTCCCGGCAGCTTGTCCGTCATGGGACCGATCGCCAGCCTCACGAGCTTCTGCTCCTTGAAGCCCGGCAGGAACAAAGGCACCACGCTGCCCTGACGGGGCAGCCAGCGCAGCCAGTAGAACGCGAGGGCCAGGGGTGTCCGGACGAGAGATGGATCCTGGTGCAGATCAAGATCCGGTCGCCGCGCCGTGATCGAGTAGGGGTATCTGTCGAGCCAGGGCTTGCCGAACTCGTCGGGGTTCCAGAACTGCATGAAGTCGGGGTGCTGGCGCCGGAACTCGCCCGGATGTTTTCCTTGCACGCGGAAGGCGTGCAGGCCGTCCACGGCGTGGTTGTAGACGTCCCATTGCTGCCTGACGATGTGCCCGTCGACGCTGTAACGGTCGTTCACCGCGACCTGCTCGATGCCGTTCTGGCGCCAGGAGCTGATCTCCTCCATGACGTAGCGGGTGTGGATGAGCGGCAGGGGCGTCGCGTTCAGTTCCAGCCGCACGTCGATCTCGGTTCGTCCTCCGACCGTCTTCGAGTCGGCAGCGACCTCCAGCCTCCCTCCATAGTCGGTCCTGCCACTGAACATGCAGGTCTCTGCCGCATGTGCCCGACCAGCAGGAACCAGGAAACTGCATGCTGCCAGCAACCACAGTGCACGTGGTGAGGATCGATTCGCTTCCATCTCGTCAACGCTCTCATCGCAGGGCGACACGCCGGATCGATCGCGGCGTGCCCAGCCTTTCTGGACCCTGAGACCGAAAGCGCGATAGGGGTTGGTAGGTGGCAGATGAGTTCTGGCTGGACGAGCGGCAGTGGAAGCGGCTTCAGGCGCTGCTGCCGCGCAGGTGGCGTTGCAAGCTGTCCCTAAACGACCGACGGCCGCCGGATTGACGTCCAGCGACCTGTAGTCCACGCAGGACACTCCACGATCGTTCCATCCGTTGGACTGCTGCAGGCATCAGCAGAGGTGGGCGGATTATCGAGATCCACGTCCTGACGAACGGTGTGGGTCGCCTGTTTAACCGGGCTTCAGGACCGCCGTCTTGCTGCGGAAGTGGTGAAAGGCAGCGCTACGGGCCAGGTTCTCCATGTGGCATCACAACCGCAGCGGCGATCCGTCAAGCGATGTCGCATGGCCAAGAAAGCCGGGGAAACACCTCGGAAGACGTTACGGTAGCAAACAGGAGATCATTGCTGTCATGTGCACCGTCCGACCTTCCGCTTCCGACGTGCTCGTCACGCAGCTGTCCCGGCAACAGGCGGACGCCGCAGAAGGAACCGGACGATCAAGGACGCCAACCGTTTTGCCTGGGGAAACCTGCCTAGCTTCGTGCCTTTTAGGACCATTGCAGGGCCTGGACAGATGAGCCGTCCCGGTTCGTTCATCATCCGAACCAGACATCTAGATCTGGATGAAGGCGCTGTTCTGGCCGGACTGGTTCCACCACAGGTCCTTCAACGGCTTGAGCTTCAGCCACAGCCGATTGTTGTTGCGCTTCGTCTCCAGATACCGGTTGCGCTGGTCCCAGCCGCCGGCGACCGGTGACCGGAAGTCACGATGCACCCTTTGCTGTTCCGAGCCGGCTCCGTCGGCCAGCCGCTGCGCCATCAGGTCCGGCTGGTCGAGGTCCACCACGTGGGCGTTGAGCCGGTGGTTGTGCGCGAACCATGATACCGCGCCCATGTAGCCGAGTGCCACATGCTGTTCGGCGAGCACGAACATCTCGACCGTCAACGGGTCGCGCTTCAGAAGTGAACGGACAAGGTTGATGATGAACATGTCGCCCTCGTGCAGTAGCAGCTCCGCCATTGCATAAAGCCGCCGTTCCGGCTGGACCGGGTTTGGCACCGGGAGATCGCACACGAAGTGGTCGGACAACCGCATGTTGTTGCCGGCGAGGATCTCAACGAGGGTGTGGTAGCGCTTCCTGAGTCCGTCGATCCGGCCGATCTCGCTGAAGTCGATCGGCTGGCCGGAAACGTTGCAGGCCTGCGTTATCGCCTCGCCAACGATGCCGGGCGGCAGGACGAGCAGCACGAAGACGTTGCGCTCGGTCCATGTGTTGAAGCCGAGAAGAGATTCGGCATTGCTGTCGACCCGGTCATAGGCCTGCGTCGCAACGTTCGAGAGCGCCTGTACGGCGGCCCAGGCGGCATCAGGCTCCTCGGCATCGAGCAGCTCCGGAGAGATGGCGACTTCCGGGAAGCCCACTTCGGAGCCGTGCTCCGCAGCGAGCCGGGCGACCTGCCTGGCGATCCATGGAACCATACGGCGGATGTCGGGCGTGTTGGTTCCGGCCAGCACCGGTATCGAGCCGCGCAGCCGACGATACTCGATGAGGGAGGGCTCGCGCTTCAGGGTGTAGCGGAACAAGGCGAAGATGATGTCTTGGACGTGCGGAAAAACCAAGTCGGCCAGGATGTAGTTGCGCCGCCAGACCTCGATCTCATCCACGCGCGGGTATGGAAGAACCATTGACGAAGAAGGCGCCTTCTTGAGGTGTTCCAGCCGGGCGGAAAGCTCGGAGGTCGCTTCCCCTTCGGTATCCCGATCGGGCCACAGATGCTGGATCCGGGCCTCGAACATCCGGTCCGGCAGCATGAGCAGGTTCGACACGCTGAAGGCGTTCGGGGATGCGAATCTTGCCAGGGACTGCCGGCGCAGGATGACGGGTAGTTCCTCCACGACCTGAGGGATCGTCTTGTTCATGGGGGCGGCGGTGCGGAAGGCCCGGACACGCTCCACTGCGCCCTTGTAGGTGTCCTGATCGCGCAGCCAGGCGATCACGGCGGGAACGTCGTAGTCCTCGGCGAAGATGGCGACGTCGCGCATGTCCAGGAACGGCTTGTGCGGCGGCAGGATCAGCGGCCGGTCCAGATGGGTGACGAAGCGGGCGGTGCCGCTGTTGTTCCAGTGGTCGTAGTCATTCTGGGGCAGGTAGAAGTAGTCGGCTTCCCGCAGCCGGCTGATCAGCGTGACGTCGGAGGTCCAGCCGGTACCGATGTCGCACTGGATGCCCCTGACTCGCAGCAACTCGGTCAGCTTGTCGAGTTGTGTCTGGTCCACCGTGGCGACGCTGCCGACGAGCTTGCCCTGGAGTGCCTCGGCGGCGTTGAACAACGCGTCGAAATCCTTGCCGCCCCAATGGAAGAAGCCGAAGAAGCCGATCCTCGGCATGTCGCGGCGTACCGGGTCCGGTGGGTCGCCCTGGGACACCTCGATCGGATGAAGGCCGTGATCGATCCAGGGGATATGGAAGTGCACCGCCGCGCTTTGGATGGTCGTCACTGTCGGTATCGCCGCCTCGAGCAGCAGGGCTTGTCGGCCGTACATCTCGACGTTGTCCTGGCCGAGCATGGAGTGCAGGTAGATGATCGGCCGGGCGTTGAACCGCTGGAACGCGCTGATCAGATTGGCGACGAGATCGGCGGTCGGCTCGCCTTCCGAAAGACGGGGGTTGTAGCCATCGAACAGGCCCGGGCCATGGTTGACCACGATCGCCGAGTCCTGGAGCTGTTCGGCGGAATATGTCGCAAATTCGCGTGTCGAACGTACCTCATGCACGTCGTAGCCGGCGTTACGCAGCGAGATCGCCATGTAGCGGGCGTACTCGCCGATCCCGCACTGCTTGAAGAAGCTGGGGCAGAGAAGGAAAACCCGCGTTGCCGGCGTCGCAATCAGCGACTGCAGGATGTCGCGTCCTTCACGGTGCCCATACAGCCGATAATGTTGCGCGGCATCCGCCACCAGGCCGAGCCTGCACAGCACGTCCACGTCCGGGTTGTTGTCGCGGTAGGAGGACGGCACGACCGCCTCCGGACGACCCCGGAGCCCGATCGAGATCCCGTCGCGGTTCGTATAGTCGCTGTACTTGTCGTCGGCCAGACCCTGCTGGATGTCGGACTTGCTCCACCCAAACGCTGCAAGTTCGATCGCGGGATGGGTCTGGCGAGGATCTAGGCCGTGGCTTTTCAGGTAGGCGGTGGTTGCGGCGGCCCGATCTCCGTTCAGCTTGTACGCGTGTCCCAGCTGCAGGTAGATGTCGGGGGTATCGCCGCTCAATGCGAGCGCGTGCTGGTAAAGGCGGATGCTCTCGCCGATCCGCCCGAGCTCCTTCGCCGCATGCCCGTGCTGAACCCAGATGTCGGCCAAGCCAGGATCCAGGGCGAGCGCCTTCTTGTACTCCTGGTATGCCTTGTTCCAGTCCCGCCTGTCGCGCGCAAGATCAGCCTGCTGGAGGTTGCGATGCAGAGCCTTGCCAGATAGTCGCAGCGTCCGGATTTTCATCGACTGTCGATCATCGTCCCAGTTCAATCGTGTTCTCTTGTTGGGGTGAAGGCGGGCTGTCAAGCTCGGACGGAGGGGCCGTCGCAGGCTTGCGAGTGGCGCCGCCAGCCCTCATGGCGGCGGGTTTACGGCTCGCGGTCGCCTGGGCTATCAGTGGCAGGCATCGTGGCCATGCCGCGTGGGTCAGGCTGACCCGCAGGTCCGTGCCGGCAGTGCCGCGAGAAGCTGCCGGCACCGTGTTCCGAGCATAGGAGTGCCGGATGGCCCGGACAGAGCAAAGCCCGGTGGATGCGGACGGTCGCGGCAAGTGAACGACGTGAGAACGAGAATGCCGCGGATCGTCCTGATCGGAAACTGCCAGATCCACAGCCTGGCGGAAGCGTTGCGTTTCTACTGCCCACGCTCCTTCGTGAAGATCGTGTACTCCTGGGAAACGACGGCGGAGTACGGCACGATAGAACGGCTGATCGACGAGACCCGGACGTTCGACTATGTCTTCGCGCATCCGAGCCATGACGGCGTCCTCGGGCAGGGCGGCTTCGACCGGCTGCGCGAGGCATTTCCCCATCTCATCGACATTCCCATCATCGTGTTTCCGGCATTCCATCCCGACCTGATCTATCTCTATACCGAGGCCGGCAGCGGCGAGTGGGCCGGCGTGCAGTCCGCGATCGGTACCTATAATTCGGCACTGGCTGTCTTCGGCTACATCCACGGCCTGACGGTCGACGAGGTCCTGAGCCTGTATCGCGCGGAGGTGTACGAGGCGCTCGGCTATTTCGACTTCTGGCCCTCGTCGCAGCAGGAGCTGCTGAAGGCCGGCCGCGACGTCGGCGTTCCGCTCGAGGCGGAGTTCCGGAGATGGACCCGGTCCGGATGCTTCATGCACTCGATCAACCATCCCAAGGCGATTGTCCTGATCGATGTCGCCAGGGCCCTGCTGCGGAAGGCGGCAATCAGCACGTCCAACGTCGGCTGCGAGCACTACATCACCGACAACGAACTGGCCGACGCCGTCTGGCCTGTCTACGAGCCGATCGCGAGCCGCTACGGGCTGAAAGGCTCGAACATCTTCAAAAAGCCGGATTATGCCGCCAGTGCAGGCAACGGGATGCGCTTCTTCGACCTGCGCACCTTCGTGGACGAAAGCTACCGGTCCTACGAATACTTCCCCAGGCGGAGCTTCCGTGCCGATCGCCTGGATGCGCTCATGTCGAGCGAAGGACTGCGCAACCGTCTGCTTGGCATGGTGACATCGTGACCACTACTCGATCGTCAAGGAACCCGTCGATGCCGGTCAATCCCTACAGGAGCCGCAACGAGTACTCCTTCTGGAAGAGGGCGGTGTCGGGCGTTCCCGCCTTCGACCTCGATCCGGTGGTCGATGCGCCCTTCATCCTGGGCAGCGGCGAGAAGGTCGCGACGGCCGGATCCTGTTTCGCGCAGAACATCGCTCGGGCGCTCCAGGACAACGCGTTCAACTACTACGTCGCCGAGCAGGCGCCGCATCACCTGTCGGCGGCCGACGCGCGGGCCAAGAACTATGGCACCTACTCGGCCCGCTACGGCAACGTGTACACCACCCGGCAGCTGCGCCAGCTGTTCGACCGTGCGTTCGGCCGGTTCGAGCCGGAGATGCCCGACTGGCAGCGTGCGGATGGCAGGTTCGTCGACCCGTTCCGGCCGCAAGTCGAGCCGGACGGCTTTGCCGGGCGACAGGAGGTGCGGGCGGCGGCGGAGCACCATCTCGGCTGTGTCAGGGAGATGCTGCAGACGCTCGACGTGTTCGTGTTCACGCTCGGGCTGACGGAGGGCTGGGTGTTGCGGTCGAACGGGGCGGTGCTTCCAATCGCGCCCGGCGTGTCCGGCGGAACCTGGGATCCCGACCTCTACGAGTTCGTGAATTTCAACGTCGGCGAGGTGGTGGCCGACCTTGCCGCTGCCCTAGACATCTTGCGGTCGATCAACCCGGCGGCGAAAATCATCATCACCGTGTCGCCGGTTCCGCTCCTGGCCACCTTCCGCGACCAGCACGTTCTGGTGTCGAACACCTACAGCAAGTCGGTGTTGCGCGTGGCGGCGGAGCAGGTCGCCGCAGGCCTGGGCGACGTCATGTACTTCCCATCGTTCGAGATCATCACCAACCCGTCCACGGGTTCGATGTATTTCGAGGAGGATCTCCGTTCGGTGTCGCAGGCCGGGGTGCAGCATGTCATGCGGGTGTTCTTCAAGCACCTCACCGACCGCGCCAGCGGGCCGACCGCAGGCGAGAACAGGTTCGACATCTCGTCGGAGGTCAGAAAAGTGAGCACGATCGTGTGCGACGAGGAGGCGATCGAGACCAGCCTCGAAGGAGTCGCCGGGCGATGACGGGACGCGCGGCAGCCGACAGGCTCAGACGATCTTGTGCTCGCGGGCACCGCTGATCACCAGGCGCCCGATCAGGTACAAGCCAAGGAGGCTGGCGAACACGACCAGCACCGAGACGGTCGAGCGCGGATAGACCGGGTAGTCGGCGAGGTTCGGCGCGGTGATCTCCTCCAGCCAGAGCGACTGCCGATCGGCCTGTGCCTTGGCGGTGCCAAGTGCGGTCGCCGCCGCCGTCAGCTGCTTCTCCGCGAGGTCGCGCTGGATGGTCAGGTCGTCATAGGCGGTGATCTTCGGCACCAGCGACTGGTCGGATCCGGTGATGCCTCGTGCAGACTGGGCGATCTGTTCCTTCAGCGCGGCGGTCCGGCGTTCGTAGACCGGGATCAGCGGGCTGTCCGGGGCAGAGGTGCGAAGCTGGGCGATCTGCACCTGCGTCGTCGTCAACATGGTCTGGAGGTCGCTGATGTCCTTCATCATCGGCACAGACTGCTTCAGCGGGTCGAGCAGCGCTTCGCGATTGCGGTAGTCCGCCATCTGCGCCGCCACCCCACGCAGCCTGTCCTCGGCCTCGTCCACCTCGCGCGTCGCGCTGCTGATCATGTTCGCGCGCTGGCGTGCGTTCATCCGGTTGACCAGGCGCTCGCCGGAGGCGAGGAGCGCGGCGGCGATCCGCTGCGAGTCGGCGGCACGAAACGTACGGACGGTAAGGGTGGAGATCGACGTGGTGCTGTCCAGCTCGGCGATCACGTGGTTCTGGTAGTAGTGGAAGAAGTGCTCGAAGGTGTTGCGGCCAAACGGGTTCGGGAAGCGTGCGAGGCGGTCCCCTTCTGGCCGGTCGAACACCGTCTTGAGCGACTGGGTCCGCATCATCTCCTGCGCCGCGTCGCGGGACATGACGTAATCCTGGACAGCGTAGGTGTCCTCGCTCGCGCTGCCGCCACCGCCGCTCAGCAACAGGCTGGACAACATGCCGGAAGGCTGGCTGCCCTGGCCGCGCACCACGAACTGGGCTTCCGACACGTATTGGGGTGCCGCGATGCCGAAGTAGTAGATGGCCGCCAGCAGGGTCGGCAGCATGACGAAGATCAGGAACGGCAGGGCGCGCCGGAGCCCGGGCCCGCTGCTGAAGCCGCGTCGCCGGGGGCGACGCCGGAACAGAGCGGCTACTCCTTCGTCGGGAAGATTGAGCCCATCCATGGGCGTTGCATTGCCCGATCACGTGTGCCGACGCAACATTAAAGCGCGGCTGATCAACCGGCGATTGGATGCCCCCGTCGAGGCGAATCTCGGCTTATGACCTCATCCGGCCGGCGTGGTTTGGCAGCGTTCATCCTCAAGCCGTGATGGTGCTGTCGGGCCGAACCGGCCGCTGACACGCGACAAGGCTGGCAGAGCTGCCGCACCGCGGAGCCCCCGGCAACCGCAACAACAAACCTTCGTGACGATCACGGGCCTTCCGGTTCCTCGGGCTCACGAAGCCGGCGCTTGGAGGCGGGCAGTGCCGTTGGCGATGCCGTCCTGGTCGATGAGCTGCATGGCTGCCACCACGCTGTCGGTCCATCCCGGTGCCGACCAGTGCCGCAAGGCCATGCACTGCCCGACACGGCGCGGATCGTCGTCGATGAACGCCTTGATGGTCTGCATCCAGCCGAGGCCGTCGAGCGGATCGAGATGTATCGGCATCCCGTCGCCCACCTCGCGGAACACCGGGATGTCGGAGCAGATCGCCGGCACGCCGAGCGACAGCGCTTCCGCCAGAGGCAGGCCGTAGCCCTCGCCGAAGGACGGGAACAGCAGCGCCCGTGCGCCCTTCAGCAGCCGTGCGACTTCCTGGTCGGGCAGGGCGTTGTGCTCGGTGACCACCCGCTGCAGGGACGGGCAGCGCTCGATGAGATCGAGGACCTGCTCGTTCTTCCAGCCGCGCTTGCCGATCAGCACCAGATGCGGGGCTCGCGCGCCCTGCTCCTCCACCAGCCTGCGCCAGATCGTGAGCAGGAGCAGGTGGTTCTTGCGTCCCTCGATGGTGCCGAGGCAGACGAAATAGGGATGGGCCGGCGGCTCGGCGCTATTGCCGGCGCCAGGGTCCGGCTGCGGCAGCGCACGCAGGTGCACCCCGTGCGGCACCGGCCAGACCGGCACGTGCGCACGTCCGGCCTGCGCCAGGTAGGGCAGCAGCGACTGCCGCACCGCCTGCGACGGCACCAGCACCGCGTCGGCAAGCCGGCACACGGTATCGATCCGGCTCGCGTGCTTCGCCGCCTCCTGCTCCCGGCAGTACTCGGGGAACTGCAGCGGAATCAGGTCGTGCACCATCGGCACGAACGCGGCGCGGCGCCGGGCGACGGTGTCGGCCACCACCGCCGGCCGGTTCAGGTGGTGGTGTGACAGCAGCAGGTAAACGGTGTCGCGCAGCTCGGACTGCACCGTGCCACGATCCGCGCGTGGCAGCATCAGCCCGTGCAGCAGGCGACGGCCTAGACGCGCCGCGGTGCCGTCATCGGCGGCACCCGCATCCCAGCGCGCGGACAGCGCCTGCACGAAGCGACCCGTAGCCGCCTGCGGCAGGGTGCCGAAGCGGCCGAGCGGGTGCAGGGCAACGAACTCGGTGCGCTCCGCTGCATGCGCCAGGAGGTACTCCGCGTAGGCGAGCTCGACCCGGTCGATCCCGGTCGGCACCGCGGCGCCGGCACGCGACAACAGCCGCGACAGGTCCAAGGTCAGGAAGGGCCGCAGGCCTTTGCGGCCGATCGCGTTCACGGACGGGAGGCGGCGGGGAGGAGCGAGTGTTCCGACAGCACCCTCTGCCGGCTGGCCTGGGCGGCGCGCGAGGCGGCGGCGAAATCGAGCGGGCTGTGCGCCTCCAGCCGTGCGACCGCGCCGGCCACCAGCTTGTCCAGGGCTGGGCCGGAGAAGAAGCCGCCGGCGACCAGGCAGCGCTCGATCAGCACCCGGCGATAGGCGGCGAAGGTCGCCGCGTCCGGGCGGCCGGGATTCGCCCAGAAGGCGTCGAGCGGGCCGCCGAAGGTTATATCCGGGACGTCGTATACGGCCTGGCCGAGGGTGATGACCGGCACCAGACAGGCCAGCGCCAACGTGCCGGTAGTGCTGTTGATGGTGACGAGCCCCCGCGCCGGCTGCACCAGCAGGGCGATGTCGCCGGACTCCAGGTAGTGCACGCGCCCGGCGACCCCGTGGGCGGCGGCCTGCATCGCCACCTCGCCGCGCCAGTCGCGCACCCCGTTGTCGAGCGGATGCTCCTTGAGCACGAGCAGCAGGTCGGCGGGCGCGTTGGCGGCAAACGAGGCGATCACGTGCCGGATCGCCTCGGCCATGCCGCTGAAGGGCGAATGCAGGCGCACCTGCGCGTCGGCATCGAGCTGCAGCGGGAACAGCATGTAGGGCAGGCCCGACGCGGTGATGGCTTCCAGCGTGTCGGTGGTGCGCCGGCCTCCTGCCCGGCGGCGCGACAGCTTGCGCAGCCAGCCGACGCCCTCGGTCAGCGGATGCCAGGGCCGGTAGCTGTCCCAGTGCCGGTAGCGCCAGCGGGTCAGCAGGTCGGCGGCGTTGTAGGCGATGCCCTGCAGCGCCCGGGTCCTGAATGAGGACGGCACCGGCGGGTTCTCGGTCGCAGGCGGCAGTCGCGCGGCCTCGGCGCGGTAGTATTCCGGGTCGCGCGGCAGGGTAGAGTGCCCGTTCACGCCGCCGAGCTCCAGCGTCACCCAGTCGGGCCGCAGGTAGCCTTCCTCGAACACGTGCACCGGGATGTGCATCCGGGCACACACGGCGGTGGCAGCCCGGTGCAGTGGCCGGCAGTCGCCGAACAGCAGCACGTCGGTGATCCGGTGCCGGGCCAGGATCGCCGCCAGCGCGTCCGGCCAGTCGGCGATCCGACCGGTGAAGTCGATCCCGCCGGGCAGGCCCCAGAACAGCCGGTCGCCACCGTTGAAGTTGACCTTGAACACGCCGTAGCCGTCGCGCCGCAGCGCCTGGCCGATGCGACGGAAGAAGGGACCCATCAGCCCCTGCAGCAGCAGGACGTTGCGCGCTGCCGGGCGACCCGGATGCTGGCGGACCGGGATCATGTCCAGACCCAGGGTGTCAGGCATCGGCCACTCCTCCGATCGTGCGACCGTTCCGCGCGTCCGACCCGGTGGGGTGGAAACGGCGGCGCGTCCGGCCCTGCAGGCGGCGCAGGCGCATCAGCAACGTCGGCCGCCACAGGGCGTGGTCAGCAAGCCGGTCGATCAACACCTCCGGGCCGCAAGGAAGCCGGGTGCGCGGGTCGACATAGTGCGGGTAAAGAAGCAGCGTCGCAGCCGCAAGTTCCTCGACGCAAAGTGATCGACTCCGTCTCGAAAAACGGGACTGGTCGGTCGTCAAACCCCAGCCGGCGTAGAACGGCTGGCCGTAGGTGAACACGGTCCGGCCGCGCAGCAGCGCCTCGAAGCCGGCCAGCGAGGTCAGGGTGTGCACCTCGTCCACCGCGTTGATCAGCGGCGCCATCGCGCCGCCGCGGCAGATCCGGTCGGCGAGACGCAGAGCGACCGGGTCCGGCAGCGCGCCGCGCCGGTGGCCGGCGTCGACGTCGGGATGCGGGCGATATACGATGAAGGCGTCGGGCCTGGCCGCCCGCACCGCCTGCAGCAACCGCAGGTTGTCCTGGATCAGGCCGCCGCCGAGCCGGACCGACAGGTCGTCCGCAACCTGGCCCGGCACCAGCACCACGAGCCGCCCGACCGGAGCGTCGAACGCCGGCGCCTGGCCGCCAGCGGCATACTTGGAGATGTCGGCCAGCACCAGCCGATCGATCAGCAAGCGGGCGCGGCGACGGATCGCGTCGTCGAACGGGTGGGTCTGCAGCAGGCGCTCGAGGTCGCTCGGGCCGGAGGGGTCGAAGTAGATGCCGCTGCCGTCCACGATCACCGAGGCTGGCGGCAACAGGTCGCTGCCGAGGCCGAGCGAGCGGATGAAGCCGTCCTCCACCCGGCGCACCGGCACCCCGGATGCTGCGGCCCGCTCCGTCAGGCCGGGAGGCATCCGCGTCGACCAGACGGCGATCGCACCGCGCGTTCCGTCTGCGCCGCGTGCTGCGCGCACCGCGGCGGCCGGGTGCCTGCGGAACGGCGGCGCGCCTCGGCTGTCGGCGGTAGCGAACAGCTCGGCGATGCGTCGGCGCTTCCACAACGACATGCCGACGCAGACCGCGATGCCGCGATTGGCCAACATCACCCGCCGCCAGTCCGCAAGCAGGTCGATCGCCGCGTCCGCCGTCATCGGCGTGCCGGAGAACGGGTTCTGGTAGCGGGTGGCGGACAGGAGCAGCGCCAGCGCGCGGGCCGGATCCTCGGGCGTGATGGTCCCGGTATGGTCGTGGCGCCAGGCCGGCAGCCCGCGCAGCAGCCCGATCAAGGGAAGGACGGCCATCCCGGTGATCCGCAGCCCGTTGGCCCCGTCGAGCAGGACGTGCGGGTCTAGATCGCCGACGATGAGCTGGCCGCCGCAGCGCCTGGCCTCCTCCGCCAGGAGTCGGAACCGGACCGACCGGGTCCCGCGCGGCAGCACCAGCGCCAGATGCGACGCGTCGCTTCCATGCAGGGCGGCGCGCCACAGCCGCGCCGCCGCGACCGGATCGTCGGGGGCGCACACCAGGACGAACCTCCTGCCCGCCGGCAGCCCGGCGCGGTCGGACGCCCAGAACCGCCCGCCGACGCGCTGATCGCCCAGGGCCCGACAGGTGGAATGCGATGCGGCGCCGGTGCCGGCGGGATGCGGGACGATCCGGTCCCAGGTGGACAGGACCTGACCGAGAGCCGGGACGTGGCGGTGGAACGGCGGCGTCTGCAGCAGCAAGGGCGCGAGGTGCTGCGTCCGGCTCAAGATCGGGGCACGTCCTTCCGGTCGGCGGATGATGCTGCCGGCCGGACACGAGGGTCCCGCTGCGGTGACAGAACCGGTCCGGCTTGATAGGACGACAAGAGGCCAAGACGATGGCCAAGACAAGGCAGCGTCCCGGCTCGTTGCAGCGGCGACACGGACCGGGATCGATCCTGGCGATGTGTCCAGGGTGATTGTCCGCTTTCCTCGGTGCAGACCATGCTGACGATGGCAGGAAGCCTGGTTGCACTCTGCCTGGTCACAGAGCTGCTGGATCCATGGGCTCGGCCACGACGCGCCGGCCGGATGGGATGGCGCCCGCGCAGCCTGGTCGCGTGGCCGTTCCGGCTGGGGCCATCGTTGTTCGTGTTCGGCTTGGTGCTGGGCCTGATCGGCCGGCCGGCCGGGGCGGTTCTGGTCACGATCGTCCTGCTGGCAGGGATGATGGCGGGCTCCAACGTCAAGCGCCGCATCCTCGGCGAGCCGCTGCTGTTCACCGATGCCGCCGTGGTCGGCGAGATGCTGCGCCACCCAGGATTCTACCTCGGCGCGATCGCTCCCGGCGTCCGGCTGGCGCTCGCGGTGATGCTGGGTGCGACCCTGTGGCTGCTGCTTCGCAACTGGACCCCGGCACTCCTGCCGCACGCGGCAGGAGCGGGACTTGCGCTGTGCTGCTGGCCGGTGCTGGACCGGCTGGCGCAGATCGGGCCGTGGCAGCGCCTGATGACAGCGCCGTCGGTCGAGGCGGACGTGTCACTGCACGGGCTGCTCGCCACCGTGTCGCTATACTGGCTGCGCTGGCGCCGTCAGCCGGACCCGCTGCCGCTGCCGCTGCCGCTGCCGCTGCCGGAGGAGCGCCGGAGCGGCGCGGACGGGCTGGTGCTGGTGGTGCAGTGCGAGTCGTTTGCCGACCCGCAGGCGCTGGGTCCGG
>CAXUDP010000032.1:0-9047 GCA_964249735.1 uncultured Acetobacteraceae bacterium | reverse complement strand
CTGGTGCTGGTGGTGCAGTGCGAGTCGTTTGCCGACCCGCAGGCGCTGGGTCCGGCCGTCGCGTCCCGGGCGGCGCCGCTGCCCGGGCTGGCCCGGGCGCGGGCGCGGGCGGTGCGTTGGGGACAGCTCGCTGCCTGCGGCTTCGGCGCCTACACCATGCGCACCGAATACGGGGTTCTGTTCGGCCGGGAGGAGGACGATCTCGGCTTCCGCCGCTTCGACCCGTTCCTGACCGCGGTCCGCGACCGCTCGGCTGCGCTGCCGATCCGCCTGCGTGGCTGGATCCCGTCGGCGCTGTTCGTCCATCCGCACGATCTCGGCTTCTACGGCCGCGACCGGCTGATGCCGGCGATCGGCTTCACCGCCCTGCTCGGCGCCGACGCGTTTCCGCAAGCCGTACGTCGTGGCCCGCATGTCGGCGATGCGGCGCTCGGCGACCGGCTGGAAGCGCTAATCGCCGCTGCCGACGTGCCGACCCTGATCTATGCCGTCACCATCGAGAACCACGGGCCCTGGAAGGCGGGCCGGCTCGACCGCGGCGGCTCCGGACTCGACGCCTATCTTGACCATCTCGGTGCCGGTGACGCGTTGCTGGCCCGGCTGATCGATCTGCTGGACGCGCGGGGCCGACCGGCGGTGCTGGTGTTCTTCGGCGACCACCGCCCCTCGATCCCGGGCCTGGTCGAGCCGGGCAATGGCCGAGACACGCCGTTCGTGCTGCTCCGCTTCGGTGGCCGGACGGAGGGCGAGGCGCCAGGCGGACGGGAGGCCATCGCACCGGAGCGGCTGACTCCGGCCGGACTGCATCATGCCATCCTGCAGGAGGCGGCTGCCCTTCCGGCGTGACCGGAGCCGGTGTCAGGATGCGGCGGCGACCGCCATCGGCACCTGATGCGCCATGCGGGCTTCCACCACGATTTCCAGTGCTTCGGTGACCTCCTGTTCGTGGTGCTGCACCGACAGGAAGAAGCGCAGCCTTGGCTGGTCGCGGGGCACGCCGACCTGGACGATCGGCGGGCAATAGTAGCCGCGCGCCAGCATCGCCTCGGCGCAGGCCACGGTCTCGGCGTTGTCGCGGAAGAACACCGGCACCACGCCGTGGCCGATCGAGGGCCCGACGTCCAGCCCGAGCCGGTCGGCCTCGGCCACGAAGTGCCGCGAGATCGCGTGCAGCCGCGCGATCCGCCACGGCTCCTCGCGCAGGATGCGCAACGCGGCACCGGCCGCCGCCGCGATCGGCGGCGCCATGCCGACGCTGAACACGAAGCCGGGCAGGGTGAAGTGCAGCCATTCCAGCACCCGCGCCTCGGCGGCGATGAAGCCGCCGCAGCTGACGAACGCCTTGCTCAGGGTGCCGATGACCAGGTCGACCGCGCGCGGGTCGGTGCCCCAGTGCTCGGACAGGCCGCGTCCGGTGGCACCCAGCACGCCGATCGAGTGAGCCTCGTCCACCATCAGCCAGCAGTCGTGCACCTGCTTGATCGCCAGCAGGCGCGGCAGGTCCGGCACGTCGCCGTCCATGCTGTACAGCCCCTCGACCACGATCAGGCAGCGCCCGTGGCTGCCGCGCTCGATACGCAGGATCTGCTCCAGGTGGTCGAGGTCGTTGTGGCGGAAGGCGATCGTGCGGGCGCGCGAGCCGGTGGCGCCGGTGACGATGCTGTTGTGCGACAGCTCGTCGATCAGCAGCAGGTCGCGCGAGCCGAGCAGGTGGCCCACCAGGGTCATGTTGGTCAGGTAGCCGCTGACCAGGCACAGGCTGGCCTCGTGGCCGACGAAGCTGGCGACGTCACGCTCGAAGGCGGCGTGGAAGTCGCGCTCGCCGCCGATCATGCGCGAGGCCGACACCCCCACCCCGGTGCGCAGCGCCGCCTGCGCCGCCGCCTCGCGTACCCGCAGGTCGCCGGCCAGGCCCAGGTAGTCGTAGTTGCCGAAGCTGACCACCCGGCCGCCGCCCGCCCCGCCGGACAGCTGGTCGAACGAGCCCATGAAGTGTCGGACCTGCCCCAGGACTTCACGCCCAGCCAGACGGAAACGACGGTCGGCATAGTCGGCGAGACGCATGTTCGGGTCTTCATCCTTGGCAGGTGTTGCGCGCCGGGACCGTCCTGCCGTCGACCGAAGCAGGGGCCCAGGCAACCTATAGCATCCCGGAGCGGCTTGCCTATTGCACGGACGTGACAGGCCGCGGCGCCTGCTCTGCCCGGGTCCGCCGCATCACCGCCCGACGCAGCGGCGGCGGCAGCAGGGCGGCGGCCCAGCCGATCGCGGCGAACTGCCACGGCAGCACTAAGTGGGGGCGGTTCCGCGCGATCGCCGCCATGATCCGCGCCGCGGCTTCGTCCGGCTGCAGCAGGAACGGCTTCGGTGCCCGCAGCCGCCGGCTCATCGGCGTGTCGACGAAGCCGGGCGAGACCAGGGTGACGCCGACGCCCCGGTCCTGCAGCCCGAGCCGGAGCGAGGTGGCGAACCGCGACAGCCCGGCCTTGGAACCGGCATAGGCGGCGGCGTAGGGCAGGTCGTGGAAGGCGGCGACCGAGCCCAGCAGCGCAATCTGCCCGCGGCCGCGGCGCGCCATGCGCTCGCCGAGGGCGGTGGCCAGGGTGGCAGGGGCGGCGAAGTTGACCAGGGCCAGCTCCAGCACCAGCTCCGGCCGCTCGGTGGCGGCATCGGGCTGCCGCATGTCGCCGAGGCCGGCGGCCAGGATCGCCAGCTCCACCGGAGCTTCCGCGTCGTCGGCGCGCACGGCGTCCAGGGCGGCGGCGGCATCGACCAGGTCGAGGGCCCGCAGCCGCACCGCGGCGCCGGCGGCACGGCAGCGCGCCGCCACCGCGTCGAGCCGCACCGGGTCGCGCCCCCACAGGATCAGCATCCGGCCGGGTTCGGCATAGCCGAGTGCGAGCGCCGCCCCCAGGCCGCTGGAGGCGCCGGTGACCAGGACGCAGGCCGGACCAACGACGTCGCTGCGGCTCATGCGGCCTGCTCCGGCGGCTGCTGGCATGGGTGCATGTGTTTCCCTGGAGGGCCTCCCGGCCTTATCTGTGCCTGGCCGCACGCGGTCTGCACAACGAGGATCCATCCAGGCATGGCCGATTCCGCTCCAGTCCGGGCCCAGGCCCTGCCGCCTGCCGTGCGGCCAGACGTTGCCGGCGTCACGGTGGTTGCGGTCGAGACCGCACGCCAGCTGCGCGTCTTCCTGCAGCTGCCGCGCCGGCTCTACGCCGGGATGCCCGGATTCGTGCCGCCGCTGGACCTGGAACGCCGCGGGATGTTCCACCCCAAGACGGCGCCGTTCTTCGCGCAAGGGCGCGCGCGCTACTTCCTCGCCATCCGCGACGGCAGGGTGGTGGGGCGCATCTCGGCGCAGATCGACCCGGTGACGATGGAGCAATGGGGCGGGCGGATCGGCCTGTTCGGGGCGCTGGACGCGGCGAACGACGCGCAAGCCGTGGCCGCGCTGCTGGAGCAGGCGGCGGGCTGGCTGAAGGCGGAAGGCATGGAGCGGGCACGCGGACCCTACGCGCTGGCGCCGAACGGCGAGGCCGGGCTTCTGGTGGAGGGCGAGCGGGAGCGCACGGTGCTGATGTCGCCCTGGCATCCGGCCTATCTCGGGCCGCTGGTGGAGCGGGCAGGCTGGAGCAAGATCAAGGACCTCCTGTCCTACGAGCTGGCGATCGGGCCGGAGGCGGAGGCGGCGCTGCCGGTGGGGCGGAGCCGGCTGCTGGAAGCCGACGCGGCGCGCGGCATCACCGTGCGCCGGCTGAGCCGGAAGCACCTGGCGCGCGACGCCGCGATCATGGGGCAGCTGTACAACGACGCCTGGGCCGACAACTGGGGCTTCGTGCCGATCACCAAGCCGGACATCGCGGCGATGGTGAAGGAGCTCAAGCCGATGATACGGCCGGAGCACCTGGTGCTGGTCGAGCGTGACGGGGTGCCGGTCGGCTTCGCGCTGGTGCTGCCCAACATCTACGACATCGTGGGCGACCTGGGCGGCGCGCCGAGCCCGCTCGGCTGGATCAGGCTCGTGTCCAGGCTGCTGCGCAACCGGTTCACCTCCGGGCGGGTGATCCTGCTCGGCATCGCCGCCGCGCTGCGCGGCACCACGCTGGGCGCGATGATGCCGTCGCTGATCATCGCCGAGCTGATGCGTCGCGGCCGCGACATGCCGTTCCGCACCGTGGAGCTGGGCTGGATCCTGGAGGACAACATGCGCATGCGCCGGCTGATCGAGCGGCTGTCGCCGAAGCCGAACAAGGTGTTCCGACTCTACGAACGGACGCTGTGACGGCAGGAAGCGGGTTCTACTCAGGCACGCCGATGTTCGAGGCAGCGACCTTGTCGGCCGGGGTGCGGACGGCGCTCAGCGCCTGCAGCAGCGGCAGCCGGCGCATGGTCCAGGCGCCCATGCGATCGACCAGGCCGTGCATCGCGGGATCCGCCAGCGCCTGCGCGGCCTTCAGCCGCGTTCCGTCCGGATCGTCCGCGACTCCGTTGCGGGCAGTGCCGAAATAGGTGGTGACCTCGATCCAGCGTGGTCCGCGGATGCGGAAGTAGGTCACGCCGACCATCCTGGCCGGAACCTGCTCGCCGGTCCGCTGCATCGTTTCCATTCCGACCCGGAGCCCGGGCGGCGCATCCGGCAGGGTCCAGAACAGCGCCGGTGCCGTGGCTTCGGCGACGAACCAGCAGGCGTCGCGACCATCGGCTGGACCTGCAAGCTGTCTGGCGGCGTAGTGGCCGACGGACTGGCAGAAGCGGTTCGGCGGCAGCTGGGTCAGGGTGCCCGGCGCGCCAGGATCGCTGCCGCGGATCAGGATCAGGCCGGTGACGCGGTGCCCCTCGAGCCGGGCGGCCAGCGAGCCGCCGCCCGACGGACCGTCGTCGCGGGACGCCTCGGGGTTGACCGATACCACCGTCCAGTTGCCTGGCGGCAGCGGGATCTCCTGGTGGAAGAGCGGCATCGTGACCGTGTAGGTCGGGCGCATCGTCGCCTCGACGTCCACCACGGTCGCCTCCGGATGGTGGATGCCGGACGGGCCGATCCGGTAGAACGGCATGAACGCGGTCAGGAAGTCCGAACGATTGAGCGCGTCCCGCTGCGGGTTGACGACCGGGAGAACGGGAGCGGCCTGGACGGGTCGGTCTGCCGCCGGTTCCCCGCCCGGCCTGCCGGGGATGAACCAGCCCGGCTCCGCGGCGGCCTGACCGAACGGCAACACGAACAGGATCGCGGCGCGGCAGAGCCGGCGGAAGGCGTCAGGCATTGGCAGGTCCGGTTCGGGCGGTCCTTCCGGGAAGGACGCCGATGTTTCGTTGCGCGCAACGATCGAACCGTCCGGTTCGCGGCGCAAGATGGAGCGCGACCGCGACGCGAAGAAATCGACCGGTCCTGCGTCCGGCGTCAGTCCTCGACCGTGCCGTGCGAATCCGCGTGGCCGAGGCGCCAGTAGCCGGCGGCCTTGATGTCGGTGCGGGCGACGCCGCGCTCGATCAGCTGGATGCGGAGCCGGCGCATGGCGTCGATCTCGCCGGCGAGCCAGGCATGGAGGTCGCCGGCCGGCAGGCGCGCGTTGCGCAGGGCCTCGTCCAGCAACCGGGTGGTGCCGGGCTCCCGGCGGCCGCGCTGCAGCCAGACGATCTCGGCGTTGGCGGCGGTCGGCAGCCGGCGCTCCTCGGCGGCGTCGGCGACCTCGATCAGGGCCAGGGCGCGCGTGCCCGGGTGCATCTCCTCCAGGCGGCGGGCGATGGCAGGGAGCGCGGTCTCGTCGCCGGCGAGAAGATAGGCGGCGTAGTCCTCCGGGATCAGCATGGAGCCGCGCGGGCCGGCGATGCCGAGCCACTGGCCCGGCGTGGCCCGTGCCGCCCAGGAGGCGGCGGGGCCGTCGCCGTGCAGCACGAATTCCAGGGTGAGCTCGCGGGCGACGGGATCGAAGCGGCGCGGGGTGTAGTCGCGCATCGGGCCGCCGTCCGGGAACTCCGGCGTTCCATCGCCGGGTGGCGGGAAGAATAGCTTCACGTGGTCGTCGGCGGCGGCGGAAGTGAAGCCGTCCAGGGCGTCGCCGCCGAGCACGATCCGGCGCATGCGTGGTGTGGGCTGCTCCACCCGCACCACCTGCAGCAGGCGGCGGCGGGTCTCGTGGCGCACGCGGAGCGGGGTGCGGGCGAGGACGTTCATGGGCGGCCTTTCAGGATCTCGTCGGTGGCGCGGGCGAGGATGGCGGCGATGCGACGTGCCTCGTCGGGACCGGCGTCACGGGTGCGCATGAGTGCCGCTTTCAGCGCGTGGCGGGCGCCGTGCAGGGCGTCGGCGGCAGCCGGGTCGCGGTCGCCCAGGCCGGCATAGGCATCGCGGACGCCGTCCATGCGGGTGCCGATTCGGGACAGCATGTCGAGCATGGCGTCGGCGTGGGCGCGGTTGGCGGCGAGCTCGGCGCGGCCGGCCTCGGTGAGGGTGTAGAGCTTGCGGGTGCCGTCGAGGGAGACGGAAGCGTGGCCGATCTCGTCCAGGAAGGTCAGGGCCGGATAGATCATGCCGGGGCTGGGGGCATAGAAGCCGCCGGAGCGCTGCTCCAGGGTGCGGATCAGCTCGTAGCCGTGCGCGGGGCGCTCGGCGAGCAGGGCCAGGAGCAGGAGCTGGAGGTCGGCGGAGCTGAGCTTGCGGGCGCCGGGCATGCCGTCGCCGCCCATGAAGCCGCCGCGGCCGCGGCCGAAGCCGCGGCCACCCCCGGGGCCGCGGGCGTGGTGGCCGATGGCGTGGATCAGACGATGGAGAGGAAGGTATGTGTCGTTGAACATATCTTAAGATAGTCTGCCGTGGCGGAAACCGCTATCGAAATCTGCAAGCAGGCGGCAGTTTTGCCCGTATCGTGGAGGGGGCTTCGCATGGACCACGCCGAATCGCCGCGCCGCCTGGGGAGGATCGGCCTGGTCGGCGGCCTCGCGCTGCGGGCCGGGGTTTTCTATTACGAGGGCATCGCGCAGCGCTACGCGTCGGACGGGGAGCGGCTCGAGCTGGTGCTCGGGCATGCGGATGTCGGCACCGTGCTGGCGTGCGTCGGCGCCGGGGACAGGGTCGGGCTCGGGCGCTACCTGGGCGGCGTCGCCAACAATTTGTTCGATGCCGGGGCGGACCTGGTCGCGATCACCGCGGTGGCGCCGCACCTTGCGATCGAGGAGATCGCGGCGGTCGCGCGCGGGCCGGTGGTGGACGTGCTCGGCCTGGTCCCGGGGGCGCTCCGGGGGGCGGGGATGAAGCGGGTCGGCGTGTTCGGGAACCGGGCGGTGATGGAGACCGGCGTGTTCGGCACGGTTCCGCCGGACATGATGGTAGGGCCGGCGCCGTCGCTCGTCGACGCGGTGCACGAGGCTTATGCCGACATCGCGGCGAACGGGAAACGCGGCACGGAGCCGGAGATGCGGTTCCTCGACGACGTGGCGCGCGGGCTGATCGGGCAGGGCGCGGAGGCGATCGTGCTGGCCGGCACCGACCTGTCGTCGTTCTATGCCGGGCAGGCGCCGGCTTATCCGGTGCTGGACCTCGCGCGGTTGCACATCGAGGAGATCGTGCGCCGGGCTCGTGGAGCCTGAACCGGATCCTGGCCGGGCTCGTGAAGCCGGGAGGCGTCCGCGACGCGACAAGCCAACTGTCCCGGCTGGTCGCCTCCGACCGCGCGGCGGTGATCATCGCGATGGGCAGCAGGCTGGTTGTCCACCTGGTGACGGCAGGCAATCGCGGACGGGATGCCGAGCCGGAAGGTGACAGGGGTGCGGCGAATCGTGGGTCGCACGGGTTCGGTTGCCTGCCGCCAGTGCCGCGCGGCCTCCGTGCTCAGCGCGCTGGGAGGCCGTCGAGCCAGCCGATCACGGCGGTCTCGAGCGCGATCCGCGCCCCGGAATAGGAATGGTCGGTGGCGAGATGCACCGCCGTCACCGGGTCCGGACCCAGCGCGTGCATCGCCCGGCCGAGGGCGTCGCTGGCGCCGGCCAGGCCGTCGTCCGAGGTCACCAGCAACAGCGGGTGCTTCGCCAGCGCCGGGGCGAAGGTGACGAAATCCCATCGTCCGGCATTGGCCTCGATCTCGGCGGCCATGCCGGCCGGCGTCACGCCGACCAGCGACTCCATGCTCCCGGCCATCGCCGCGGTCAGCCGCGCGCGTGCCGGTGCGGACCGGTCCCGCCCGAACGCACCGAAGTCGGCGGCGGAGATCAGGGCCACGCCGTCGAGTCCCGGGTCCCGTCCGATGATGGAGGCCGCCAGGCCGCCGAGGCTGTGGCCGATCACGACGATCCGGCGCGTGTCGAGGCCGTAGCGCGCGGCGACGGCGGGGTCGCGTGCGAAGTCCAGCGCGGCCTGCGAGTCCTCGAACACGTGGGTGAACGAGTAGGTGCCCGGGCTTCCCCAGCAGCCGCGGTAGTGGAAGGTCAGAACGGACCAGCCGTCGCGGCGGATCGCCTGCGCCAGGTCGAGGTTCTGCTCGTTGCCGGGGAGGCCGTGCAACAGCAGGACCACCGGATGCCGGCCCGCGCCGGCTGCCTTCAGGATGATCCCGTTCATGTTGAGGCCGTGGCTGGGGATGTGCACGACCTCCAGCGTGGGCGGGTGCGACGGATCGAACGGCGGGTCGGCCGAGACGGCGGCGGGGGTCGCGTGGGCCAGGATGGGGGTGGTGGCGAGGAGCAAGAGCGCGGCCAGTGTTCTCCTCATGCGGATCATCCGGCGCTTCGTTGTGGAACCATGACGATGACAGGGTCGTTTCGGATGTGACAGCTCGAAGTGGCCGATACCGGACCGACTGCTTCGGAGTGCACCGGATGGAAAAGCGGACACTGCCCAGCCGACGGCATGCCCCGCCGGAGTCAACCGAAGCTGACCTCCAACAACGCGCAGGTTTGCTGCGGTGGGCGGATCACGCTGACACGGTTGCCCATCAGCCGAGCAGGGCGGTCGCCATGCCCGCGATTGCACCTGCGCTCACGACGGCAAGCGGGGGCACGCGCCAGATTGTCAGCAGCATGAACCCGGCGAGAGCCAGGACGAAGTCGGA
>CAXUDP010000031.1:0-34515 GCA_964249735.1 uncultured Acetobacteraceae bacterium | reverse complement strand
GTGGAGGGCTTCCACAGCACGAAGTCGCCGGGATCGCGCTTGTAGGGCGCCACCTCGACGCGTGCGCCGGCGAGCAGCTCGTCCGGGTCGCGGCCGGACAGGCGGCCGTAGTCGGGGAAATGCCGCACCGAGAACAGCACGTGCCCGTCGGCGGCATAGGCGTGGCCGGATGCCACCAGCGCCTCGATCAGCGCGATCATCTCGCCGACATGATGCGTGGCGCGCGGCTCCACGTCGGGCAGCAGCACGCCGGCGGCGGCGAGGTCGGCGTGCATCTCGGCGATGGTGCGGTCTGCGAGCACGTCGATGCCGATGCCGAGCTCGGCGGCGCGCGCGTTGATCTTGTCGTCCACGTCGGTGATGTTGCGCACGAAGGTGACGCGCGGGTACAGCACGCGGAGCAGGCGCACCAGCACGTCCGCCGACAGCATGGCGCGCAGGTTGCCGACATGCAGGAGGTCGTAGACGGTGGGCCCGCAATAATAAACGCGCACGTGCGCCGGATCGAGCGGCACGAACGGCGCCGTGCTCCGGGTCAGGCTGTCGTGAAGGGTAAGCTGGGCCATCGGGCGGTTTTGCGGCATCGGTTCCGGGGCTGCAAGCATGGCGGCAGGCAGAGCGGCGAGCAGGGCGGGTGGCAGGGCGCCCTGGCGCCCCAGACGGAGAAGCGATGACCGCGGCGCAAACCATCGAGGCCGGCAGGACGGCGCATGCCGCGGCCCTCCTGCGCCTGGCGGTGCCGCTGGCGATCGTCAGCCTGTCGGAGATCGCCATGGGGCTGACCGACACCGTGCTGCTGGGCGGGCTCGGCGACTGGGCGGTGGCGGCGGGCGGCCTGTCCGGCACGCTGTTCTTCGCCGTCGGCGCGGCGCTGCAGGGCGTGCTGATGGCGGCCGGCATCCTGGCCGCGCAGGCCCGCGGGGCAGGCCAACCGCGTCGCATCGCCGGGCTGTACGGCACCGGGCTGTGCCTGGGGCTCCTGCTGTCGGTGCCGTTGTTCGCGCTGTTCAGCCTGGCCGAGCCGATCCTGCGCCGCCTTGGCGAGCCGGCGCCGCTGGCGCACGACGTCGGCACCTATCTCGGCATCCTGCGCTGGGGGACGCCGGCCTACGTGGCCGGGCTCGGCACCATGCGGGCGATCCTGCCGGCGATCGACCAGGCCGGGCTGCTGCTTCGGATCACGCCGGCGATGGCGGTCGGCAACGGGCTGTTGAACTATGCGCTGATCTACGGCGTGGCCGGGCTGCCGGGGCTGGGGCTGCGCGGCTCGGCGATCGCCAGCGCCGCCACCCTGTGGGCCACGATGCTGGTGCTGTTCGGCTGCCTGCACGGCAGCCGGCGCCGTGGGCGGCTGGTGACGCCGCCGCGCCCGGATCCGGGCGAACTCGGGCCGCTGCTTCGGCTCGGGTTGCCGATCATGGCGACGATCGCGGGCGAAGTGCTGATGTTCCTGCTGGCGGGGCTGGCGGCGGGACTGCTCGGCACCGCGGCGCTGGCGGCGCACCAGATCGTGCTCAGCATCGGCACCTTCACCTTCATGGTGCCGATGGCGCTGGGCCAGGCGGCGAACGTACGGGTGGGGCTGGCCACCGGGGCCGGGAACCAGGCGGCGGTGCGACGCGCGGGGCTGGTGGCGATCGGCATGGCGGTCCTGGTCATGGGCGCGATCGGGCTGGTGCTGCTCCTCACGCCGGATCTGGTGGCGTCGGCGTTCCTGGACCGGTCGGTCGCGGCAAACCGGACCGCGTTCCGGATCGCGGTGACCCTGCTCGGCATCCTGGCCTTGTTCCAGGTGGCGGACGGGGTGCAGGTGGTGGCGATCGGAGCGCTGCGCGGGATGGGTGACACCACGAAGCCGATGGTGCTGGCGCAGGTCGGCTACTGGCTGATGGGTGTGCCGCTCGGGTGGCTGCTGGCGTTCCGGCTCGGATACGGCGCGGCCGGACTATGGACGGCGTTGGCGGTGGCCCTGGCATCGGTCGCGGTCATGATGGCGACCCGGTTCGTGTGGATCACGCGACCAGGCAGGCCTGGGCACTCCACACGTTGAAAGAAATGTTGCCGTTGCTGATGGTCTGGCTGCTCGCAGGCCAGGGTCCGGCGCAAGCCCAGGCCTGGGATCGGCAGGACGACCCGCTTCCCCTGCCCGGCTTCCGGCACTTCGCGCATGTCCTGCGGGCCCGGGGCTATCATTCGTTCCGCGCCGTGCCCGTCGACCGGTCCGACCGTGAGCTGAACGATCACGGTGGCGGGATCATCAGCAGCGTCAGGCATCGGTATGCCGAGCTGGTGAGCTGCAGCGGCACCGAGTTGAACACCTGCACCTTCCTGTTCGCTCGGCCAGGACAAACAGTGATCGAGGTGGATACCAACGGCGAGGATCCGGAAAGCCTGGTCATCTTCTCGATCGAGCGGCTCAACCGCGAGCAGGCGGAGGTGGTTTTCCGCAGCGGGTGCGACCGCGGCTCGACGCCGGACGTGCCCTGCCCCCGTTGAACGCGAAACGCCCGCTGCCGGAAGCAGCGGGCGTCGGGACACGCGGCAGGCGGCGATCCGCTACATGCCGTTCATGTTGCCCATCTTGTCGGAATGGCCCTGGGTGGCCACCGCCGGCACGTCGGGATCGGCCATGCCGATGCTCATGCTGCGCATGATCCACAGCGAGCCGCCGATCAGGATGAACACCACCAGCAGGGCGAAGCCGAAGGCGGTGACGTTCCAGCGCTGCTCGGAGCCGGCGCTCATGT
The DNA here is from genome assembly GCA_964249735.1 of uncultured Acetobacteraceae bacterium. Classification (GTDB taxonomy): domain Bacteria; phylum Pseudomonadota; class Alphaproteobacteria; order Acetobacterales; family Acetobacteraceae; genus Lichenicola. The sequence goes on along the minus strand of CAXUDP010000031.1, from coordinate 31,768 downwards.
GCAGGAAGCACACCAGGTGGACGAAGATCTGCACCACCGCCAGGGTGGTGACCAGCGGCACCACCCAGCCGACCGGCAACGTGCCGGGCACCATGATCGGGTAGAACGCCGCGACCGTCAGGATCACCGACAAGGCGAAGCCGACGCCGTAGGCGCCGTAGCCCGCATGACCGGCGCCGCCAGACCCTTCGATGTGGGTCTGGTGCGAATGGCCGTGGAGTGCCGGATGGTCCATCAGCGGACTCCCATCAGATAGACCAGGCTGAACACGCAGATCCAGACGATGTCCAGGAAGTGCCAGAACAGGCTCAGGCACATCAGCCGGTTGATGTAGCGGGTGTCGAGCGGCTTGCGCAGCACGGTGAGCTGCACCACCAGCACCAGCATCCACAGCAGGCCGCAGGTGACGTGCAGCCCGTGGGTGCCGACCAGGGTGAAGAACGCCGACAGGAACGCGCTGCGGTCCGGCCCGTGCCCTTCGGCCACCAGGTGATGGAACTCGTTGATCTCCATGCCGACGAAGCCGGCGCCGAGCAGGAAGGTGATGCCGAGCCAGACCAGCACCTGGTTCAGCTTGTGCTGGTAGGCGCCGATCATGGCGAAGCCATAGGTCGAAGAGCTGACCAGCAGCAGCGCGGTTTCGACCCCCACATATTTGAGGTCGAAGATGTCATGGCCGCTGACGTCGCCCGCATACTGGTGCCGGCTGACCGCGAAGCCCGCGAACAGGGTCGCGAACAGGATGCAGTCGGTCATCAGGTAGAGCCAGAAGCCGAACACGTTGTTCGGCTCGTGGGAATGGTCCTCAGCGAACTCGCCGTGGTGGGCGACGAGGCTGTCAGGCGACATGGGTCAGCTCCAGCTGCGCCACGCGTGCGTTGTGCAGCCCCTCGATACGCGCCACCTCGGCCGCCGGCACGTAGTAGTCGATGTCGTCGTTGCAGGAGCGGACGATGAAGGTCCCGACCACGCCCAGCATGCCGATGATCGCCAGCCACCAGATGTGCCAGATCAGCGCGAAGCCGACGATCCCGGCCGCCACCGACATGATGAAGCCGGCCGGCGTGTTCCGGGGCATGTGGATGTCGGAATAGACCGGCGTCTCGCGCGCTTCCTGGCCGCGCTTCTTGGTCTCGTTGAAGGCGTCCAGGGCGTCGATGTGCGGCAGCACGGCGAAGTTGTAGAACGGCGGCGGCGAGGAGGTGGACCACTCGATGGTGCGGCCGTTCCACGGATCGCCGGTCACGTCCTGGTTCTGCGGCAGGTGGCGCTGACGGATGCTGACCACGAGGCCGATCACCGTGCAGGCGATGCCGGCAGCGATGATCAGCGCGCCGAACGCGGCGATCCACAGATAGGGCGTCCATTGCGGGTTGTCGTAGTGGTTCATGCGACGGGTCATGCCGAGGAAGCCCAGCACGTAGAGCGGCATGAAGGCGACGTAGAAGCCGGTGAGCCAGAACCAGAACGAGGCCTTGCCCCAGCTGTCGTTGAGCTTGAAGCCGGTCGCCTTGGGGAACCAGTAGGTCAGGCCGGCCATGTAGCCGAAGAACACGCCGCCGATGATCACGTTGTGGAAGTGAGCGATCAGGAACAGCGAGTTGTGCAGCACCCAGTCGTTGCCGGGCAGGGCCAGCATCACGCCAGTCATGCCGCCGATCACGAAGGTGACCATGAAGCCCATCGTCCACAGCATCATGGAGGTGTACTGGATGCGCCCCCGATACATGGTGAACAGCCAGTTGAAGATCTTCACGCCCGTCGGGATGGAGATGATCATGGTCGTGATGCCGAAGAAGGCGTTCACGTTGGCGCTGGAGCCCATGGTGAAGAAGTGGTGCAGCCAGACCACGAAGCTCAGGAAGGTGATGCAGACGGTGGCGTAGACCATCGCCTTGTAGCCGAACAGGCGCTTCTGGCTGAAGGTCGGCACCACCTCGGAGAACACGCCGAAGGCCGGCAGGATCAGGATGTACACCTCCGGATGGCCCCAGGCCCAGATGAGGTTGACGTACATCATCTGGTTTCCACCAAGCTCGTTGGTGAAGAAGTGCATGCCGAGGTAGCGGTCCAGCGACAGCATCCCGAACGTCACGGTCAGGATCGGGAACGCGGCCATGATCAGGATGGCCGTGCACAGGATGGTCCAGGTGAAGATCGGCATGCGCATCCAGGTCATGCCCGGCGCGCGCATCTTGACGATGGTGACGAAGAAGTTGACGCCGGTGAGCAGCGTGCCAAGGCCCGTGAGCTGCAGCGACCAGATGTAGTAGTCGACGCCGACGCCGGGGCTGAACTTGAGCTCGGACAGCGGCGGATAGGCCAGCCAGCCGGTCTGGCCGAACTCGCCCAGCACCAGCGACACGTTCACCAGGATGGCGCCGACCGCGGTCATCCAGAACGAGAACGAGTTCAGGAACGGGAACGCCACGTCGCGCGCGCCGATCTGCAGCGGCACGGCGATGTTCATCAGCCCGATCATGAACGGCATGGCCATGAAGAAGATCATGATGGTGCCGTGGGCGGTGAAGATCTGGTCGTAGTGGTGCGGCGGCAGGTAGCCGGCATGGCCGCCATAGGCCATCGCCTGCTGCGCCCGCATCATGATCGCGTCGGAGAAGCCGCGCAGCAGCATCACGATGGCGACGATGATGTACATGATGCCGATCTTCTTGTGATCGACGGAGGTGATCCACTCCTTCCAGAGGTACACCCAGCTCTTGGTATAGGTGATGGTGCCGACGATGGCCGCGACCATCAGGCCCATGAACAGGCCCGCCATCATGATGATCGGCGAGTCCAGCATGGCCACGTCCGCGAGGGTCATTCTCCCCAGCATGATCCTGCTACTCCTTCACGCCGGAGTGGAAACTCTCGGCCTTGCCCATGTATTTCGCGATGATCTCGTTGAACAGGTTCGGCTCGACGGCCGAGAAGTACTGCACCGGCGCCTTCTCCTCCGGAGCCGCGATCCTTGTGTAGTCGCCGGCGTTGAGCGGGACGCTCGACTTCTGCGCATTCGACACCCAGTCGGCGAACTTTCCCTCGGTGGTGGCGATAGCGTTGAAATGCATGTCCGAAAAGCCACGCCCGCTATACATCGCAGACAACCCGGGAAAGGTCCCTTCCCGGTCCGCGATCAGGTGCAACTGCGTGCGCATGCCGGCCATGGCGTAGATCTGGCTGCCGAGCTCAGGGATGAAGAACGAGTTCATCACGGAGTCCGACGTGATCCGGAAGTCGACCGGGGTTCCGACCGGGAATGCCACCTCGTTGATGGTGGCGACGTGCTGGTCGGGATAGATGAACAGCCACTTCCAGTTCAACGCCACCACGTCGATCACCAGCGGCTTCTTCTGGCTGTCGAGCGCCTTGTAGGGATCCAGGGCGTGGGTGCTGACCCAGGTCAGGTATCCCAGGAAGGCGATGATCGCGCAGGGAATGCCCCAGCAGAAGATCTCGATCACCCCGGAATGACCCCAGTCCGGCTCGTAGCGCGCGCCCGCACCTTCGCGGTAGCGCCAGCCGAACCACAGGGTCAGGATGATCACCGGCACCACGATGACCAGCATGGCGTAGGTCGAGGTCAGGATCAGCGATTTCTCTGCCGCACCGATCGCCCCTTTCGGGTCGAGGATCGAGTATTTGCACCCGTCCAGCGACGCAAGGGCCGCCAGGGCGAGGGCCCTGATCAGGAACGGCAGTCTCTTGGTAATCATTCCGCGCCTCGTTGATACGGCACCCATCGATCGCCTCGCCATGGCCCGGCCATGCAGGCGGCTTCCGGTTCGCCGCGCTCCCCTCGGGAAGCCTTGCACTTGACTGCGACACGGCCACCCGGCCATGCCGTCCTGATCCTGCGCCATCTTGCGCATCGCACCATTCGTGATGCTCAATATGCCGCTTTATCCTCCACTACCAGATTGCTTCTTGTTCATGTAACCTTTGTCGTCAGCTTGCCGCCATGCGAAGCCGGCCGCTCACCCGTTCATGGCCCATCAGCGGCAGCAGGTCACGCAGTTCCGGTCCCTGCTCCTCGCCGGTCAGGGCCAGTCTCAGCGGATGGAACAGCGCCCGCCCCTTGCGGCCGCTCGACTCGCGCAACGCCTCGGTCCAGCTCGACCAGGTGGTGTCGTTCCAGCGATGATCCGGCTCATCGGAGGGCAGCACGTCGATCGCCTGGAGCAGGAAGTCGGTCTCCTCCTCCTGCACCGGGGGCACGATGCTGCCGCTGACCACGTCCCACCAGTGCCGCAGCTCGGACAGCATGTCGACGTTGCCGCGCACCGCGTTCCAGAACGCTTCCGTGGCCCCCTCCGGCAGCCGGTCGCGCACCTGCTCGAACGGCATGACGTGCATGGCGCGCCGGTTCAGCGCCAGGAGCTGGCGCATGTCGAAGCGGGCCGGCGACTTCGACACCCGGCGCAGGTCGTAACCGGTTGCCAGCGTATCGAACGGCAGCGGCTGCGGGTCCTCGGAGGTGCCGAGGCGGGCGAGATAGGCCAGCAGCGCGGTCGGCTCCACCCCGTCATGGCGAAGCGCCCGCAGCGACAGACCGTCGAACCGCTTGGACAGCTTCGACCCCGCCTCGTCGAGCAGGAGCGGCAGGTGGGCAAAGCTGAACCGGTCCGGCCGTCCGCCCAACGCCTCGATGATGTCGAGCTGCACCCCGGTGTTGGTGACGTGGTCCTCGCCGCGCAGCACGTGGGTGATGCCGAGCTCCAGGTCGTCCACCACCGAGGCGAAGGTGTAGAGCACTGTGCCGTCGGCGCGGATCAGCACCGGATCGGACACCGAGGGGAGCTTCACCTCCGTCCGCCCCTGCACTAGGTCGTCCCAGGACATCAGGCCGTCGGACAACCGGAACCGCCAATACGGCTGCTTGCCGTTGGCCTCCGCCTGGGCGCGCTGTTCCGGGGTCAGGCGCAGCATGGCGCGATCATAAACCGGCGGCCGGCGCTGGCGGAGGCGCTGCTCGCGCTTGGCGCGCAGCTCCTCCTCGCTCTCGAAGCAGGGATAGAGCCGGCCGACCTGCTTCAGCCGCGCCGCCGCCGCCTGGTAGCGCTCGACGCGCTCCGACTGGCGTACCATCTCGTCCCATTCGAGCCCGAGCCAGCGCAGGTCGTGCTGGATCCCGGCCACGTGCTCCTCGCGCGAGCGTTCGGCGTCGGTATCGTCGATCCGGAGCAGGAAGCCGGCGCCGTGGCGCCTGGCGTGCAGCGCGTTGGCCACCGCCTGGCGGGCGTTGCCGACATGCAGCAGACCGGTCGGGCTTGGTGCAAAACGAAGCTTCACCGCGGCAAGATCCTAGTCGTCCTCTTCCTCGTCGCCATCCGCCCGGCGCGGGTCGATCGAGCGCCAATCGCGCTCGATTTCCGAGCCGGGCCCGGAGGCGAACCCGTCGAGCTCGTTCGCCGAGCGCCAGCCTTCCTCGCCCGCGTCGACCACCTCGGCGTCCTCGCCGAACGCGAACCAGGCCGCGAGGACCTCGCGGCTGGTGGCGCCCGGCACCCGGCAGCGCTCGATGCTGTCGCGCACATAGGCACGGCAGAACGCGTTCGCCAGCGGCAGGGTCAGGAAACCGCCGATCTCCTCCACGATGTCGTCCTCCGAGGCGCCCGACAGGTCAATGATCCGCACCCGCCAGCCGCCTTCAGGCCCGAACAGTTCCTCGCTCATGCGTGCGGATCCGTTCCAACATCCCGTTCGGCGACCCGACGCAGGAGGAACTCCCGCCCGATCTTCACCCTCGGGACCCCGTCATAGGCGACGATGTCGGCGGTGGCATAGGTTTCCGACCAGGTGTCGGGAAGGAAGCTGCCCGTACCCACCACGTCTATGGGTGCCTCCGCGTCGGCCATCACCCGGCACTTGTCGACCCCGAAGCCGGAGGAGGCGATGATCCTGACCCGGTCGAACCCGGCCTCGTCCAGCGCCTCGCGCATGCGCCAGATCGCAGCCGCCGACACGCCGGTGCCGACCAGGTGGCGCAGCTCGGCGTCGCTTCGGTAGCGGCGGATGGCGCCGGGCGCGTGCCGCTCGATCACGGCATAGCTCGACTGCGGGTCGAGGCCCTCGAGGAACCGGCCGCCATGGGTGTCGAGCCGCACGCCGATCCGTCCCGCTGCAGTCAGCTCGGGGAAGCGGCGGCACACCGCCAGCCCGTCGGTGACCTCGCGGCCGAAATAATCGGTCAGCACGGTGAGGTCGGAGCCGGGAAAGGTTTCGTGGAACATCTCGGCCGCTGCCAGCGTCGAGCCGGCGTAGCCGATCAGGGCATGCGGCATGGTCCCTGCTCCGTCCTTGGAACCGTAGAAATGCGCGGTGGCGTCGTTGGCGCAGCCGGTGAAGCCGAGCGCGCCCTCGCGCTGCGCCGCCTGGCCGCCGACCGCCGCGGCATAGGCCATCATCTCCTGCATTTCCCAGCCGGCACAGTGCCGCGCGTCCATCGCCAGGAACCGCACCTTCGGCAGGGCGAGGCACATCTGGAAGGCGTTGTGGGCGGCGACGCAGGCCGGTCCCAGCTTCTGCAGCAGCAGCGTTTCCAGGTCGACCAGGCCGGCGAAGCTGCCGGTCACGTAGACCAGCGGCTCGCCCGCGCCCACCCAGTCGCCCTCGGCGAAGCAGGGCTCGCACTGCACGTCGAGACCGCGCGCTTGTGCCACGGCAACGAGCCAGTCCGTCATCAGGCCGCAGGCGGCGACCACCGGCCGACGCAGGAAGAAGGCGTAGGTGACGCGGCGGTCGCCGAACCGTCCGACGATCGCCCTGGTGCGGTTGAAGTAGGCATCGGTCCGTGTGCCGATCTCCGCGTCGCCGACGGTTCCGTCCGCGTCGGTCACCGGACCGCCGCCCGATGCCGGGTCGTGAGTTCCTCCGCGACCAGGAACGCCATCTCCAGCGACTGCTCGGCGTTCAGCCGGGGGTCGCAGAAGGTCTCGTATCGGTCGCCCAGGTCCGCCTCGGTCAGCTGGTGGGCGCCGCCGACGCATTCGGTCACGTCCTGGCCGGTCATCTCGACGTGGATCCCGCCGGGCTGGGTGCCCTCGGCGGCGAACACGTCGAAGAAGCCGCGCAGCTCGGACAGGATCGCGTCGAACGAGCGGGTCTTGACCCGGGACGCGGTGCTGATCGTGTTGCCGTGCATCGGGTCGCACAGCCAGACCACCGTGCGGCCGGCCTTCTGCACCGCGCGCAGCAGCGGCGGCAGGTGCCGGCGCACCCCGTCCGCGCCCATGCGGGAGATCAGGGTCAACCGCCCCGCCTCGTTCCACGGGTTGAGGAGGTCGAGCAGGCGGAGCAGGTCGTCGGCCGTGGTGGTGGGACCCACCTTGAGCCCGACCGGGTTGCGCACGCCGCGCAGGAACTCGACATGCGCCCCGTCCGGCTGGCGGGTGCGGTCGCCGATCCACAGGAAGTGCGCCGAGCAGCCGTACCAGTCGCCGGTGGTGGAATCGATCCGGGTCAGCGCCTGCTCGTACGGCAGCAGCAGCGCCTCGTGGCTGGTGTAGAACTCGGTCTCGTCCACCTGCGAAGCGTTGGCGCCCAGCCCGCAGGCGCCCATGAAGGCGAGCGTCTCGTCGATGCGCTGCGCCAGGTCCTGGTAGCGTGCCGCCAGCGGGCTGCGCTCGACGAAGCCGAGGTTCCAGCGGTGCACCTGGTGCAGGTTGGCGTAGCCGCCGCCGGCAAAGGCGCGGAGCAGGTTGAGGATGCCGGCGGACTGGAAATAGCCGGTCTCCATCCGCACCGGATCCGGCAGCCGGGACCGCGCGGTGAACTCGGACCCGTTGACGATGTCGCCGCGGTAGGAGGGGAGACTTTCGCCGCCGACCGTCTCGGCATCCGACGAGCGCGGCTTGGCGAACTGCCCTGCCATACGGCCGAGCTTCACCACCGGCACCTTGGCGCCGAAGGTCAACACCACAGCCATCTGCAGCAGCACGCGGAAGGTGTCGCGTATCACGTCAGCGGTGAACTCGCCGAAGCTTTCGGCGCAGGCGCCCCCCTGCAGCACGAAGGCATGGCCTTCCGCCGCCAGGGCCAGGTGCTGCTTCAAGCGACGCGCCTCGCCGGCGAACACCAGCGGCGGATAGGCACGCAGCCGCGCCTCGACCGCCTCCAGCGCCGCCTGGTCCGGATAGGACGGCGCCTGCCTGATCGGGCGGTCCCGCCAGCTCGACGGGCTCCAGACCTGCCCGGTCGGGCCGGCCGCGGAAAGGACGGCGCTCATGGACGTATGTTCCGGATCCTCGTGGCCAGGCAGCCAAGCCGGCCGGCGGACGACCTTATCCTCCCAAACCGATCTGGACGAAAGGGCGCCGCCGACATCCCGGACGGTTGCAGCGCGCAGGTGGCTCGCCCGGCCCGCACGACGAGGACGACGGTTGGACCGCCCGGACAGCGAGCGCGACGCACGAACCGACATGCGGCCGCAGGCTCCCCGGCCGGATCCGGCCCGTCGGAACGGCGTGCCGCCTTGCGCCAGCGTCGTTGCGGTGGCGGTAGGTCCCCCGGGCGGGGCCGTTGCCCACGCGGGGAGGGATCCGGCTGCGGGATCCTGATCAGCTCGGCGCCAGGCTCTGCAACCAGCCGTCCTCGACATCCGCATCTCCCGACGGCTGGCGCGACACGTCCCTCGCCAGGGCCGTGGCGGAGGCAGGCAGCCGGGATCCGTCGAGGGATCGTTCGTCCTCGATGCGGTTCCGTCCGTTCTTCTTCGCCTGGTAAAGGGCGGCGTCGGCACGCGCGATCAGCGACAGCACGCTGTCCTGGGTGCGGAAGAAGGCAAGCCCGCCGCTCGACGTCACCGGCCGGCGGGATTCACCAACGCCATAGGGAAGCTCGGCAAGGGCACGGTGGACGGCGGACGCGCTGCGCAGGACCTCCTCCGGGGCGCCGTGCAGGATCAGGAGGAACTCCTCGCCACCATAGCGGCCGGCCGCCTCTGACGAGCCGATCGCGTCGCCCAGCCTGGCGCCGAAGGCGGTCAGCACCTGGTCGCCCGCCAGGTGACCGAAGCGATCGTTGATCTCCTTGAAATGATCGATGTCGCACAGGAGGACGGCAAGCGGCGCACCGGTATGCCGGGCCGCCACGACCGCCTGCTCCAGGAGCTCCATGATCGCGCGCCGGTTCGCCAGGCCGGTCAGGGCATCCGACATGGCCTGGCGCTGCAGCTCCCGCCGCGCCTCCTCGATCTCGGCGGTGCGGGCGCCCACCACCTCCTCCAGGCGCCGCTTCTGGCGAAGCAGCAACCGGATCCGGACCCGCCATGTCCCGGCCAGCATGACGGTCGCGGCCAGCACGCACAGGCCGTAGAACCACCAGCGACGCCACCAGGGCGCCCGGATGTGGATCGTGAAGCCGACCGGCGCGGAGGTCCAGCCGTGCACGGTGTCCACCGCGACCAGCTCGAAGCGCAGCTTGCCCGGCGGCAGGCCTGCATAGCGCACCTCGTGCTCGACCGTGGTGCTCCAGTCGGCATCCAGCCCGCTCAGCCGGTAGCGGAACGCGACGTTGTGGCCATGGGTGTAGTCGAGGTCGACGAAGCGGATCGTGAGCGAGGCGGCACTCCAGTCGGTCCGGACCTGCGGAGCCAACGGCAGAGACCGGTTGTCGAACGTCAAGCCGGTCACCAGCGGGTGCAGCGCCGCCGCCGGCGGACGGGCCCTCGGATCCACGAGATGCGACAGGCCGTGGCTGGTCCCGAACCACATCGAGCCGTCCACGTCCTCGTAGATGGCGGCCTGGTTCATGTCGTTGGTGATCGGTCCTTCGCTGCCGTCGAAGCGACGCCAGGAGCGGCCGTCGAACATGTCGATGCCATGATCGGTGCCGAGCCAGATCCAGCCCCTTCGGTCGCGACGGGCGAACAGGACGTTGTTCGAGCCGATCACCGGCGACGTCACGGGAGCAAGGATGTCGATACGGCTTCCGGTGACGCGGAAGCGGAGCACCCCGGTCGCCTCCGTGCCGACCCACAGCTCGCCGCCCGGCGCGAAGGTCAGCGTGAACGGCGCGCTCTTCAGCAAGGCGCGAGGCACAACGAGGTCGAACCGGCCGCCAGGATCGCGCCGGAACACGCCGTCACCGGACAGCGCCCAGACGGTCCCGGCGGGATCGGTCGCCACCTGCTGCACGTCGTGCGCCAGGACCAGCTCCGGACGGACATCCGGTGCCGCCGCGTCGGGCCGTGCCACCAGGAACAGCCCGGCCGGCGTGCAAAGCCAGAGCCGGCCGTCCCGGTCGATGTCTGCGGTCACCACCCGGCCAACCGAGGCGAACCGTTCCACCGTGTTGCGTGCCGGATCGATCCGGGCCAGCGGCGCCCCCAGGGGCGCCAGCCAGATGCGGCCCGCGGGTGTCGCCTGGGCGACGTAGTTGGTTCCGGGCGAAACGGTCGCCGTGGTGCTGCCGATCGCGACGGTGCCGCTGTCGGTCGCGACCCAGAGCTGCCGGTTCGCAAGCTTGGTCATCGACCAGACGATGTTGCTGGGCAGCACGTCGTCCGCGGTCCAGTGCTCCCAGCGGTCCATGCCGATGCTTCGGAACACGCCGGTCCCGAAGCTGCCGACCCAGAGCGATCCTTCCCGGTCGAACATGAAGGCCTGCAGGCGGTTGGTGGGCAGTCCGCCGGCATGATGCCCACAGGTGCGCCAGGTGGTGCCGTTCCAGTCGACCAGGCCGGCAGCGCTCTGCGTCAGGATGCCGCCGTGCCGGTCGTCCAGAAGGCCGAGCCGTTCCGGGTGGGCGACATAGGAGGTGTGCTCGCCGGGCGCCCTCGCGTCCGCGCCACGGCCACCCGGCAGCACCGCGACCTCGAACCGGTCCCGGCCTGGCCTGCGCCAGGCGATGTGGTCGAGGCTGCGGACCCAGAGCGTGCCGTCCGGCGTCTGGATCGCCACCTGCCAGCCATCCGCCGGCAGCCCGTCGGCTTCACCCAGCACCGCGACCCGTCCGCCCGTCTCGTGGCAGATCGACACGCCGCAGCCGATCAGCAGGCCGCCCTGGATGTCCGACGTGACGAAGCGCGCCGAAGCGAGGTCCGGGACCCTCGCCAGAGTCGCCGCATCGAACACCGGCGAGAACCTGCCGACCGCGTCGTCGCTGATCGGAGCGCCAAGAAGCGCACCGCCGACGTCGAGCACGACGCGCGTGCGGGTGGCGGCCAGCAGGTGGGGGGACAGCAGGCGGGCGGATGTTCCGGTATCGACACGGTTGAAGCCCGGCCCGGTGCGGACATAAAGGCCGTCGGCGGTGACGACCCAGACCCGCCCGGCCTTCTCGGCAACGACCTGCTGGACCCAGGCCGTCGAGGGCAGTCCGGACTCGTAGGCGGTGATTCTCGCCCCGTCGTAGCGATACAGGCCGGCCTCGGTACCGAACAGGACATAACCGTCCCGGTCCTGGGCCAGGGCATAGACGCTGAGGTTCCCGAGCCCCTGCTCGTCGGTGAAGTTCTGGAACCGGGTGAACTGGGCCTGGGCAGCCGGGATCGGGAACCACGGCAGAAGCAGACCCAGCAGCACCGCATGCAGAACGAGCCATCCCGGCCACTGGCCATGACGTCCGGCACCGACTGCCCCGTGGACCAACATGGTCGCCGCCACTCCTTCCCGAGCAACGGTGTGTGAAGGGATCTGGTTGACGATTGCTGAAAATCCGTGGCCGGCAGGACGGAAATCGAGAGCTTCTCGTCGCTGGAGGAAGCGCTGCCGCCGGCTTCGCCTTCGTGACGGCAGTGTCGGCGCCGGACCACGTTCCAGGGCTGCCTTATCGTCCTGACGGCAACGAGTCCAAATAAAAGTATTTTTGTCTTTCGAAGGGATCGAGACGAATATTTGTCCGCCGCGCTATAAGTTAGTTAAACGAAACAAACGGTTTGATAACCTTCTTGGAGACAAGTATCCAACCTCCCGGCCCCGAACCGGGCAACTATAGAGTCATCAAGATAGGGTTGATCTATGGCCGACACATTCGTTACGACGTCGATCAGCGGCGCTCAATTTTCAGACGGATCCCTCCTGTCCGGAACCTGGACCGCCGAGTACGACAGCTCTGGCAACCTGGTCGCCATCAGCAACGCCACCTTCACCGTTTCGGGAAGCGGCGGTACCACCACCTTCAACAGCATGGGCACCCTGCCCTACGCGACGTCGGCCAACGGCTCGTCCTATGAGATCCACTCGCTGCATTCGAGCGGCGGGCAGTACAGCGGCCTGTACATCGACTGGAAGACCGAGAACCCCAGCTCGCTGTACGAGGGCACCCCGTCGCTCTACACGTCCGTCCAGAACGGTGCCGGCAGCAGCCCGAACACGCCCCTGCGGCTGGTCAACGACGGCAGCACCGGGACGGGCTCGACCCCCATCATCAAAGGCCTTCCGTCCACCGAGACCGGCACGGACCAGGCGGCATCCATGCCCTTCGCTGCCGTCACGGTGTCCGACTCCGACATGACCACCACCGTCAGCGCGACGATCACGCTCAGCAGCAACGGCGTGCCGACCGATGCCGACGGCACCCTGAGCGGCACGGGCCTCAGCAAGAGTTCCAGCCAGGTGGGAACGTACACCCTCACCGCGGCGACGCCGGGCAACCTGACCGCGGAACTGGACGCGCTGAAGTTCACGCCCAAGGTCGGACAGGTCGCTCCCGGCCAGACCGTGTCCACCCTGATCGACCTCGCCATCAACGACAGCGACGGGTCCATGTCGGCGGACACCACGCTTACCGTCACCGCCACCTGCTTCCTGCGCGGAACGATGATCGCCACGCCGGGCGGCGAGACGGCGGTGGAAAGCCTGCAGGCCGGTGACCTGGTGAGGGTGATCGAGAACGGCGTCAGCGTGTCCAGACCCATCAGCTGGGTCGGCGGTCGCAGCATGGACACAGCCAGGTTCGGCAACCGCAAGGAGGCGTATCCGGTCCGCATCCGCATGCATGCCGTTTCCGAGAACGTCCCGCATTGTGACCTGCTCGTCACCCCGGAGCACTGCATCCTCGTCGGGGACGGTCTCGTCCCGGCACGCATGCTGGTGAATGGCGGCTCCGTCATCGTGGACCGCTCGCTCCCCGTCTACGACTTCTTCCACATCGAGCTGGACACGCACGGCATTCTTCTCGCCGAAGGGCTCCACGCCGAAAGCTATCTCGACACGGGCAACCGCGACCTGTTCGTGGACGGTAACGCCGGAGTGTCCGTCGGGCATGACCTTCCCATGGCGGCGCCGCTTGTGGTCGCCCGTGATCTGGTCGAGGCGATCTGGGACCGCCTCGCCGACCGGGCCCGTCTGCTCGGCTTCCCGTGCAGCGACATCGCTCCTGCCCTGACCGACCAGCCGAACCTGCGCCTGCTGCTCGAGGACGGCCGCGAGCTGGACGCCTGCTGGCACGACGCGGAGCGCCACATGTTCCACATCCCGCGCAACGCCCGGCCGGTCCGGCTGCTGTCACGGAGCGGCGTGCCGGCCGAGATCATCGGCCCGTTTGTCGACGACCGCCGCACCCTGGGGGTGGCCGTCGGCAAGCTGGTGCTGTGGACCGGGCTGCAGGACGTGGTCGTTCCGACCGGCGCGCCGGGACTTGGCGGCTGGCACACCGAGGAAGGAACCCACCGCTGGACCGACGGACAGGCCGAACTCGACCTGCCGGAAGCCGGACCGGACACGTTTCTCGACGTCCACCTTGTGGGCACCGGGCTCTATTATGATCCGGTCGCCTGACCGCCGCAGACCGGCTCAAGACCGCCGGGCATAGAAGACGTAGGTCGCCCGGTACGGGACCAGCGCCACCTGACCTGCCGAGCAGGCGGTGTCGGGGGCGCTGCCGCCGCTGGTCTCCAGGCGCTGGATGAAGGTCGTGCGCGAGAACAGGCCGGCCGGCTGCCCGCCGCCGGTCGCCACCGCCTTGAGCAGCAGACAGGCGATCGAGCCCGCGTTGGGGCAGAACGGCTCGGTGCCGGCGGCGACGCTTGCCAACTTCTCGCCCCAGACCGTGCTTCCGTCGGTCGGGCTCCGCCAGCTCGGACAATACTGCCGCATGCCGGAAGCCGCCTCGATGCAGCCCGGCGCCGCCGTTGTCGCGAGGCCCGGCACCGCAGCCAGGACATGCTCAGCCACGTCCGGCTGCCGGCCCGGCCCGGACGCAGACAACGCCGCCTGCGGACCGAGCAGCCGCCAGGCCGTGTGGGCGGGACCGTCTGCCGCGGGAAGACAAACATAGTCCTGCGTTCCGTCCGCTTGCGCCGACAGGAACGGGACGTTCCCGGACGGGGGCGCCAGCACGCCTCCCGCCGGTCCCGTCGCCGGCCCGGCGCCCGCGAGCAGCAGCGCCACGACGGTCGCGGCAGGTCCGAACACGCGGGCGAGCCGCTTCGACAGCATGGTCCGCATCGCTTCATGCTCCTGATCGCTGCCGCCGGCCCATCCCGGCAGGCTTGACGGGCGCGCAGGCAGGACCGATGGCCCTGGCAGGGGAACCGCGACGTCGGCGTCGCGCCCGCCGCAGTTCGACATCGGGGAGCCTGTTTCATCCATGACCGGCCATCGACACACGCTGCACGCGCACCGGCATCACCACGGCTGGAACCGCGACAACCCGCCGGCGCTGCGTGTCGCACCCGGCGACAGCGTGCTGTTCGAGACGGTGGACAGCTCGGGCGGCCAGCTGTCTCCGCACAGCACGCTCGACGACCTGCGGGCGCTGGACTTCGGGCGGGTCAATCCGGTCACCGGCCCGGTCCACGTCGACGGCGCCGAGCCGGGCGATGCGCTGGTGGTGCGGATCGAGCACTTCGGACCGTCCGGCTGGGGCTGGACCGCGAACATCCCCGGCTTCGGCCTGCTCGCCGACCAGTTTCCCGATCCGGCGCTGCACCTGTGGCGGTACGACGCCGACACGCTGGCGCCGGCCGCGTTCGGATCCCTGGCCCGGGTGCCGCTCAAGCCGTTCGCCGGCACGATCGGCGTGGCACCGGCCGAGCCCGGCCTGCACAGCGTCGTGCCGCCACGACGGGTCGGCGGCAACCTCGACATGCGCGACCTCGGCGCCGGGACCACGCTGGTGCTGCCGGTCGAGGTAGCGGGTGCATTGTTCTCGATCGGCGACACCCACGCGGCGCAGGGCGACGGCGAGGTGTGCGGCACCGCGATCGAGAGCCCGATGACGGTGGCGCTCAGGTTCGAGCTGCTGAAGGGCGCCGCACCCCGGTTCCCCCGCTACGAGCTGCCCGGCCCGGTGACGCGGCATCTCGACTCGCACGGCTACGACGTCACCACCGGCATCGGCCCCGACCTGTACGGCTGCGCCCGGGACGCGGTGTCCGGGATGATCGACCTCCTCGTGGCACGGCACGGCATGGACCCGGTCGAGGCCTACATGCTGGCCAGCGTCGCCGCCGACCTGCGCATCTCGGAGATCGTCGACGTGCCGAACATGGTGGTTTCGCTCTACCTGCCGCGCGTGCTGTTCGCCTGAGGCACGAGCGGGCGTCACCGTGAGGACGCGAACCAGCGGCTGAACCAGGCGACCGTGCGACGGCGCAGGTCGTCGCGGTCCGCCTCGCGCCGCAGCGCATGCCCTTCGCCAGGATACACCACGAAGTCGGTCGGCACGTTCAGCGCCTTCATCGCGGTGTAGTACTCCAGGCTCTGCGGCATCGGGCACTCCGCGTCGCGCTCGCCGACCGCGATCAGCACCGGGGTGGCGACGCCGCGCATGTGGGTGATCGGCGAGGCGCGCAGGTAGGGTTGGGGATTGTCATAGACCGAGCCGCCGAAGTTGACCTCGTCCGACCCCGCCTGCGGCGCCTCGCCCTCGATCGACAGCCAGTCCGACACCCCGGCATCGGCCACGCCGGCCCGGAAGCGGTGCGTCTGGGTGACCGCCCACATCGTCATGTAGCCGCCATACGAGCCGCCGGTGATGCCGAGGCGGCCATCGTCGACCGGCGCCGCGCGCTCGGCCGCATCGACCCCGGTGAGCACGTCGCGCCAGTCGCCGCCGCCAAGGTCCTGGATGCTGGCGGCAGCGAACGCCTCGCCCTGGCCGAAGGAGCCGCGGTAGTTCGGCTCGAACACGTCCCAGCCCTGCGCCAGCAGCGCCCGCATGCTGCCCTGCGCCGACGGGAACACCGGGGTGGCCGCCGCCTCGGGGCCGCCATGCACCAGCACCACCATCGGCCGCCGCGTCCCGGCCGTGTTGTCCTTCGGCTGCAGCAGCCAGCCCTGCACGTCGACGCCGTCGTTGCGCCAGCCCACCGAGCGGGCGGTGAAGGGTGCGGAGGTGCCGGCGTTCGCGTGGGTGATCGCGTGCCAGCCCCCGATCGGCCCGGCGACGATCTCCGGCGCATCGGTGAAGCTTTCCGCGACCGCGGCGATGCCGTGCCGGCTGCACGAGACCGACAGGGCCTGCCGCTCCGACGACAGCGCGCCGTGCCCGGACCAGGACGGGACGCTCCTCCCGTCCAGCCTCCTGATCGACACCGTGTCGCCCGCCAGCGTCAGGCCGGTCAGCCCGTCGCCGCAGCGCCAGTCGATCGCGGTGACGGTGGCGTGCGATCCCGGGGTCAGGTCGCGTGGCGCCGCGCCGGCAGCGGCGTCGAGCGGCAGCAGGTAGGCATCGCCGCCGGTGGAGCCGAAATCGCTCATCCAGCCGCCGATGAAGGCGACGCTGCGTCCGTCGGGCGACACGGCGGGGGACGCCAGCTGCTCGCGCGGCCCGGGCGTGAACAACGTTCGCGCTTCACCGTTCGCGTCGAAGGCGTACAGCCTGGCGATCCACCAGTTGTCGTCGCCGTCGCCATGCGCCGCGGTGCCGACGAAGCCGCCGTCGGGCCGCCAGTCGAACTCGTAGACGTAGAGGTCCGGCGGCGAGACGAAGCGCAGCGCCTGCCCGTCCAGCACGGCAACGCGCTGCTCGTCGACCGCGGTGCCGATCTCGCCGGTCAGCGGCGCCGCGGCTTCCGTCCGGCCGACGCGCTTGTGCGCGGTAGCCGTCGCCAGCACGGCGAGCCGGTCGCCAGGACCATAGCGCAAGGCCACCAGCGGCCCGTCGAACGACAACAGTTGCCGCGGGACGCCGCCGCCGGCATCGACCACCTCGATGTCGGTGGTCCCGTCGGTGGCGTGGTCGAGCAGGAAGCCGAGACGGCTGCCGTCGCCGCTCCAGGTGGGGGACGCGATGCGGCAGTCCGGGCCGGGCTGGCAGGGCAGCGACACGGTCACCGCCTTGCCGAGGAGATCGCGGATCACGAGGGACAGCGGCGGAGCGGTGTCGGAATCGACGTCGTCGTTCTCGATCGAGGCGACGTGCTGCCCGTCCGGCGAGATGGCGACGCTGTCGAACTGGTGCAGCGGAGGTGCCGCGAGTGCCGCGACCGGGCAGGCAAGGACGGCAAGCAGGACGAAGGGGCGCATCGAGGATCCTGGCAGGAGACGGGACCGGGATGCCACGCACGATCGCCGCCGTGAAGACCGCGGGCCAGGGTGGCGGGATCAGGCCTGGCCGGTGCGGCTGCGGCCGTAGAGCAGCAGCATGGCGAAGATCACCGCGCCGTAGATGATCTGCCGGCCGGCATCTGGCATCTGCATCACCGCCAGCATGCTTTGCAGCAGCACGATCAGGACCGTGCCGATGACCGTGCCGGCGTAGGAGCCGCGGCCGCCGACGATGCTGGTGCCGCCCAGCACCACGGCTGCGATCGCCGGCAGCAGGTAGGTGTCGCCCATGCCCTGGAACGCCTTGCCGGCATAGCCGGTGAGCAGCAAGCCGGCGAGCGCGCTGGCGCTGCCGGCCAGCACGAAGCTCAGGCACACCACCCGGCGGACCTTCATGCCGGACAAGAAGGCGGCGCGCTCGCGGTTGCCGATCGCATACACGGTGCGGCCGAACGGGGTGGCGCGCAGCAGCACGGTGGCGAACACGCCGACGGCGGTCCAGACCAGGATCGCGTTCGGGATCCCCGGCAGCAGCTGCCCGCCCGACATCCAGCGCACGATCGGCGCGGCCGAGGAGGGCGGCGCGGAACCGCCGGTATAGAGCACCATCAGCCCCTGTAGCACCGCGTTGACGCCGAGCGTGAAGATCATCGACGGGATGCGCAGCACCGTGACGCCGATCCCGTTCACCAGGCCGATCAGGGCGCCCGCCGCCAGGGCGATCGGGATCGAGGCGACGCCGCCCAGCGTGCCGCCGGCGAGCCCGGTCGCCAGCATGGCGCCGGCCGCCAGCGTCCAGGGCACCGACAGGTCGATGTGCCCGAGCAGGATCACCAGCATCGCGCCCGCCGCGACGATGCCGAGGAACGAGGCGACCTGGAGCTGCTGCACCAGGTAGTGCGGCGACAGGAAGCTGCTGTTGTACAGCGAGCCGCCGAACAGGATGGCGACGATGCAGGCGCCGGCCACCACCAGCGGCGGATCGAGCCGGCGCAGCCGCGCCCGCAGCCTGTCCCGCGCGTCCGGCGGCGCGGCACCTGCCACCGGAACGCTCACCGGTAGGTTTCCAGGCGGTTGCGTATCCGCAGCATCGGCAGCGCGCCGAGGCTGACCGCCAGCAGCAGGATCAGGCCCTGGAACAAGGGCTGCCATAACGGCGACGCCTTGAGCACGAACAGCAGGTCGCCGATGGTGCGCAGGATGAAGGCGCCCAGCACGGAGCCGACGATGCCGCCCACGCCGCCGAACAGGGAGGTGCCGCCGATCACCACCGCGGCGATGCTGTTCAGGGTGAGGTCGCCCGCCTGTATGGCGCTGGCCTGCGCCGACTCCGCGATCAGCGTCAGCAGCAGTCCGGCCAGACCGGACAGCAGGCCGGCGCCGACATAGGCGGCGAACTTGGCCGGCCCCACCTTCACCCCGGACATGTAGGCGGACGCTTCCGCCGAGCCGATCGCATAGATGCCGCGGCCGGTTGCCGAGCGGCGGAACGGCACCCACAACAGCAGCAGCACTGCGGCGAGAAGGATCAGGCTGACCGGGATGCCGAAGGAGGCGCCGGTGAGCCGGCTTGCGAAGTCGTCGTCCACGTCGCCACCCGGGCTCGGCCGCAGCAGCAGCGACACGCCGTAGAACATGGTGCTGGTGGCCAGCGTGGCGATGATCGGCTGCAGCCGGCCGACCACCACGGCGAGCGCGTTGAACGCCCCGGCGGCGAGGCCGCCGCCCAGCACCGCGGCGATGCCGAGCGCGATCTGCGGGCCGCTGCCGCTGACCAGGTTGGACGCCAGGCAGTTGCACAGCACCACGATCGCGCCGACCGACAGGTCGATGCCGCCGGTCAGCACCGGCAGGGTCTGCGCCGCCGCGATCAGCGCCAGCAGCACCCCCTTGTTGGACGCGGTCACCAGCACGTCGGTGCGTATGCCGTTCGGCTGCAGCGCCAGATACAGCCCGAACATGGCGGCGAAGATCACACTGGCCAGCAAAGGCAGGGCGTTGTGACGCAGCAGCAGGCGGAACCCCGAACCGTTCACGCCGCCCGCTCCCCTTCCGCGCCCATGTCGAGCGCGCCGGCGATGATCGCTTCCTCGGTGATGCTCGCGCCCTCCAGCAGGCGGTTGATGCGGCCGGCATAGAAGATCGCCACCCGGTCGCACAGGCCGATCAGTTCGTCGTAGTCGGTGGTGTAGAGCAGCACCGCGGTGCCGGACGCGGCGAGCTCGCGCAGCAGCCGGTAGATCTCCTGCTTGGTGCCGACGTCGATGCCGCGCGTCGGGTCGCACAGCAGCAGCACGCGCGGGGCCGCCAGCAGCCACTTGCCGATCGCCACCTTCTGCTGGTTGCCGCCGGACAGGGTGCTGACCGGCAGGTCCACCACTGCCTTGATCTGCATGCGTCGCACGATCTCCTCGACCGCGCCGCGTTCCTGAACACCGTTCAGGAACGGGCCGCGGCACCAGGCGCGGAGCGTGGCGGCGGTCAGGTTCTCGGCCACCGTCATCGGCAGCATCAGCCCCTCGGTCTTGCGGTCCTCCGGGATCAGCGCCAGCCGGGCCGGTTCCGCCATCGCGTCCGACGGGCCGCGGAAGGTGGCGGGCACGCCGTCGATGCGTATCTCGCCGGCCAGGCCGGACAGGCAGCCGAACAGCGCCAGCAGGAACTCGCGCTGCCCCTGCCCGTCCAGCCCGCCGAGGCCCACGATCTCGCCCGGCGCCACCGACAGCGACACCCCGCGCAGGCGGTCCTCCCAGGCGAGCGCACGCGCTTCGAGCACCGGCGCCGCCGCCTCGGGCGGAGGAGAAGGCCGCGGCGGGAACATCTGCGACAACTCGCGGCCGATCATCATGCGCACGATCTCGGCCTCGCTGCGCGTGCCGTGCGCGAAGGTCTCGACGTGCCGGCCGTTGGCGTACACCGAGCAGGTGTCAGCGAGCTTCCGGATCTCGTGCATGCGGTGCGAGATGTAGAGGATCGCCATGCCCTCGTCGCGCAGCCGGTGCAACAGCACGACCACGCGCTCGACGTCGTCGGCGGTCAGCGCGGACGTGGCCTCGTCCAGGATCAGCAGGCGCGGACGGTGGCCGAGCGCCTTGGCGATCTCGACCATCTGCCTGCGCGACAACGGCAGGTCGCGCACGCGCTGTCGCGGGTCGATGCCGTCGCAGCCGATCTCGGCCAGCACGCGCTCGGCCTGACGGATCTGCGCGCGCCGGTCGATCAGGCCGAACCGGCGCGGGGGCGTCGTGATGCCGATGTTGTCGGCGACGCTGAGGTCGGGCAGCAGCGACAGCTCCTGGAACACGCAGACGATGCCGCGCTTCTGCGCGTCGAGCGGTCCGCGGAAGCGGACCGGCGCGCCGTCCAGGCGGATCTCGCCTTCGGTCGGCGCCACCACTCCGGACACGATCTTGATCAGGGTGCTCTTGCCGGCGCCGTTCTCGCCCATCACCGCGTGGATCGATCCGGCGTCGCAACGCAGGGACCCATTCGCCAGGGCGGTGACCGGCCCGTAGCGCTTGACCACGCCCGACAGCTCCAGCAGCGGTGACCGCGCCGCCGCATCCGGGGATGCGGCGGCGCTGCTCATTTCGCGGCGACCCCGGTGATCTGCGCCGCGGTCAGGTTGATGCCGCACACGGGAAAGTCGTGGGCGGCGAAAAAGGTGTCGCTCAGCTCGGGGAAGTAGTTCTTGCCGGACTCCAGGGTCTTGTAGTTCGCAGACGGGATCGGGACGCTGATCTCGGCCGGCACCGACTGGCCGCCCAGCACCGCGAGCGCCGCCTTGAGCGACACCGCCGACAGCGCCGGCGACTGGCCGGCGCTGTCGCCGAGCAGCCCGTCCTTGGCGTTGGCCGCGATCAGCTTGCGGAAGCCGTTCTCGCCTTCGCCGGCGATCGGGATCAGCGGCTTGTGGCTGTCGAGCACGGCGTGGGTGACGCCGGTGCTGCCGCCCTGGGTGTAGATGCCGTCGACTCCGCCGGTCACCGCGAGCGTGTCGGCGACCGCCTTCTGCCCAGTACCGTCGTCCCAGTTGCCGACCACCTCCGACACCTGGATACCGGGGTCCTCGGCCATGGCCTCCCGGAAGCCCTCGTGCCGGTCGCGGTCGACGCTGTTGCCCGGCACGCCGCGCACCTCGATGACGCGCTTCTTCTGCTTCATGGTCTGGTTGAGCCATTCGCCCATCATGCGACCCATCGCCTTCTGGTCCTGGTTCACCTGCACCAGATTGGTTTCCTTGCCCGTGCGGTCGAGCGTGTTGTCGAAGCTGACCACCAGCACCCCGGCCTGCTTGGCCCGCCGCATCACCGGCTTGAAGGCTGTGGGGCTGTTCGCGTCGATCAGAATGGCGTCGAAGCCGGCGCTGATGAAGTTGTCCATCGCCGCGATCTGCGCCGACACGTCGGTGCCGACGCTGACGATGCGCAGCTCCTTGATCTGGGCCGCTACCTCCGGCTGCGCCGCATAGGCCTTCAGGGTCTGCAGCATCTGCACGCGCCAGCCGTTGCCGATGAAGCCGTTGGCGAACGCGATCCGGTACGGGCCCTTCTTGGCCGGCATGCTCACCATGCCGGCGCTGTTGCCGGCCGGGGCGAAGCATTGCGCGTTCGACGGGTCCGCGGCCCGCGCCGCACCAGCGAGCTCCCATGCCAGCCCCGAGGCCAGCCCGAAAGCGAGGACGGAGGACAGCAGGCGGCTGCGTCGCGACACGCTGATGGCCGTGATCATGGATCGGTTTCCCTGTTTGGCCGGCTTGGCGCCAGCTCGGTCCGATCGACCATGACGCACCTTGGCCGCGAAGCGCAACCGGCTGCGGCGGGTAATTTGCGCTTTGCATGCAGCAGTCATACCGTCGAGCCCAAGCGGCTCGGGAGAACGT
Organism: uncultured Acetobacteraceae bacterium; assembly: GCA_964249735.1. Taxonomy (GTDB): domain Bacteria; phylum Pseudomonadota; class Alphaproteobacteria; order Acetobacterales; family Acetobacteraceae; genus Lichenicola. The sequence goes on along the minus strand of CAXUDP010000031.1, from coordinate 9,448 downwards.
CATGGTGTCGCCGATCATCACCCTGCATCCGCGCGACAACGTCGCCGTCGCCAGGCGGCCGATCGAGGCCGGCGAGTGGCTCGGGCCGGAGCTGCAGGCAAGCGATCCGGTGCCGCGCGGCCACAAGATCGCGACCGGACGGATCGCGGCCGGGGACGCGGTGCGCAAGTACGGGCAGGTGATCGGCATCGCGACGCGGGACACCGAGCCCGGGCAGCACGTGCACACCGACCGGCTCGACATGCAGGACCTGGCGCTGTCGCACGAGTTCTGTGTCGAGGCGGAGCCGCCCGCCCTGCTGCCGGAGGCGGAGCGCGCGACGTTCCAGGGCTTCCTGCGGCCCGACGGCCGCGTCGGCACGCGCAACTACATCGCGGTGATCTCGTCGGTGAACTGTTCCGCCACCGTGTGCAGGGCGGTGGCCGCGCACTTCAACACCGGCGGCCTCGCAGGACATCCCGGCATCGACGGCGTGGTGGCGCTGACGCATGGCGGCGGCTGCGCCATCAACACGGAGGCGGAAGGTTATCTCTACCTGACGCGCACCCTGGCCGGCTATGCCAGCAACCCCAACGTCGGCGGCGTGCTGATGATCGGGCTCGGCTGCGAGACCAACCAGATCCCGGCCCTGCTCCGCGCCCGCGGCCTGACGGAAGGCCCGCTGCTGCGCACCATGACGATCCAGGAGACCGGCGGCACGCGACGCACGGTCGCGGCCGCGATCGAGGCGGTGTCCGCCATGCTCGACGACGTGGCCGCCACGCCGCGCACCACCCAGCCCGCCTCTGCCCTGGTGCTGGCGCTCGAATGCGGCGGCTCGGACGGGTATTCCGGCATCTCCGCCAACCCCGCACTCGGCCACGCCGCCGACCTGCTGGTGCGGCACGGCGGCACCGCGGTGCTGGCGGAAACGCCGGAGGTGTACGGCGCGGAACACCTGCTCACCCGACGCGCCGCCAGCCCCGCGGTGGCGGAAAAGCTGCTGGAGCGGATCGACTGGTGGCGCGACTACGCGATCCGCAACAAGGCCGAGCTCAACAACAACCCGTCGCACGGCAACAAGGTGGGCGGCCTGACCACCATCCTGGAGAAGTCGCTGGGTGCTGTCGCCAAGAGCCCGCAGTCGCGGCTGGAAGCAGTGTATGAGTATGCCGAGCCGATCACCGCGCGCGGCTTCGTGTTCATGGACACGCCCGGCTACGATCCGGCCGCGGTGACCGGGCAGGTGGCCGGCGGCTGCACGGTGATCTGCTTCACCACCGGGCGCGGCTCGACGTCGGGCTTCAAGCCGGCGCCCTGCATCAAGATCGCCACCAACACGCCGATGTTCGAGCGCATGTCGGACGACATGGACCTCGACTGCGGCGGCATCATCGAGGGCACAGAAACCATCGAGGTCGCCGGCGAGCGGATCTTCGCCCGCATCCTGGCGGTCGCGTCCGGCGAGCAAACCTTGAGCGAGCAGTTCGACTACGGCGACAGCGAGTTCGTGCCCTGGCAGGTGGGCGCCGTGATGTAGGCGTGTCGCAGGCCAGCACCTACCAGGCGATCGCCGACGCGCTGCGCGACAGCATACGCGACGGCAGGCTTCCCGCCGGCACGGTGCTGCTCGAGGGCGGCATCGCCACCCTGTTCGGCTCCAGCCGCACGCCGGTACGCCAGGCGTTGGACCTGCTGCTGGAGAACGGCGAGGTCAGCCGCTTCGACGGGCGCGGCGTGCTGGTGGGCGACGGCAGCGCCGTGCCGGCGCGTCGCAGGCTGGACCGGAGCGACATCGCGTCGCCCGTCCGCGGCGGCAGGAAGCAGGCCTGGCAGACGGTGTACCACGCGGTGGAGCGCGAGCTGATCCGCGCCTCCGTGTTCGGCTGCTACCGGGTCAACGAGGTCGAGCTGGCGCGCCATCACGGCGTCGGCCGCACCGTCGGCCATGACGTGCTGGTGCGGATCGCAGCCACCGGCATCCTCGCCAAGGACCGGCAGGCGCACTGGATCACGGTGCCGCTGGACGACCGCCGGGTGCGCGACCTGTATGCCCTGCGCGGCCTGCTGGAACCGGCGATGCTGCGCGCGGCGGCGGCGTCGATCCCGCCCGACACGCTGTCGGAGATGCGCGGCGCCCTGCACCGGGCGATCGGCGCTTATCCCGACGCGAACGCGGAGCAGCTGGACCGGCTGGAACAGGACCTCCATGTCCGCTGCCCTGCCTTCGCCGGCAACCCGGAGCTGCTGGCGGCGCTGGCGCGTGCGCGCTGCATCATCATCGCCAGCAAGCACATCCTGCACCACGCGGACGCGCTGCCGACGGCCGATCCGTTCCTGCGCCAGCACGACCGGGTCCTGGCCGCGCTGCAGACGGGCGACGGGGACGCTGCCGCCCAGGCGATGTCGGCGCATCTCGGCAGCGCCGAGCGCAAGGTGCTGAAACGGCTGCGGCAGTTCCGGCAGGTCCAGGCGCCGCCCTCGCCGCCCTATCTCGGGGCGCCCGGCCGCGCCGTGCGGGAGTGACTTGGACCGGCCACGCTCACGGCTTCCTGCGTCGCCCGCTCGTCCCCGACAGGGCGTGCGTGGCCCAGAGCTGGGCCAGGTCGCCGCCCTCGTGCTGCCAGAACTCGGTGTCGGCCCCCATGATCCGCTCGGCCGCGTTCAGGAGGTGCAGGTGCACCGCGGCGCGCGCCTCGTCGGGATCCTGGTGCAGGATCGCGTCGTAGATCCGGCGATGCTCGTCCGCCACCGCGGTGGCGAAGTCCTTCCGCCTGGCCTCGTTGGCCCGCGTCACCCCGATCGCCGAGCGCATCGGCTCGGCGAACAGGCGGACGAACTGGCTCCAGTAGGCGTTGCTGGTGGCGTGGCCGATCGCCAGGTGGAAGTCGAGGTCCTCCTGCACGCCGCTGCTGCCTTCGCGCGTCGCGCGGTCGATCGACAGCAGGGCCGTCTCGACCTCCCGGCATTGCCGCTCGGTGCGGCGCGACGCCGCCAGGGCGGCCATCTCGGTCTCGATCGAGCGGCGCACCTCCAGGAAGCCAAGCAGCCCGTCGATCGAGCGGGGCATCGACAGGCCCCGCCCGGCGCCGTCCTTCGGGGCGCTCACCCGGGTCGCCGCCCCTTTCCGGGTTTCCAGCAGGCCGTCCGACTTCAGCCGCGCCACCGCCTCGCGCACCACCGTGCGGCTGACCTGGAACTCGGTGGCGATGGCCTGCTCGGAGGCGAGCTTCGCGCCCAGCGGCAGGGCGCCGCCCCGGATGCGTTCGCGAAGCGTTTCGGCCAATCGGTCGGCCCGGCTGTGGAGCTGCATCGGCGTCTTCCTCCGTCGGCGTGCCGACCCGTGCTGCCGCCGACCGGTCGCGTCATGCGACGTGACGATCGCGTATTCTTCCGTGCCCGTTCCCCCTCCGCAAGCGCCGGGGGTCCGGGCGGGGCGCCTTGCGCCCATGCCGAAGATGCGCGAACCTATCATACAGCCTGTCGCCGAGGTTGGGCCGTTCGGGAGATCGGGGATGCGCGTTGCGATCACGGGTGCCGCCGGCTTCCTGGGGCGGCGGCTGATCGTAGCCCTGCTGCAGCAAGGCGTCGTCACCGCGAGCGACGGCCGGACCGGCCCGATCGAGCGCATCCTCGCCTTTGACGTGACGGAAGTCGACGGGATCGACGACGCCCGCGTGGTTCCGGTCGCCGGCGACATCGCCGATCCCGACGCGATCGCGCAGTTGATCGACGGCGGCACCGACGTGGTGTTCCACCTCGCCGCGATCGTGTCCGGGCAGGCGGAGGAAGAGTTCGACCTCGGCATGCGCGTCAATCTGGACGCGACGCGCCTGCTGCTGGAGCGGATACGCGCAGTGGCGAGGGGCGCCAGGCTGGTCACCACCAGCTCGGTCGCGGTGTTCGGCGGGGTGCTGCCGGAGGTGGTGCCGGACACGCAGGTCTGGGAACCGCAAAGCTCCTACGGCACGCAGAAGGCGGTCGCCGACCTGCTGATCTCGGATTACAGCCGGCACGGCTTCGTCGACGGCCGCAGCCTGCGCATGCCGACGGTGGTGGTGCGGCCGGGCAAGCCGAACCGCGCCGCCTCGAGCTTCGCCAGCGGCATCATCCGCGAGCCGCTGGCGGGGATCGAGGCGATCTGCCCGGTGTCGCCGGACACGGTGCTGTGGCTGATGTCGCCCGACCAGGCGATCCGGAACCTGCTGCACGGGCTCGCCTTGCCGGAAGCGGCACTGGGCAGGCGCCGGGTGATCAACATGCCGGGCCTGTCGGTGTCGGTCATGGACATGCTCGGCGCGCTGCGACGGCTGGCCGGCGACGCGGTGGCGGATCGGGTACGGATCGAGCCCGACCCGGCGGTGCAGCGGATCGTGAACTCCTGGCCGGGCAGCTTCTCTGCCGAGCATGCAAGCAGCCTCGGCTTCACCAGCGACGGGAGCTTCGACGAGGTGATCGAGGCCTACAGGAGCGCCTACCCGGCATCGGCCGGCTCTGCCGTGCAGAACCGGTAGCGCGTCACCGGCGCACGCGGCGCTGCCGCCACCCACCCCTGGCAACGCGTCGCGATCGGGTCGATCATCGCCACGGGAAGCGGAAAGAACCAGGGAGGACACGCCGCATGACCGAGACCGGCCACCACAGCGCCGACCATCCGTTCGGCAGATACGCGGCCCTGCCGTTGGGCGACCTGCCCGGCTCGCGCTATCCGCACAGCGCGATCGAGGTGCTCGACAAGCGGTTCACCGCCAGGCAGGGCAACGCCGCGATCCAGCGCATCGCCACCGGCTTCCGCTGGGCCGAGGGGCCGGTCTACTTCGCCGATGGCGGCTACCTGCTGTGGAGCGACATCCCCAACAACCGGATCATGCGCTGGCTGGAGGATGACGGGCATGTCAGCGTGTTCCGCGCGCACAGCCACCATTCCAACGGCAACACGCGCGACCGCAGCGGCCGGCTGGTGACCTGCGAGCACGACACCCGCCGGGTCACGCGCACCGAACCGGACGGCAGCATCACCGTGCTCATGGACCGACACGAGGGCAAGCGCCTGAACGCGCCGAACGACGTCATCGTCGCCAGCGACGGGGCGATCTGGTTCACCGATCCCGGCTACGGCATCGACGGCCCCTACGAGGGGCACCAGGCGGAGTCCGAGATCGGCCGCAACGTGTACCGCCTGGATCCGCAGACGGGCCGGGCCACGGTGGTCGCCGACGACTTCACCCGTCCGAACGGTCTCGCCCTGTCGCCGGACGAGAGCCGCCTCTACGTGGTCGACAGCGGCATCACCCATGGCGGGCCGTCGCATATCCGGGTGTTCGAGGTCGACGGCACGTCGCTCCGCAACGGCCGGATCTTTGCCGACGACTTCGCGCCGGGCTTCACCGACGGATTGCGCCTCGACGTGGACGGCAACATCTGGTGCAGCATGGGCTGGGCCGATCCGGGCGAGGACGGCGTGCGCTGCTACGCGCCGGACGGCGACCTGCTGGGCAAGGTGCACCTGCCGGAAGCCTGCGCCAACCTGTGCTTCGGCGGCAGGAAGGGGCACCGGCTGTTCATGGCGGCCAGCACGTCGGTGTATGCGCTCTACCTCAACACCACGGGGGTTCCGGGCCGCTAGGCTGCGATCGCCCGCGCACGATGAAAAGGCAACTTGCGCCCGCCATCGGACGCGCTAACGTGTCATACAGCTTTCACCGGATGACCCTGCGAGAAACAGGGTCGCACCGCGCGTCACGACGAACCACGATCTCCCCGGGCGAACTCGACTTCGACCGGGTCGCATAAGCAACAGCAACGGGAGTCATCATGTCCAAGTCAGGAAGCTGTGTTCTTGCCGCCGCCCTCGTCGCAGCCTCCTTGTCGGGGACAGCCCAGGCAAGAGCTGCGGACCTCATCGGCCTCAGCGTCGCCACGCTGGCCAATCCCTTCTTCCAGGGGATGACCAAGGGCGTGCAGATCGGCATCGGCAACCACCAGGACCTGAAGCTGGTCAACACCAGCGCCAACGGCGACGCGAACACGCAGACCAACCAGGTCACCGACCTGATCAACCAGCACGTCGCGGCGCTGATCCTGAACCCGATCAATGCCAACTCGATCGTGCCGGTGGTGCGGGAAGCCAACAAGAAGGGCATCCCGGTATTCACCCTCGACCGCGGCGCCGCCTGCGGCAACTGCCAGGTGAACTTCCTGGAGACCGACAACGAGGCGCTCGGCAAGGAAGGCGCCGACTTCATCGCCGCCCAGCTCAAGCAGCGCTACGGGACGATCAAGGGCAACGTGGTCGACCTGGAGGGTTTGCTCGGCACCACCGCCGGCGACGAGCGCGAGCACGGCTTCGCCACCGAGTTCGCCACCCTGCAGAAGGACAATCCCGGCCTGAAGCTGGTGTCCCGGCAGGCGGCGGATTTCGACGCCGACAAGGCGTTCAACATCACCACGCAGCTGCTCGCCGCGCACAACGACATCGACGCCATCTTCAACGGCAACGACGACAACGCGGTGGGCGCGGTGCGGGCGATCCGGCAGGCCAACCGCACCGCACCGATCGGCGATCCCAAGCACATCGTCATCATCGGCATCGACGGCACCGAGCAGGCGCTGAGCGACATACGCCGCGGCCAGATGGACGCCACCTTGTCGCAGAACCCGCTGACCATGGCGCAGCAGTCGGTCAGCTACGTCGAGGCCTACCTGCACGGCGACAAGTCCAAGATCCCGGCGCACCAGTACTGGCCGCACATGCTGCTCACCAAGGCCAACATCGACGGCGCCGCCGCCAAGTCCTACGGCCTGTGGGGCGACCAGGTCAGCCAGTAGCACCGGACCGGACAGGATCATGGCCCATCTGCTGGAGATGCAGGGCATTTCCAAGGGCTTTCCCGGCGTCAGGGCGTTGTCCGACGTCAGCATCTCGCTCGATGCCGGCGAGGTGCTCGGCATCGTCGGCGAGAACGGCGCCGGCAAGTCGACGCTGATGAAGATCCTGGCCGGGGTGTTCCCGGCCGATCGCGGCGAAATCCGCCTGGACGGGCAGCCGTTCCTGCCCAGGCGGCCGCGCGACGCGCTGGATGCCGGCATCATCGTCATCCACCAGGAGCTGAGCCTGGTCCCGGACCGGTCGGTCGCCGAGAACATCTTCCTCGGCCACCTGCCGCGCGGTCGGCTGGGCGGGATCCGGCGCGCGGAGCTGAACCGCACGGCGAGGGCGCTGCTCGCCCGGGTCGGCCTGACGGTGCCGCCGCAGACGCGTGTGCGCCAGCTCGGCATCGCGCAGCAGCAGCTGGTCGAGATCGCGCGTGCGCTGTCGCGGCGGGCGCGGGTGATCGTGATGGACGAGCCCACCGCCACCCTGACCGCAGCCGAGCAGAAAATCCTGTTCGCCACCATGGCCATCCTGCGGGCCGCGGGCGTGGGGCTGGTGTTCATAAGCCACCACCTGGAGGAGGTGTTCGAGACCTGCGACCGGATCACCGTGCTGCGCGACGGCGCCGCGGTGGAGACGCGTCCCGCCGCGGGCTGGAACGAGACCGCGCTGATCCAGGCCATGGTCAACCGCCCGATCGAGGCGCTGTTCCCCGAGCGGCACGCGACCGCTGGTGAGGTGGTGCTGGAGGTGGAGGGGCTGGGTTGTTCCGGCCGCTTCTCCGACGTGTCGTTTGCAGTCCGCGCCGGCGAGGTGGTGGGCATCGGTGGGCTGATCGGCGCCGGCCGCACCGAGCTGCTCAAGACGATCTACGGCGCCCTGCCCGCAAGCCATGGCCGTGTGCGCGTGCGGTCGCGGGAGGCGCGGATCCGCTCGCCGCGCGATGCCATCGCCGCCGGGGTGGCGCTGGTGCCGGAAGACCGCAAGGCGGAAGGGCTGGTGCTGCCGTTCTCCGTGCGCAGCAACATCGCCCTTTCCACGCTCCGGCAACAATCCCGGCTCGGCTCGGTGATCGTGCGCAGCCGCGTCGACCGGCTGGCCGAGCACGCGGTGCAGTCCTTGCGCATACGCACGCCGAACATACGCCAGCCGGTGCGGTCGCTGTCCGGCGGCAACCAGCAGAAGGTCGTGCTCGGCCGCGCCCTCACCACGCATCCGCGCGTGTTCCTGCTCGACGAGCCGACGCGCGGCATCGACGTCGGCGCCAAGATCGAGGTCTACCGGCTGATCAACAGCCTCGCCGAAGGGGGTGGTGCCGTGCTTGTGGTGTCGTCGGACATGATCGAGCTGCTGGGGGTGAGCGACCGGATCCTGGTGATGCGCGCCGGTCGCCTCGCAGGCACCCTGTCGCGCGACGAGTTCAGCCAGGAGCGTGTCATGCAGCTCGCGGCACTCGGCTGATGCGCGCGGCACAGGAAGGGGACGCCATGGCCACGGTCCCCGTCGCCCGGACGCAGGACCGGCGGTACGGGCTCCGCTCGCTGGGCCGGGCCGTGAACGAGCTGACCATCGTGGTGGGCTTCGTGGGGATCTCGCTCTACCTGGCGCTGACCACGCCGGCGTTCCTGACCTCGGCCAACCTGCTGTCCATCCTGCTGGCCAGCGCGCTGATCGGCATCGTCGCGGTGGGGGAAACCTTTGTGATCGTGACCGGCGGCATCGATTTGTCGGTGGGCTCGGTGGTCGCCTTCTCCGGCGTCATGGCCGGGCTGGCGCTGAACGCGCACGTTCCGGTGCCGCTGGCGGTGCTGCTCGGCATCGGCATCGGCGCGTTGTCCGGCGGCTTCATCGCCTTTGCCGTCACCGCGCTGAACATGAGCCCGTTCATCGTCAGCCTGGCGGTGCTGGCGATGGCCCGCGGGCTCGCCTTCATCGTCACCAATGGCAACACCATCTTCTCCTTCCCCGACGCCTTCGACAACATCGGCGGCGGCAACCTGGGCCCGCTTCCGGTCGCCGCCCTCGTCACCCTGGCCGTCTTCCTGGTGGCGGGGCTGGTGCTGGCGCGCACGGTGTTCGGCGCCGAGATCTATGCCGTCGGCGGCAACCGCGAGGCGGCGCGTCTGGCCGGCATCCCGGTCAACCGGACGCTGGCGATCGTCTACGTCATCAGCGGCGCCCTGGCGGGGCTCGGCGGGATCATCCTGGCCGGGCGGCTGGACAGCGCGCAGCCGATCGCCGCCACCGGGCTGGAGCTCAACGCCATCGCCGCGGTGGTGATCGGGGGCGCGTCGCTGTTCGGCGGCAAGGGCAGCATACTCGGCACCCTGCTCGGCGTGCTGATCATCGGCCTGATTAACAACGGCCTCACCCTGAAGAACGTGCAGCCGTTCTGGGTCCAGTTCATCCAGGGCGCGGTGATCTTCGGGGCGGTGCTGATCGACAGCCTCAACCAGAAGCGGCGCGGCAGCTGACGCCGCGTCCCCGCAACCCGGAGCATCCTTGCATGAGCGAAGCCCTTCCCGCCGGCCGCGGCCGCCTGCTGAACAAGGTCGCGGTGGTCACCGGCGCCTCCAACGGCATCGGACGCGCCAC
>CAXUDP010000030.1:33390-36552 GCA_964249735.1 uncultured Acetobacteraceae bacterium | reverse complement strand
CGAGACGTTCCGGCAGGATGATGGACGCCGGCGGCGCTGCTTGTCACATACAGGTCGAGGACGCTGTTCAGGCAGGCGACGGGCCGGGCAGTGCGTCGAGCACGGGCCGGTGGGGACTCCATGGTGAAGCCGCCTTTATCCAGATCGGCTGCGGCGCGGCTTTGCGCCATCCTTCTGCTGCCGGTCCTGATGTCCGGAGCCGGGACCTGGGAGATGCTGCGCGGGTGGGTGCAGATGGAGCGGGTCGAGGAAGCGTGGGTAGCCACTTCGGTTGCAGCGCGATCCAGGGGTGAGCCGGCAGACCAAACATCCGCGCTTGCACAGCCCGCTGGTCAAGGTGGACAGATCTCGACCCCAGGCAACGACAGCGCCCAGGTGCAACTCGACACCGACCTCGGGGTAGCCCGCCTCCAGCTCGGGGCTGCTGCGCTGGCCCTGGCGGCCGCCTTGGCGTCGCTGGGCGGTGGCCTGGGCTGCGTGGGACTGGTCAGGTTGGCGGCAGTGCGCGGGGCGCGGGCCCGCCCGGCCCTGGTGGACGCGTTCGACCGTATGCGCCGCCTGCTGCCGTTCGCCATGGCCGTGCAGGTAGCCGGGCTCGCCGTGTCGCTGCTCGGGAGCGTCGCGTTCTGGCTGGGCGCGCTCTGGTTCATGTCCGACGTGGACGAGAACGAGACCAAGCTGGCGATGGCGGGTGTGGCCGCGACCGGGCTGGCCTTGCTGGCCGCCTTCAGGGTGCTGCGCCAGCTGCGCCAGATTTCCCATCTGTTCCAGCCGGTCCCGTCGCCGTTGTTCGCCCTTCCCGTAGCCGAGCACGAGGCGCCCGGCCTGTTCGCCCTCCTGCGAGGCCTGGTGCGCGAGCAGGGAGCGGTCATGCCCGACATGGTCACCGTCGGTGCCGTGGACAGCTTCTTTGTCACCTCGTCGCCTCGCGTGCTGACGAATGGGACCGTGACGCAGGGGCGCACGTTGCACCTTCCGCTCCCTGTCCTGGCAATGCTGGACCGGACCGAGCTGTCCACGGTGCTGGCACACGAGCTGGCACACTTCACCGGCGAGGACACGGGCTACAGCATCCGCTTCCAGCCGGTGTATTTTAGCCTGTTGCGCAGCGTGGCCGCGATCACGCCGCGACGAGGCGGCCTCGACCGGCTGTTGCACGTCCATGCGGAACTCGGCGCCTACGTGTTGCAGCAGTTTGACGTGGCGGTGAAGCGTTGGAGCAGGCAGCGCGAGTTCGAGGCGGATCGGGCCGCGGTCGCCTGCGGCTCGGCGGATGCCCTTGCCACCTCGCTTCTGCGTTTGAGGCTCATCGACGGCATCCTCCGCAGAAGGCTGCACGACTTCGCCAGGCAGCCGAGCACGACGCCGGAGGATCTGGCCTCGGACCTGATCCAGCGGGTCAACGAGTCCGGTCTCGGCGATCCGACGCAGCACCTTGCAGACCGGGCTCCGCATCCGACCGATACCCATCCGCCGGTAGGGCACCGGATCGAGGCAGCTGGCGTGAAGATCGGGCCGGCCCTGCTGGCCCGTGCGAGCCGACAGGCTGCAGCGGATGAGGCGGCGGCGGCAACGATGCTGTTCCGCGACTGGACCGGTCTGAACCGGCAGCTTTCGACGGCGGTGCGGGACTTCGCGGCCCGCGGCAAGCAGCAGCGGCACGTCGCTCTTTCCAAGGCAGCGCGCGAGGCCGGCGATGCGGAGGTGGAGGTATTCGAGAACCGTCGGCGGCCGTTTTGGGGGTTGCTGATGCTCTCGGTGCTGGCTGCGCTCATGGTCGCCTGCGCCGCCCTCGTGCTTTTCGACGACCATTGGAGTGATCCAAGGACGGATGTCGCCATGGCCGTGCTTGGACTCGGTGGTCTCGCAGGGTTGTCGGGCATCATCTTCGGCATGGGCCGGCTCTTGCTGCTGGAACGCGCGCCCTATCTGGTGCTGACGGCGCAGGGCATCCGGTCGCCCGGCTTTGTCGGCCTCGTGCCCTGGCTGGCGTTGCTCTCGATCCAGGTGGCGACGACCCGCTCCGCGATCACGTCGTTCAACCTCAAGGACGGGGCAGATCTGCCGCGGCGGACGGGACGGATCATGCGGTTGAAGGTACGGCGACGGCAGCGCGCGATCCAGTTCATGGGCATGCTGCCGCAAGGCATGAGGGCATCCACGTTCCGAACCATGTTGCTTCAGCACGCCAACGCAGCTGTCGCCAGGGCCGAGCTGGGCAAGGAGGATTGGAACCGTTGAGGCGGTTCCCATGACTGCCGGCCGTGCAGGCGGATCGCGCGTCCTGCACGGTCCGGAAGCAGCGTTCATTTTCGAGCGTCCAGTCAGGGGTTGGCCGGAAGCGCAACGGTGAGCGTAGGCCTTCCTACCTGCGCGAGGCAGGCCTGCCTCCTGCGCAACCGGTTGAACCGGCCGGCCAGCAGTATCACGACCGCCGGGGCGATCGACCAGCTGGATTGGCTGGAGCGGGGACGAGAGCGTGGTCGCGGCGAGCCGGACGCTGGCCTGTGCCCGCGCTGCCTACGGCTGAGCGGTGAGGCGGCAACGCTTCGCCGTGAACCCGTTGAAGGAACCGAGCGGCCAGGCCCGAGGTGAGACGGGAGCGCCTGCTGTCGGTGCCACAGTTGGCCGCGACCTGGACGGTCCGCGAGAAGCTGACCGCCACGCAAGCGGCCTTCGTACTAACCCTCATGTTGACGCTGCAGCGACGTGAGGAGGTGGTCGGCATGACCTGGACGAGCTAGATGACGCGTAGCACCCGACCATCTGGACCCTGCCGCGGGAGCGGGCGAAGAATAGGAAGGTGCATGTGATCCACCTGTCGAAGCTGGCCCGAGCGATCATCGTCAGCCTCCCGCGGATCCAGGACAACCCGTACGTCTTCGCCGGGGGTGCAAGAAGCCGATCGCTGCGTTCAGCCAGATGAAGACAGAGATCCTGGCCAAGATCAAAGATGGACGGCAGGGCGCTGGTGGACTGGCGACTCCATGGGAATGCTCAGGAAACGGTGCGAGCTGCCGGATTGAATCCAACATCGGCTGAGCTGGGCGTTCCTGATCGTGGCGACTGTCCGGCCAGCCGCTACTGGAGGCATGGCCGGCGACCTTGACCGCTGATGACGTTGCGGTCGTGACGTCGATGCGGAACAGGCTGCAGTGATCC
>CAXUDP010000030.1:0-33290 GCA_964249735.1 uncultured Acetobacteraceae bacterium | reverse complement strand
AACGGGCACGATGCCGCGATGCGGACCACGTGAGCGTGAAGGTAGCATCAGGATCACGAACGTTATCGAGCCTGGCGCATCCCTGCCGCCGTGGATCCGTTGGATCCCGTCACGACCTCGCGGAGTTCATCATGGCGATCTCGACCAGGCTGCACGGATGGATCGACTACGCGGCGGCGGTCTCGTTGGGCAGCCTTGCGCTTGTGGGCGGATTGCCCGGTCCAGTGCGCCGCGTAGCCGCGGTCGCCACTGCGGTTCCAGTCTGTGCCTTCCTGTCCACGGACTTCGAGGGCGGCCTGATCAGCCTGTTCGGCGTGCGTGGGCATCTGAGGTTCGACATGGCCGAGGGTCTCCTGTTGTTCGGTGCCGGGATCGCGATGCGGCGACAGCCACCCGCTTCCCGTGCCATCCTCGCCTTCTACGGCCTTGCCCAGTTCGTCCTGGGACTGTCGACCACCGAGACCGCGAAGAGCGGACCCGGCCAGGGCTCGGGACCGATCGCGCGGTTGCTTGGATCGAGTCATATCAACCACGTCAGGCTCTGACCTGTTGAGCCTGGTCGCGTGCGGCGATCAAGGCGATACGTTCTGCCTGCGCTGCGAGGCTGTTCCAGGCGTGGCAGCACGCATTGATGATGGCGTCGTAGGTGTCGAAGACGCGGTTGGAGAGGTGGTTCTGGCGAAGCTGCTGCCAGATGTCTTCCTGCGGCTTGAGCCGCGAAGCGGATCAAGGTTCCGGGCCGTAGGGCGGCAGCGGCAACAGGCTGATGTTGTCGGGAACCTTCAGGGGCCTCCTGGGTAATGCCAGCCTGCGCTGTCGATGGTGATCACAGCGTGTATGCCGGGTGTGACATGCCTGCTGATCCCGGCGAGGTGCAGGTTCATGGCGCTGGTGTTGACGCAGGGCAATACCAGGGCACCGCCGATGCTGCGTGCCGGGCAAGAAGCCCCGAACAGGTAGGTCCACGCATAGCGGCGATCGCGTGGTGCCGCTGGTCGCGAGCCCCGCTCAGGCCAGAGCCGGGTCAGCGTGCCTTGCTGACCCCTTCTGTCGTGCGTCACCTGTGCCCGACTATTCTGCCGCCAGAGCTCGATCGGCTTGCCGCGAGCGTGCTCCGGGATCGTCGCAGCGACCAGGTCGACAAAGTTTTTCATGCGCCTCCTGGGCCTCGGCATCGCGACTGACACGACACCATGCTCGGCCACCATCGGACCGGCGCGCACCATCATCGCCACCTCGGCTTCCTGTTCGGGCTTCAAGCGCGGCTTGGGGCCAGTCGGGATCCGGCTGGACAGCCCAGCAGGACCGAACTCGTTGCAGCGATCAACGCATGCGTTGATCCCAGTCTCGCAGGGTCTGCCGGTCCATGCCGCAGAGCGCGGCAGCCTTGGTCCGGGTGTGCCCAACCAGCATCAGCGCCAAAGCCAGCATGCGCCGCGCCGGATCGGTGTCACTGGATCGCGCTGCCGCCTGACGCACCCAGCTCCGTCCGCTCGATCGCAATTTCCATTCCAGTTTTCGAACCCGGAAGACCGTCGAATCACCTCAGCACGGTTTGCAAATCTCGTCCGAGCAAAGGCTGCCGTCGTCGGTATGAAGAGACCCGCGGATCAACCTTGTTCCAGCGGGCCTACTAGTTCCCCACCGTCCCGACTGAGGGAGAAGATCATGCCTAACCTATTGTCTATGGTGCCCGCCGCCGGACTCGAACCGGCACGCCCTATGGACTGCGGATTTTAAGTCCGCTGCGTCTACCATTCCGCCAGGCGGGCAGCCGGAGCATCTGCCCGGTCATGCGTCAACCGGATCCGCTGCGCAAGGCAGGTCTTGGTGCGTCGATCAGCCGGTTCGCAGCAGGGTGGGGCCGTTCTGCTTCAGCCAGGCTTCGGCCTGCGTGCGGTGCGGCGTCAGCCGCTCGACCAGGCACCAGAACGCCCTGCCATGATCGAGGTGGCGCAGATGGGCCAGCTCGTGCGCGACCACGTAGTGCTGGACTTCGGGCGGCGCCATCACCAGGCGCCAGCTGAACATCACCGCCCGGTCGGACGAACAGCTGCCCCAGCGCGTCGCGGTGTCCTTGATGCTCAGGCGGGCCGGCAGCAGGTCAGGCCCGGCCGCATCGTGGACCGCGATCTGCGTCACCAGGCGCGACAAGCGCAGGCGGGCCTCGGCGCGAAGGAAGTCGGTCACCCGCCTGGGCAGGAAGGCCTGCTCGCCGCTGACCCGGATCTCGTCCGCTTCCAGCCAGACGCCGCGTCGTGCCTCCGGCCGGTGGCGTATGACACGGGAACGGCCGTCGACCAGCACCACTGCCCCGTCGTCGAGCCGGACCACGTCCGGCAGCGCGGCAAGCCGGCCTGCGGCCCAATCGGCATGAGCGTGCAGCAGTGCCAGGCCGGCAGCACGGGCGGCCCGGGTTGGCAGCGTCACCACCACCGCACCGGCGCGAGGATCGATCCGCAACGAGACCCGGCGCGCCCGGGTGCAACGGCGCCAGCGCACCGGCATGTCTCCTCCAGGAAGGTGCAGCAGCTCCGACCGCCCGGACAGCGGGGCATTGCGATCCCGTCCAGGCGCTGCGCGAAGCGGCCTTAGGAACGAGCCCGATGTCATCGATCCACCGGTCCCGCAGGCACGTCGGCTTCGGCTGCCGTGCGGCGCCGGATCACGGGCTCCCGTCCTGGAGCGGAACGCGCCTGGCGCGGCGTGCGTCCCGGCCAGTCGACGACATGATGCTCGAGCGGCCCGGCCACGCGCTCGCTGATCGCGCGGCCCTGCACGGAGATCCCGGCCGCGTGCACGCTGTCGGCTTGTCCCGACACCAGCGGATGCCACCAGGCGAGGCCGCGTCCCTCGGCGATCCGCCGATAACCGCAGGATGGCGGCAGCCAGTCGATTTCCGCCAGGGCGGCGGGAGTGAGCTGCACGCAGTCCGGCACCTTGCGGCGGCGGTGTTGGTAGTCGGAACAGGCGCAGCTGTCGGTGTCGAGCAGCCGGCAGGCGACGTTGGTATAAAGGATCTCGTCCGTGTCCTCGGTCCGCAGCTTGTGCAGGCAGCAGCGGCCGCAGCCGTCGCACAGCGACTCCCACTCCGCAGCGGTCATCTGCTCGAGGGTCTTGGTCTTCCAGAACGGTGCCGGCGAACGCATGGGAAGCAGGTTACGGTCTCGTGCGAAGATAAGGAAGAACGACCCGTCGTTAGGCATCTCAGCGACGAAGCGCCAACGCCACGAGGGTGAGCAGCCCGCTCAGCAGCGTGCCCAGCAACCCGGGCGGTCCCAGCTGCGGAAGCCACACCAGACGCAGGATCGCGATCCGCCCGGCGCCGAGGCCGGATGCCGCCCGGACCTGGCCGTCCAGCATCCCGGCCAGCCTGGACAGCACCGGCAGCATCAACAGGGGCAGGACGCCAAGGATCAGCGGCATGGCGCCGGCACCGGGACCGTATGCGACAGGCAGCCTTTCCGGACGGATGGCCAGGAAGACGCCGGGAACCAGCAGGACCAGCGCCAGCTGCTGCGCCGCCCGTCGCCACCGGCGATGCAGCGACGCCACCACCCAGGTGGCCGCAACGCCCAGCAGGAGCGATATCAGCAGGCAGGCGGCAGCGGTGCATGCGAGAAGGATCCAGCCGCTCATGGCAGCCTGCAAGGGCTCACTTGCCGATCCAGGCGTCGAAGCGTGCCTTGATCGGATCGAGATGCGTCGCCCAGAACGCGTCGTCCTCGCGCAGTGCGTCATGCCGGTGCTCCGCCGTGGCCGGACTGTCGGCCGGCAGCGCCTGATCCGGCGGCAGCGCGTCCTGCAGCAGGCTGACGCTCGGATAGCGGCCAGCGAAGTCGGCCTGGCGCGCCGGGTCGATCATGAAGCCGAGCAGCTGTCGTCCACGCGCCGCCCGGTCGTCTGCCTGGTCCGGGTTGGTCCCGATCGCCGCAGGACGGCCTGGGATGGCCCAGCTCAGGATCGTGCTGATGCTCTGCTGCCACTGGATGTCGAAGTTGCGATGGCCAGCCAGATTGGCGGCCGCGACCGCATCGTTCGGGGACAGGGTCATCAGCACGTCGCCGGACTGGATGACGTGGACCGCCTGGTCCGGCGTCTCCCACCAGACTACATAAGGCTTGAGCTGGTCGAGCTTGCGGAAGGCGCGATCCTGCCCGGCATCGCTGCCGAGAACGCGATATACGTCGCGTGGTGCCACGCCGTCGGCCAGAAGGGCGACCTCCATCGTGCCGCGCGGATTGCGGAACAGGCCACGCTTGCCTGGGCGGCGCGCCACGTCCCAGAAGTCCGACCAGCTGGACACGCTGTCGATCCGGCTCCTGTCCCAGGCCAGCACCAGGTTCATCCGGAACGCGCCCACCCCGCATCGGCTGACGGCGTCCCCGTCCAGCCGCTCATGGCCGTTCCGGATCAGGTCCGGCACCAGCGTGGGATCGATCGGCAGCAGCAGCCCCTGCCGGCAGGCGACCAGCACCGACGCGTTGTCCATCAGCACCAGCGACTGGTCCGGCGTGACCCCGGTTCGTACCCGGTCCTGCAGCGTGGCCAGGAGCCCGCTCCAGGTGACGGCATGGATGCCGATCCTGGTCTGCGTGGTGAACGGCGAGAAGAACGCCTGCGCCATTGCGTCCTGAACCGGTCCGCCCAGGGTCGCGACCACGAGCGGCCTGGCCAGCGGCTCCTTCGTCCGGTCTCCGGCGCCAAGCGCTGCTGAGGCCAGGAAGCACCACAGCCCGCCGCACAAGGCGGTCCAGCGCCGAGCCCGGACATGACCGGTGCACAGGTCCGCGCCCTGCGGCAGGGATGCGGCGGTCCGTGGCTGAACAGGCTTGGCGATGGCGACCGGCTCGTCGTGGTGGTCGCGCCAAAGGCCGACAGAAGGATGAGGAGGTCAACCTAGAGCATGTTCCGCGATGCTGGAACAGTTGCCGGTCCTGCCGCTACGGGGGTGCTGCGAACACCCGTGCATGATGCGGCTGCCACGCCAGCAGCGCCGGCCGATCCGGACGCAGTTCCGCCGCCAGTGCTGCCGGTGGCCGCCTGACCAGCAGCTCGCTCCCGTCGGCCAACCGGAAACGCAGCCGGAGGTGGTCGACGAGATGCACCGCGTCCAGCAGCGTCGCCGGCACCGTGTTGCTGCCGGTTTCGAGATCCGGCCCTCGCACGAAGGCGGTCGCGATCCGGTCCGGGCGGACGCACAGCACGCAGAGCATTCCTTCCTCCAGATTTGCGTCCGGTTCCGCTTCCATCTCGTGCCCGCAACTCAACCGCACCGACGCGACCTCGTCGTCCAGCCGTACGATCCGCCCCGTCAGCAGGTTGGCGTCACCCAGTCGGCATGCCACCACAGGGTCAGCCGGCCGGTCGAGCAGGGCCTGTGCTGTGCCGACCTGATGCAGGCGGCCGGTCTCGAGGATGCCGATCTCGTCCCCGAGCAGCAGCGCCTCGTCCCGGTCGGCAGTAGCCAGCAGGACGGTCAAGCTGCGTGCGCGGACCAGCCGGCGTAGCGTCCGCTGCAGCAGCTGGCGCGGTGCAGGGTCCAGGACCGCGAACGGGTCATCCAGCAGGATCAGCTTCGGGTCGAACACCAGGGCGCGAGCGAGGGCAGTACGGATGCGGGCGGCATCGTCAAGCGCCCAGGGTCGGTGTTGCGCCGACGCCTCGAGCCCGAGCAGCGCCATCGCCTCGCCGACCCGACGCTGCCGCTCCCCCGCCGCCACCCCCCGTGCCCGCAACGGAAATGACACGTTGTCGCTCACGCTCAGATGGGGGAACAGCGGGTCGCGCCCGGACACCATGCCGAACCATCGTCTGGCAGGGGATTGGTCGTCGATGGCGAGGCCGTCGACCAGCACCTGCCCGCTCCTGCCTCGACGATGGCCCGCAACCACGTCCAGGAGCAGCGAGCCGCCAGCCTGCCGGTCGCCCAGCAGGGCCAGGCATCGCCCAGCCGGCAGGTCCAGCGACACCGATTGCAGGATCCCGCTCGAACGGGCCGGATCGCCGGCCTGCAACCGGACCAGCGACAAGCGCGCAACGGTTCCGTTCCTGATCCGGCTCATTCGCGCGATGCAACTTGACCGTCCAGGCGACGTTCGTCAGCCCTGTTGGGAAGGGGTGCGGCCATGGGTTTCTCCAAGACGGTTACCGACAAGGCGAAGGATGTGGCGAGCGATACGCAGGATCAGATCCAGAGTCTGCGTGCCCAGGTAGAGCAGCTGCTCAACGAGAGGGTCACGCCGGCGCTGGCAGGTGCGGCTGGCAAGGCCGAGACCGCAGTCACCACTGCACGCGATATGACCACCTCCCAGGTTGAGACAGTATCGGCGCAGGTCCGTGACCAGCCGATCATCGCGATCGGCATTGCTGCCGCCGTGGGTTACCTGATCGGTCGGATTGCACGATGAGGATCCACCCATGAAGGCTGTCGACCTCGCGAGGATCGCCGCAACCGCGGAGGCCTTGCGTCTACGCCGGCAGGCGTTGCGGATTGGCCGTCAAGCGGTCTTCCTGGTGGTCGCCGGCTTGTTCGGCTTCTTTGCGCTTGTTGCCCTTCATGTCATTCTTTGGACGCTTTGCAACGGTCCATGGAACACCGGCAAGGTCTGGGCGTCTATCATCGTGTTCGGTTTCGACGTTCTCGTAGCTGTTATCCTTGTGCTGCTTGGACGTGGGAAGCTGCCGGACCCGATCGAGGTCGAGGCGCGGATCACCCGCGACCGGTCGATCTCCGAGTTGCGTAACACCCTGGCCATGACGGCAGTCACCGGCGCCGTTGTCGGTCCAGCCGGCCGCTTCGCCGGCCGGACAGCCTGGGGTGCCGTACGCAAGCTCATACGCGGCCGTCGTCGTTGACGGCATCAAGACGCTCCACATGCCTAGGCTCGGACCGGAACTCACCTGTTCCGGTCTGGCCTCCGGCTTCCGACTTCGTCCAGCGCGCGCTGATCCCGGCGATTATCCTCCAGCTGCCGTTCCGCACGACGCTGTTCGATCAGCGACTCGACTGTCCTGACGCCTGATCGAGCAAGAGCCAGAACCGCCCGCGCCTGGTCCAGCATCGCTGTGGCGTCCCGTTGCGTGTCGTGTGCCTGTTTGAGCGCCCTTCGACCTACCGGCAGCCAACGGGCAAAAGTCTCCACCGCCTCATCGCCCCCAGCAAGGCTCGTCGCCGCCCGCATCTCCTGCTCCAGGGCTGCCGCCGCCGCTTCGGCACGATCAAAGGCATCACGCTCCACACGGTAGGCTTCGGCAACGGCCTTCTGTGCCTCGTCCAGGGTGGACTGGCGGACCCGCAGTATCGTGCCGAGCGGATCGCGCTTCATCGGATGCCTCGTGCCATTGCTTCAGCCAAAGCTGCAAAGCTGCCTTCGATGGAGGTGTGCTCCTCGCGACCCTGCCGAAGCATGGCCTCGATGCGCGGCACCAGCGCGACCGCCTCGTCCACTGCCGGATCGCTGCCGGCCTTGTAAGCGCCGAGCCGAACCATGTCGGCCATGTCGGCATGGAGGGCAAGCAGAGATCGCGCACGGCGGGTCAGGGCGTTCTGGTCCGGGTCGTTGCACCCGGGAACCGAACGCGACAACGAGCGCAGGACGTCGACGGCAGGATAGCGACCGGTCTCGCCGATCCGGCGGTCCATGATCACGTGGCCATCGAGGATGCCGCGTACCGCGTCCGCAACCGGCTCGTTGTGGTCGTCGCCTTCCACCAGCACGGTGAACAGGGCCGTGATCTGACCCGCCGGACGGTCGGGCAGCAACGGGCCCGGACCCGCCCGTTCCAGCAGACGGGGCAGTTCAGCGAACACGCTTGGCGGATAGCCCCGGGTAGCCGGCGGCTCTCCGGCCGACAAGCCGATCTCGCGCAACGCCAGGCAGAACCGGGTCACGCTGTCCATCAACAGCAGGACGGATTTTCCTTCGTCACGGAAGTGTTCGGCGACCGCCATGGCGGCATAGGCCGCCTCGCGGCGCATCAGCGGCGGCGTGTCCGAGGTCGCGACCACCACCACCGATCGCGCCAGCCCGGCTTCTCCGAGGTCGTCTTCCAGGAACTCGCGCACCTCCCGTCCCCGCTCTCCGACCAGGGAGATGACCGCGACGTCGCAATCGGTGTGGCGAGCCAGCATGGACAGCAGCGTCGACTTGCCGACCCCGGAGCCGGCGAACAGGCCGAGCCGCTGGCCGGTGCGGCAGGTGGTGAACGCGTTCAGGACCCGCACGCCGAGATCGAGACGCGGCCCGAGGCGAGCCCGGCTCGTGGCATCCGGCGGAGCGGCTCGCAGGGAACGAGGCGTCTTGCCAAGCGGCAGCGATCCCTTGCCGTCCATCGGCCGGCCGAGCGGATCGATCACGCGGCCGAGCCATTGATCCGACACCGCGAGGGTGCCGTTCCGTCCAGCGCTGTCGCTGCCGAAGCCGAACGACGCGACGCTGCCCGGACCAAGACCGTCCAGCGCGCCGTAGACCATCGCGTTGGCACGGCCGCTCCGGAAGCCCACGATCTCTGCCGGGACCACTTGGCCTCCGCGCGCCTGCAGGTCGATCCGGTCTCCGATCGCGACGTGACTCTCCAGACCGGCGAGCTCCACGGCCAATCCGGAGATGCCCGCGACGCGCCCACGGATGCGCGCGGGCGGGACGGCACCGAGGCCATCGCGTACGTTTCTGAGACGTTGCGCAAGATTGGTCATGCCAGTCCGCCTCCACAGCCATGCTTGTCGTCAAAAGGCGACGGAGCAGGAGTGATATCAGCACGCAATCATTAAGGAGACGTGCATGGCCGGATTTATTTCGATAAATGACCATTAAACACTTGGAGGGAACACGCATAGGTAGTAAACATGCGTCAGCAAAACCTGGAGTAGTGGTCATGAGGGTTCTTCTCGTTGAAGGTGACGTCACAGCCGCGCAGGGCCTGACCCGCATCCTGCAAAACGCCGGCTTCATGGTCGACCACACGGACATGGGCGAGGAAGCGCTCGAGATGCTCCGTCACTATGATTACGACTTGGCGGTCCTCGACCTCGAGCTGCCCGACATGGAGGGCAGCGAGCTGGTGCGTCGCATGCGCCATGCACGCCACCCGGTTCCCGCCCTGGCGCTGTCTGCCAGCACGCAGGCCTCGGTCCGCATCCGCGCCTTTGCGGCCGGTGCCGACGACGTCGTAAGCAAGCCGTTCGACCAGATCGAGCTGGTCGCCCGCATCCAGGCAATCCTGCGTCGCAGCAAGGGATATGCCGCACCGGTACTGCAGGTCGCCAACCTTCGCCTCAACCTGGACAGCCGGGAGGTCACCGTGGACGAGCAAGCGGTGCACCTCACAGGCAAGGAGTACTCCATCCTGGAGCTGCTGGTGCTGCGCAAGGGCATCGTCCTGACGAAGGACGCCTTCCTCAACCACCTCTACGGCGGCATGGACGAGCCCGAGATGAAGATCATCGACGTGTTCATCTGCAAGCTCCGCAAGAAGCTTCAGCTGGCTGGCGCTGGCAACCTGATCGGCACCATCTGGGGTCGTGGTTACATGCTCCGCGATGATGTGGCACCGGTCTCGGCCCCGGTTCCGCTTCCGGCTCCGTCGCGGTCCACGACCATGCTGTCCGCAGCCTAGTCGCCCTGCTTCCCGAAGTTCGCATGCGGGTTTCGGGATGAGCAGGCTACTATCTCACTGATAAGACTGCTTTCCAGTGAGAAACTGAAGTCTGATGGACTCCAGTTTCGGGACACTAGGGCATGTCCTGATCAGGCGAACATCGACCGGTGAAGATGTCTGGCTGCCCTTGACGTGGTGCGGCGGTGTTGATCCCGCCGCACCAGCCGGCTCGAAAATTCGGCCTAGACCGTGAACTGCTCGACGATGATGCGTTCCGACAGGCTTTGATCGGGATCGAACAGGACAGTGGTTCCGATGCTTCGGTCCTCGCTGACGGCGACTGACACCACGTCGCGCACCTCTGTGAAGTCGGCCACCGCTGCCACCGGACGTTTGTCGCCTTCCAGGATCCTGAATTCTACATCTGCCGAACTCGGCAACAGGGCGCCACGCCATCGCCTTGGCCGGAACGCGCTGATCGGCGTGAGCGGCAACAGATCGGCTGAAAGAGGAACGATCGGCCCATGGGCCGACAGGTTGTAGGCGGTTGATCCCGCCGGTGTGGATACGAGGATGCCGTCGCAAACCAGCTCCGGCAGCCGGACCCGACCATCAACCATGATCTGGATCTTCGCCGCTTGGCGCGTCTGCCTGAACAGGAACACGTCGTTGAGCGCGAGGGCCTCCTCCACCAGTCCGGCCTGTGTTACCGCGTGCATGCGCAACGGGTGCAGCACCGCTGCCTGGGTGTGCATCAGATGTTCCGGCAGGTCATCCTCGACTAGTGGGTTCATCAGGAACCCAACTGATCCACAGTTGATCCCGTAAACGGGAGTTCCGTCGAGCAGAACCGCATGCAGTGTTTCCAGCATGAAACCATCGCCGCCGAAACAGACGACTACCTCCGCTTCTGCAATCGGCAGGTTTCCATAACGGGACACGAAGCGGTGAAGGTTCTGCTGGGCCGAGTCGTTCCTGGCCCCGACAAAAGCGAGTCGGGTCGGCGCGACGACAGGGGCCCATTGCCCGGCATCAGGCGTGGTCCGGCTCATGGTAACCGCCGGTGTTCCATGATCGGCATGTCGGCACGAACCCGCGCAGTTGCAGTGCGGTCGATCCGGCTGGTGGTCCAGCCCTGACCAATGGAAGCCTGCGCCACCACGGTGCCCCAAGGATCCACGATCATTGAATGGCCGTAGGTCAGTCGGGTCTGGCCATGCGCATCCCTGTGCTGCCCGGTCGTCGCGGCTGCAGCGAGCCAGCATTGCGTCTCGATGGCACGAGCACGGATCAGGGTTTCCCAATGGGCTGCGCCGGTTTCGGCGGTGAAAGCTGCTGGCAGTATTATCAACTCCGTCCCCTCGCGCCGCAGCCGGCGGAACAGCTCGCCAAACCGAACGTCGTAGCAGATCGCGAGACCGACACGGATCCGGCCGGATCGACTATCCAGTTCGACCGATACGACGGTGTCACCAGGTCGATAGGTGTCGCTTTCACGATAGCTGACACCGCTCGGCGTCGTGATGTCGAACAGGTGTATCTTGCTGTAGCGTCCGATCAGGCTGCCATCCGGCGCGAACAGGAGGCTCGTGTTGAGTAGCCTATCCCCATCGCATTCACCGATCGATCCACCATGAACGTGAATACTGTGTCGGCGGGCGATGTCACGCAGGAACCGGAATGCCGGGCCGCCTCCGGCGTCGGCCCCCGGACACGGAACCACCTCGGCGGCCGAAAATTTGCTTTCCCTGTCTCCACCAAGGCAGGTCCATATCTCCGGCAACACCACCAGATCTGGAGCATCCGCCGCGACACAGGCGTCGATCAGCAACTCCGCCTGCGTGATGTTCTCCGCCTTGTCGGAGCCTGGACACATCTGGATCACGCTGACGCGCATGAAGTCCCTTTCCGACTTGCCCACCGCATAATTGCGACGACTTCAATGGTCGGAGCGTTTTTCCAGTTCGGGAAGAAGTTGAAGCAGATCGTCTGGAACCGCTTCGTCCAGCGCCTCGTCATACAGGCGTTGCAGGCGTGTCTGCAGCCACGTGTCGAACAGCGACGCGCCCGGGCCTGGATCCCTCCTGTCATGACTGTTTGAACCAGCTATCATGCAGGATGGACGCGCTCCGGGCATACGAGTTGCACGCTTGTCATGTTGCGGCAACCAAGCTCGACGTGGACAGCTTGGCGGGCAGGAGTCGAGGTCATCTCAGCCGGTGAGATTGTCCACGATGCGCCCGACATCCTCTGCCGCAGGCGCATTGGGATGACGCGTCAGCAGCGTCGTCTGCCGCCGGATGGCGTCGCCCACCCGGCCGTCGCGGCGGATGATGCCGGCCAGGCTCGGCGTCTGCCCGAGAAAGGTGCTGCAGGCCCGAGCCAGCACATCATAGGTGCGTCGGCCGCTTGCCAGGCTGCTTGACTGGTTGATGACTAGGCGCACGTCCGCCTTCGCCTCGGCCGGGTTGCCCAAGCCGCTCCCGCTCCGCGCGGAACGATCGCGTGCCTGGAGCTTCAGCACCGCGTAGGCGTCTGCCAGTGCGGTCGGCTCGTCGGTCGAGACGACCAGCAGCGTGTCGGCGGAAGCGGCCATGAAGCGCATGGTCGGGTCGATCCCGGCGCCCAGATCAAGCAGCACCGTATCGTAGCTGCCGAGCCGCCGGATTGCCTGCAGCAACCGGTCCAGCACCACGATTTCCAGCGTTGCCATCGACGATGCTCCGGACCGACCTGGGAGGATGTCGAATGCGGCGACTGGCAGTTCCTGTGTCGCGTGGCGGATGATCACCTCGGACAGGCTGCGCCGCCCGGACAGCACGGCAGCCAGATCGTGCCGCGGGGTGAGCCCGAGCTGGATGTCGACGTTGGCCAGGCCCAGGTCTCCGTCAACCAGGAGCACCTTGCGTCCCCGCACGGCCAGGCCTTGGGCGAGGGTGATCGACAGCCAGGTCTTGCCGACACCACCCTTGCCCGACCCGATCGCGACCAGACGAGCACCCTGCCCACTTCGATGGGCGGTTCCATCGCCGTGTATCGAAGCGGATGCCGGCAGCTGCAGCGTGGCGGTCATGGGTTCGTCTTCCTGGAAGGGAGGCGGTGGACGCCTGCCTGGGCTGCGATATGCAGGGACAGGGCGCCGTGCCGCTTCGCGGCAGGCTGGATTTCGGTCTCGATCTGCTCATGAAGCGGTGGCGGCGGCTGGAACGGTGGAGCGGAGGCTCGCCCGCGCGTTGGACCCACCGCGGTGAGCCGGGCAGCGAGCGTGACCGGGGTGAGCCGCGTCATGCCGTCTGCCACGTCGGTGCCGGTGCCGGCCTCGGTCAGGGCGAGGCCGCCGCTGTGGCAGGCGGCGAGCACGCCACCAAGCCGGGCCGCACGGTCGAGGCGTGTCGGCACCAGGAGCTGCACGCCGTGCCGGGCGTGCGCTTCCGCGATGTCCTCCGCCTCGGCCGGATCCAGGCCCGCGGGCAGGACCAGGGCCACGCAGGCACCTGACGCGGCAATCAGTTCGGCTTGCAGCGCGTCCTGTGCAGGGTCCAGCAGATCAAGCCCCGGCGCGTCGATCAGCACCGGGGACAGCGGCTCGCGCCGGCCGAGCGCGCGGGCAAGCATCTCCGGCCGTCCGGCAGCGATCAGGGTCAATCCGAGCAGCCGGGTGAAGGCAGCAAGCTGCTCGATGGCGCCGGCGCGCTGCTCGTCGGCGGTGACGACTAACGGACGGTGTCCCTCCATTACCAGCCTGGTGGCCAGCTTGGCGACGGTCAGGGTCTTGCCGCTGCCAGGTGGGCCAGTCAGCAGAAGCGGTGCGCCATCCGCATCGAGCGGCAGCCGGCTGAACCGGAACAGCCGGCTGCAGGCAGCTTCCAGCGGTCCATCTCCCAGCGCCGAAAGCAGGATGGGTGGCAGGTTGTGCCGGAACAGCGACTTCGATGCCTGTGGCACGGGGAGAAGGGCGGCCGACAGATCCGGCAGCGCAAGACCGGGAAGCGGATCGAACCGGGCTGCCGGTTCGGGTTCGTCCTCCGTGTCCAGTGCCGCCGTCACCTCGACCAGCCCGGTCCGGGTTTCGGTCCCCAGGATCAGCGCGTCGAGGCCGAGCTCGTCACGTACCTGCGCCATGGCCGCGGCCAGGCTCGCAGCGCGGAAGATCCTAATCCGCACCCGCTTGTCCTCCGTCAGGAACGCCCGGTCGAGGCAGGACGGTCATACGTTGCCGATCGTGCGGATGCGCGCGCGCGGGAAGATCTCGGACTGCGCCAGCACTGGGGTCGCCGGGCGCAGACGCTCGACGATGGCCCGGACCGGGGCGCGGATGCCGCTGCTGGTGAGGACGACCGGCGACTCGCCGGTTGCGGCGGCGGCATCGAGGGCCGTGCGCAGCCGTCCGATGAACTCGTTCAGCCGGGTCGGCGCCATGGCGAGCTGCCGATCCTCCGGCGGGCCGACCAGGCTTTCCAGGAACGCCTCCTCCCACTGCGGCGAAAGCGGAATCAGCGGGATGTAGCCAGCATGGCCAACCAGCGCGTCGCTGATCTGGCGTGCCAGCCTGGTCCGCACGTGGGCGACGACCAAGGGGATCGCCCGCATACCGGCGCCACAGGCCTCTTGGATACCCTCAAGGATGGTGGGCAGGTCGCGGATCGAGATCCGCTCCGACAGCAGGGCTTGGAGCACGCGCTGCACCGCTCCCATCGAGATCTGCGACGGGATCAGATCGGCCACCAGCTTCTGCTGCTCGCGTGGCAGCTCGTCGAGCAGCTTCTGCGTCTCGGAGTAGGACAGCAGTTCGGCCATGGTTTCGCGCACCGTTTCGGTCAGGTGCGTGGTCAGCACGCTGACCGGGTCGACCACGGTGCAGCCCCGGAACATCGCCTCCTCGCGCTGTGCCGCGTCGATCCACAACGCAGCCAGGCCGAAGGCCGGCTCGGTGGTCTTCTCGCCCGGCAGGTCCGGCACCCCGCCGCGCGGGTCCATCACCAGGAATCGGGTCGGCCGGAGCTCGCCCTTGCCGGCCTCGATCTCCTTGATCCGGATCGAGTAGCCGTCCGATCCGAGCTGCATGTTGTCCTGGATGCGCACCGGCGGCAGCACGAAGCCCATCTCGCTGGCGATCGTGCGACGGAGCGCCTTGATCTGCTCGGTCAGCTTCGGCTGGTCGCCGCCGGCCAGGGGCAGCAGGCCGTAGCCGAGCTCGAGGCGGATCATGTCGATCCGCATCGCCTCGGCGATCGGCGGCTCCGCCGGTGTGGTGGAGACCACTGTGGCCGCCTCGTCCTGGGACTCCACCCGGACCGGGGTCCGGTGCCGCATCCAGGCAGCGGCGCCGGCCAGGCCGCCGAGCGCCAGGAACGGCAGCGCGGGCAGACCTGGCATCAGCGCCAGCACCGCCGCCGCACCGGCCGCCATCGCCATCGGCTTCGGGTTGCCGCCGAGCTGGCGCACCAGGGCCACGTCGGCAGCCCCTTCGGTGCCCCCCTTGGTCACGACGATGCCGGATGCCGTGGAAACCAGCAGGGCCGGGATCTGCGACACCAGCCCGTCGCCGACGGTCAGGGTGGTGAAGGTCGCGGCGGCGTCGCTGAACGCCATGCCGTGACGGCCGAGCCCGATTGCGAGGCCGCCGATGATGTTGATGACGGTGATGAGCAGGGAGGCGATTGCGTCGCCGCGCACGAACTTCGCCGCACCATCCATGGCGCCGTAGAAGCCGCTTTCCTCCTCGAGCTCGCGACGGCGCACGCGGGCTACCTTGTCGGTGATGGCGCCGGCGGACAGCTCGGCATCGATCGCCATCTGCTTGCCGGGCATGGCGTCGAGACTGAACCGTGCCGCGACCTCGGCAATGCGCCCGGAGCCCTTGGTGATGACCATGAAGTTCACCACCAGCAGGATGGTGAACAGGATCAGGCCGATCACCACATCGCCGCCCATCAGGAAGCCGCCGAACGCGGCCACGACGTGGCCGGCGGCCAGGGGTCCCTCGTTGCCGTGGCTCAGGATCAGCCGGGTGGTCGCGACCTCGAGCGCCAGCCGGAGCAGCGTGGTCAGCAGGAGCAGGGTCGGGAAGCTGGTGAAGTCGAGCGGGCGCTTGAGAAACAGCGCCACCATCAGCACCAGCACCGAGGCGGTCACCGAGAGGGCCAGGCCGAGGTCGAGCACCATCGTCGGCAGGGGAAGGATCAGCACCGACAGCAGCGCCACCACCGCCAGCGCCAGGCCGACGTCGGTGCCTGGCATGTAGCTGCGCCAGCGTCCGCCCGGCAGGCTCAGCTTCGGCATGGCAAATCCGCCCTTGGCGGTTTCGGCGGTGGCAAGAGCGTCCGTCATGCGTCAGGCCGCCACGCCGGCCATGGGCGGCGGCACCGGCACACCCTGACTGGCATAGTCGCGCAGCTTGTTGCGCAGGGCGCGGATGGAGATGCCGAGGATGGTCGCGGCGTGGGTGCGGTTGCCTGCCGTGCTGGACAGCGTTTCCAGGATCAGGGCCTGCTCGACCTCCTCCATGCGCCGGCCGACCAGCCCGGATATGCCACGTCCGGAGTCGCTGTCGCTCGCCGCTGTGCCTGTCGAGATGGCCTGGCCTGGACCGGGCTGGATCGGCGTGAAGCCGAGGTCGCTCGGCTCGATCACTGATCCCGCGGTCACCAGGACGGCACGGTGCATCAGGTTCTCGAGCTCGCGCACGTTGCCGCGCCAGCCATGCTGGGTCAGCCGGTTGAGCGACGCGTCCGACAGCGATGGCGGCTCGATCCCGTTCGCCTGCGCATAATGGCGGACGTAGTGCGCGGCCAGGGCGGCGATGTCGCCTGGCCGATGGCGCAGCGGCGGGATCTCGAGGCCGACCACGTTCAGCCGGAAGTACAGGTCTTCGCGAAACCGGCCGGCGGCGGCCTCGGCGCGCAGGTCGCGGTTGCTGGTGGCCAGGATGCGCACGTTGACGCGGACCGGGGTCTGGCCACCGAGCCGGTCGATCTCGCGTTCCTGGATGGCGCGCAGTAGCTTGGCCTGCAGCCGGACGTCCATCTCGCTGATCTCGTCAAGCAGCAGCGTGCCGCCTTCGGCGGACTCGAAGCGGCCGATGCGCCGGGCGATGGCGCCGCTGAAGGCGCCCTTCTCGTGGCCGAACAGCTCGGACTCCAGCAGGTGCTCCGGGATCGCGGCGCAGTTCAGGGCGATGAAGGGCCCCTCTGCTCGGCGCGAGCGGCGATGGATGTGCCGTGCCACGATCTCCTTGCCGGTGCCAGACTCGCCGGTGATGAGCACCGAGGCCTCGGACCGTGCGACCTGCTCGGCGCTGCGGATGGCCGACAGCATGATCGGATCGCGGGCGATCAAGGCGTGGCTTTCGCCCGACGCCGCCTCCAGCATGGCCGCGATGAGTTCGGGATCGGGTGGCAGGGGAAGGAAATCCTGCGCCCCGTCCCGCACCGCGCGAACGGCAGCGTCCGGATCGTCTTCAAGCCCGCAGGCGATCACCGGCAGGGTGATCCGCTCCCTGGCCAGTCCCTGGACCAGGGCGGCGATCGGCAGGCCGAGTTCGCACAGCACCAGGTTGCAGCGGGCATCGCGACGCAGCCGGGCGAGGCCGGCGGGAACGTTGTCGGCCTGATCGAGATGGGCTCCGCGCGAGGCCGCGATCTGCGCCGCCTTGCCGAGCTCTCCGCCCATCGAGCCGATGATCAGGACGCGCATGATCAGAATCCGCGCTCGGACTTGATGATCTCCGTCATGGTGATCCCGAGCCGGTTGTCATCCACCATCACCACCTCGCCGCGTGCGATCAGGCGGTTGTTGACGTAGATGTCGATCGCCTCGCCGAGCTTGCGATCCAGCTCGACCACGGCACCGCGGCCGAGCTTCAGCAGCTGGCTGACCTGCATGGTGGACTTGCCCAGCACCGCGCTGACCGTGACCGGGATGTCATACACCGCTTCCAGATCCTGCGCGGTACGCGGCGCTCCAGTCTCGTGGGCAACCGGAGCTTCTGCGAGCTCGGCCAGATCGATCTCAGTCGGCATCAAACGGTCTCCTGACGTGCGTTCGTTCTCATTTCGGGTACGAGCAGCGCCTGCACCTCGGCGCACAGCGCATTCGTGTCCCTGATCATGGAGCCATCCTGCCAGCGCACCACGATGTCACCCGGCAGCATCGTTTCGGAACCGGTCCACTCTACAACGGTGTTGCCGGCTTCCAGAAGGGTTCTTGTTTCCTGCCGCAGGCCGGCAAGCAGCGCCGGGTGCGCTCGCACCGTCAGGCGCGGCTCGTTGGCCATCGCCGGCAGCAGCAGGCGCAGAAGTGCCGCCGCCTCGGCTTGGCCGTGTGCCGCCGAAACGGCGGGCAGCAGCGCCGCAACCGTGGCGAGAAGGGTCTGCACGGTGGCCTCGGCGGCCTCGGCAGCGATCCGGGCTGCTTCCGACCGCGACTGCGCCACGGCATCGGCGAGCTGGATCAGCGCCTGGGTCCGCAGCACGGCCGCGTCCTGTTCCGCCTGCTGCCGTGCGGTCATGCGTTCCTCCTGCCTGGCGCGCTCGGTGGCGCGTTGCAGGTCGATGAGGCTGAAGGTCGGCTCGATCACGACCGGCTCGGCCGGCATCGGCGGCGCGGCCGGTGGTGCCGACATCGGCTCAGGTGCGTCGAAATCCTCCGCGTAAAGGACGCCGGACAGGGAATGGCTGCGCATCATGTCAGGCCACCATCTCCTCGTCCTGGCGCTCGTTCAGCTCGATCTCGCCCTGGGTCGCCAGCTCCTTGGCGGTCAGAAGGATCTGGGACTGGGCCTCGTCGACGTCGCGCAGCCGGACCGGTCCCAGCGACGCGATGTCCTCGCGAAGCAGCTTTCCCGCGCGCTCGGACAGGGTGCTCAGGAACAGCGTGCGGATCTCCTCCGAGGCGCCCTTGAGCGCGATCGGCAGCTTGTCCTTCTCGACCGAGCGCATCAGCTTCTGCACCGCATCCGGCGTCAGCCGGGCGAGATCATCGAACGTGAACATGAGCGACTTGACCCGCTCCGCCGCGTCCCGGTTGCGCTCCTCGAGCGCGGACATGAACCGGCCTTCTACCTGGCGGTCGAGGTTGTTGAAGATCTCGGCGATCAGCTCGTGGCTATCGCGGCGCGTGCTGCGGGCGAGGTTGGACATGAACTCCGAACGCAGGGTCTTCTCGACGCTGTCCAGCACGTCCTTCTGCACGCTCTCCATGCGCAGCATGCGCATGATGACTTCCATCGCGAAGCTGTCCGGAAGCAGGCTCAGGACGCGGGCGGCATGTCCGGGCCGCACCTTGCCGAGCACCACGGCGACGGTCTGCGGGTACTCGTTCTTCAGATAGTTCGCGAGCACCGCCTCGTTCACGTTGCCCAGCTTGTCCCACATGGTGCGACCGGCCGGACCGCGGATCTCCTCCATGATCTGGGCGGCCCGCTCCCGCGACAGCGACTTCTGCAACAGCCGCTCGGTGCTGTCGAAGCTGCCGACCAGCATGCCAGCGGAGCTGATGCCGCTGGAGAACTCGGCACACAGCGTCTCGACGACATCGGCCGAGACGCTGCCGAGCTGGGACATCGCGAGCGAGATCTCCTTGATCTCCTCCTCGTGCATCATCGCGAACAGCTGGGCGCACTGCTCCTCGCCCAGTGCCAGCATCAGGATGGCCGCGCGTTGCGCGCCGGGAAGCTGCTGGGTGCTCACGAGCTGGTCTCCTTGGCCAGCCATCCTCGGACGATGGTCAGGCTTTCCTCGGGATGGCGGCCGACCAGATCGACGACCTGCCGGATGGAGGCGGCGCGCAGCCGTCCGTCGATGTTCGCCAGGCTGATCATGCTCTCGTCCTCGATCAGGGCAGGAACATTGGCGGTTGCGGCTCCTGCGGGTCCCGCGAGAGCCGGACGCATGGCGGTGCCAGCCTCAAGGGCTGCGACGGCCGTGCCAGGCAGGGCGGCAGCAGGAGGATCGGTCAGGCGACCGACCATCGGCCGGACGACGAAGACCAGCGCCAGCAGCATGAACACGCCGAGCAGGAGGTTCTGGCCGATATGGACCACGTCGTCCCGGTCCAGATGCAGCCCGAACAGGCCGGTGGGTGCAGGCGCGTCCGGCAGGTCGTGCACGGCAAACGGCATGGACACCACGCTGACGGTATCGCCGCGCTTCTCGTCGAAGCCGATTGCGCTCTTCACCAGGGTGGCGATCCGGTCCAGCTCGTCCTTGCTGCGCGGCTGCCAGCTGGCCTTGCCGCTGGCGTTGGCGACGGTCGTGCCGTCCACCATGACGGCCAGGCTGATCCGCGCCAGACGAGGCTGGTCCTGGATCAGCGTGCGTACCGTCTTGCCGATCTCGTAGTTGTTGGTTTCCTCCTGCCGGTCGTCCTGGCTGCCCGAGCTGGCCTGACCCGCATTGGCGTTCGGCAGGTTGTTCTGCACCGAGGTGTTGGTCTGGCCGTCGCTGCTGCGGTTCTTGTCGGATACGGTCTGCTGGCTGCGCAGGACCTGCTGGTTGGGATCAAAGGTTTCCTGGGTTTCACGCACCTGGTCGATGTTCATCGTCACCGCCGCCTCGGCGCGCACGTGTTCCGCCCCCAGGGAGGGCTCCAGCATCTCCTCGACCGCACGCGCCAGACGCAGCTCGGTCGCTTGGCGCAGCTCGTCCACGCTCTGCACCGATCCACCGTCGACCGGGTTGCCGGCGCGAGCCAGCACGTTGCCGCGGTTGTCGATGATGGCGATGTTCTGCGGTTTCAGCCCCGGCACGGCGGCGGCCACCAGGTTCAGGACTGCCTGCACCCCTTCCGGATCCATCCTGGCGGCACCGGCCATCGACAGCAGCACGCTCGCCTGGGCCGCGACCTGCTCGGAAGCGAACGGCTCGCGATGCGGCAGCACCAAGTGCACCCGCGCCGCGCGGACGCCGCTGATCAGCCGGATCGAGCGGGACAGTTCGCCTTCCAGCGCCCGGGTCTGGTTGATCGTCTGCTCGAACTGCGTGGCGGTGAGGTTGTCGCCGCGGTCGAAGATCTCGTAGCCGACCGAGCCGCCCGACGGCAGGCCGTTCTTTGCCAGCAACAGGCGTGCGGCAGCCACCTGGTCTGCCGGCACCAGCAGCCGGTCGTCCTGCGGCCCGAGCTCGTGCGCGATGTGCGCCTTCTCGAGCTGCTCGGCCATCTGTCCGGCCTCGCGCAGGTCCAGGTCGCCATAAAGCAGCGACATCTGAGGATGGCTGCCGCCTTGCGACACCAGCACTGCGAGCATGGCCAGGATACCGACTGCGACCGCTCCCATGGCTGCCAGGCGGGCGGTTCCAAGCGCCTTCAGCCCGTCCAGCAGGGGCTTCATGGCGCCGTCTCGATCGGGGTGAAGAGCAGGTTCCAGATCATGGCGTCATCCCGGGAAGCCGGCCTGTTGCCGACCAGCGCAGGATGCCATCGCTACCCTTACCCGAACCTTAACCGCCCGGCAGTTTCTGCCGGGCGGAACATCCGGCCGGGCTGCTCAGGATGCGGTCGAGGCGCTGGCCGTGCTGCTGCCGCTCGTGCCGGAGCTGAGCAGGGAGGTGACGTTGCTCATGTCGATGGTGCTGGCTCCCATGTCGACGTCCACGCCGTTGGACGCGTCCTTCGACACGCCGGTGATCGTGCCGACGACGCTGAACGGCACCGTGGTGGTGTTGCCGCTGCTGTCCTGCGTCACCACGGCTGCACTGTAGCTTCCATCCGACAAGGTGTTGCCGGAGTCGTCCTGGCCGTTCCAGGTCCAGTTCGTGGTCCCGGCCGGAAGCGACAGGGTCTGCGTCTTGACGACGCTGCCGGCGGCATTGGTGATGGCGATCCCGACGGTTTCCGCGCTGGTGGGGCTGATCTGGAGCTCGGCCGAGCCGTTCTGCAACGGAAGCTGGCTCGAGGACGCCAGGGCCTGCCGTCCGACCAGCGATGTGCCTTGGCTGACCTCGTTGTCCTGGTTCAGCGACAGCAGCTGGGTCAGGTTGGTGTTGGTCTGGATCTGCTGCTCGACGCCGGCGAACTGCGCAAGCTCACTGGTGAAGGTGTCGGACGTCATCGGGCTGGTCGGGTCCTGGTTCTGCAGCTGCGTCGTCAGCAGGGTCAGGAACTGGTTGTAGTTGCTGGTCAGGGAGGACAGTGCGTTGCTGCTCGTGCTGCTGCTGGCGCCTGACGTGCTGCTCGCCGCGTTGGCGGTGTTGGCCTTTTTGGCCGCCGCCTCCGCAGCCGACAGAAGATCCGTGGAAGACGAGATGGTCGTGCTCATGGCGTGCCTCTGCTGATCAAGCGGTGATGTTGATGCTGCCGTGGCGCAGCAGGAGCGTTGTCGTAGACGAGAATGGCGACGACCGGTCGAACCCGCCGCCGGATGTGGCTGCAGTGTCCTGCCCGGCTGGACGATCCCGCCGGCCATCTCCGGAACGCCCGCCGCCGTCCTGGCCGGACATGTCCATCGCAGCCCTTCCATCGGGCGATCCGGAACCACCCGGCTGACTGTCAGCGGTAGCGGCGCCATCAGGCGAGGTGGAAACCGGTGCAAGTTCGAAGCTTACGTGCCGGTCGGCACTTGGTACCGCAGCGGCATCCAGCGCTGCGTGCAGATGAGCCTGGTCGGCGATCAGGCTGCGCAAGGTGGCCGGCTCGGTTGCCGCAACGACGACCCGGACCGCGCCATCGGCACCGCGCGCGAGCTGGATATGGACGCTGCCCAGATCCTTCGGATGCAGCGATAGCGCCATCTGGCTCGATCCGTCCGTGCCGGAAGCCAGCGTCAACAGGGATGCGCCCACCTGTGCCGGTGCGCCGGTCGCATCCAGCGCTGTCGCGGCAGTGGGCGCCAGCGCCTGTCCCAGCGTGGCGGACGTGCCGGCAGCCATCGGCGGCGACGGGTCGACCAGGGCGGTCCCGAGTGCCATCGGTTCCACGGCCGATGGAAGAGGCGATGCCGACACGTTGTTGGCGGAGGACGCGTCAACCGAGCTGGCCTGAACAGGAATGTCGTTTGCAGATCCGGAGCCGTGATGTTCGGCTGGCCCGGATCCCGCTGCCGTGCCTGTTTCGCCGTGGGTGGAGTGCTGATCCAGGACAACGCTCTTCTGGCTGGCGTCGGTGGAGGTCGGCGACCCTGGATCGTCCGCTGAACGGCTGTCCTTCGACATCGTGACGGATCCATCAGCTGGCCGGATACTCCGTGATGACTGCCTGATCGGGTCGGAAAGGTGGGCAGCCGATACGTCGGCTCCGACAAGCGTCAGCGGTGGCGAAGCAGGAGCGGTGGTTTCATCATCCGGTCGAGCGCCTGTCGCTTGCGCGGACCTGTGCGTTGCCTTGATAGGCGCGCCGGCTGCATTCCGTACGTCCGGCTGCGGAACACCCGCCGTCGACCCGTCCTCGATGGAAAGATCGGCCGAACCGGCTACATCCGCTGTCTCATTCTCCGCCGCGGGTGTGTCGCCGCTTTCTATACCTACGGATTGATGCGCATTCTGGCCGGAAGCCGGCTGCATGGTCTGGCTCATCGATGCAGGCTTTCCTGCCTGCGTCTCCTCTCGCTTGGACGCGACGTCCGTTTCCCCGTGTCCCGGCAGGTGCGATGCCGACGCCGAGGACACTACCGGGCGATCCTTAAGGCTTGCTGAAGAAGCAGACCCTGCCGCCCCGGAAGGGGATGATGACTGGTTCCAGATCGCCGCGACCTGCGACGAGAACGAACCGTCAGGCAAAGCCGCGACGGTTCGGGTACCGGCTCCCGTTTGCGTCCCGACTGGACATGCGACAGCCGCGCTTGCAGACATGGTCGTCGACATCGGACATCCTCCTGCGTCCCACTTTGCAAGGTATGGGCCAGCCGTGTGGCCAGTATCACAGCGGAGGTGTCGGCCGTTGTCAGGCGCCGCAGGCAGGAGCTGCCCGGCATAAACTGCCGCCCGGCATCAACAAGGTGTCCGATCCCGGCACATTTCCCAACGAAAGCGCGGATGATCGAGTGGCATGCTTCCTGCTGATCGTGGTCGGACACGCATCCGGCGTGTTCCGGCAGGAGAGCAGGCATGTCGATCTTCGGTGCACTCGATACGGCGGTCAGCGGCCTGGCGGCTCAGTCCCAGGCCTTCACCGACATCAGCAACAACATCGCCAATAGTCAGACCGTCGGCTACAAGGCGACGGATACCGATTTCTCCGACTACGTCTTGAACTCAACGGCGTCGCAGATCTCGGGAACCGTGGTCGCCTCGACGGCTTCGGAGAACAACGCACAGGGCACGATCACGTCGAGCAGCAACGCGCTTGCCCTCGCGATCTCCGGCAACGGCTTCTTCAACGTGTCGGAGTCCAATGGAGCGTCCACGGGCACGTCGCAAAGCTTTCAGCCCAACGACTACTACACCCGGAACGGCGACTTCACCGAGAACAGCACGGGCTACCTCGTGAACTCGTCCAACGAGTACCTGAAGGGCTACATGGTCGACTCCAGCGGCAACCTCAACACCAGTTCGTTGCAGACGATCAACGTCGCCAACGTCGCCTTCAGGCCCAGCGAGACCGGTACCATCACCTACGCCGCCAGTCTGCCCGGAGCCACCGCCGCTGCCGCAAGTGCCACGCCGGCCGCTGGTTCGACCACGCCCACCAGCCAGAGCCAGACAATCTACGATGCGTCCGGCGCAGCGCACACTGTCGACTTCAACTGGTCCTATTCGCAGGCGAGCAACGCCTGGAACGTTTCGGCCAGCGTTGACGGCGCGAGCACTCCCAGCGCGAGCGCGCAGGTGACGTTCAACGCGTCCGGACAGATCGCGTCGGTGGCCCAGCAGACGAATGTCGGATCGACGCCTGCGACCTACGGTGCTGCGAATACCACCACTGACTCGACGGCCAGCTTCAGCATCCCGACCACCCTCGACGGCACCTCGCAGACGATGACCGTCGACCTCGGGACCATCGGCTCGTCGTCCGGCACCACGATGGCCACCAACGCCAGCGGTGCCGGCTCCAGCGCGACCATCAGCACCGACAGCGTGACCAGCGGCAACTACACCGGGATCACCATGACATCGGACGGCAGCATCATGGCTACGTTCGACAACAACAAGACGCAGCTGGTCGGCAAGGTGCCGCTGGCGACCTTCGCGGACGCGAACGGCCTGTCATCGCAGGACGGCGAGGCCTACACCGCGACATCCGCATCGGGAGCGGCCACGAACAACCTTGCGGGCGCCAACGGTGCAGGCAACCTCGAAACCTCCTCGGTCGAGAGCTCCACCACCAACCTCGACTCCGATCTCACCAAGCTGATCACCGCCCAGAACGCTTATGGCGCCAACGCCAAGGTGGTGACCACCGCGAACGAGATGCTCCAGACCGTCCTGGCCATGAAGCAGTGAGGATTAACGGCTCGTTAAGGACTTACGTTCATCATGGCCGGGTTGCGAGAAGGATCGACGCTGCCGCGACCAGGAGATCCAGATGGGACTCGATGCATCCCTGTCCATCGCGAACAGCGGCCTCACCGCGCTACAGGCGGAGATGGCCGTCGCGTCCCAGAACGTGGCCAATGCCAACACCGCCGGCTATGCGGTGGAGCAGTCGTCGATCTCGTCCCGGACTTCGGATGGGCAGGCGAGCGGCGTCGTCGTCGGGCTGACCACGCGGACGATCAATACGGCTCTCGAGAACAGCCTCTACAGCCAGAACGCCACCGTCTCCGGCCTGACCGCGACCAGCAACGGGCTAGCCACCATATCCGTGCTCCAGGGCTCGACCAGTTCGGACTCCGGCAGCAGCGACACGATCCCGGACCAGGTGGGCAACCTCCAGTCGAGCCTGATCACCCTGGATGTCGACCCGAGCAGCTCCGCAGGTCAGCAGGCCGTCGTGACCGCCGCAGGCACCCTGGCCTCGACCATCCAGACCACGGCCGGGAGCTACCAGACCGCGAGACAGGCGGCGCAGGAATCTATCGTCGATGAGGTCGGAACCGTAAACTCCAGCCTTGCCTTGATCGGCTCGCTGTCGAACCAGATCGAGCAGGGCCGCATAACCGGCATCAGCACGGCCGACCTGGAGGATCAACGATCTGCCGCGATGACGTCGCTGTCGAATGTGCTGTCCGTGCAGTTCACCCCGACCTCCGCCGGCGACATGCTGGTCACCACGGCGAACGGTCTGTCCCTGCCGACGCATGCGTCCCCCGGGCCGCTTTCCACCGCAAACGCAACCGTGGGTGTCTCGGACGCCTATCCCGGCTCGGTCCCGGCGATCACCCTGAACGGCCGCGACGTCACCACCAGCCTGACCGGCGGCACCCTCGGCGCCAATATCGGACTTCGGGACCAAGTGCTGCCGACCATGCAGGCTGAACTGGATTCCTTCTCCCAGACCGTGGCGTCCCGCTTCGATGCGCAGGGGTTGACCCTCTTCACCGACGGCAGCGGCAACCTGCCAGGCTCCAGCGCCACCCAGGCTTCGCCTGCCGGACAGCTCGCCTTCTCCAACGTGATCCAGGTCAACCCGGCCGTGACGGCTGACCCGAGCATCATCCGGGACGGAAGTCACGATGTCGCCGGCAATGCGACCGGCGCATCCGGCTTCACCGTCAACACGACCAGGGGTACAGGCGACACCACCCTGATCGACCGCGTGCTCAACTACGCGCTGGGAACCGACGTCCAGGACGGTGTGACGCAGCCGGCGGCGGCGACGACCGGGCTCGGAGCGGATGGAACCCTCACGGCGGACTATTCCGGTTCGATCGATCTCGCCTCCCTCGCCTCCACCGTCGTCAGTTCCCAGGCCTCGACCATCAACCAGGCGAGCAGCAGCCTGGGCGACGAGACGGCGATCCAGACTGCGCTGACTACCCAGGTTGCCTCCGTCTCCGGCGTGTCGGTCGACGACCAGATGGCCTCTATCGTGTCGCTGCAGAACGCCTACGAGGCCAACGCAAAGGTCGTCAGCGCAGTCCAGACCATGTTCACCTCCCTCATCGACGCAATCAGCTGAATGCCGCCATGACCATCCAGAGCGCAACGGGCGCCCCCGTCTCGACGATGCTGCCACTCACCAGCGCGGTGGATCAGCTCAACGCGCAGGGCACCGCCTTGCAGGCAGAGCTCTCATCGGGCGTCCTGTCCGACAGCTATGCCGGCCTCGGCGATCAGCGCTACCAGGCGCTGGATCTGCAACCTCAGATCACCCAGGTCGGTGCCTGGCAGCAGAACGTCACGTCGGCCCAGAACACCCTCTCGATCACCCAGACGGCGATGTCGAGCATCACCGGGATTGCCACGGCGCTGCAGACGTCGCTGACCAGCCTGCAAGGCAACCAGAGCGCGACCAACGTTTCGGCCGCGGCAGCCGAGGCGCGAGCCTCCCTGAACGAGCTGGGCTCCCTGCTGAACACCAAGGACGGCTCGCAATACGTGTTCGGTGGGAACGCGTCGGACACGGCGCCGGTGACCGACCCGTCGAGCATCACCAGCAGCCCGTTCTTCCAGACCATCTCGGCCAGCGTCGCCTCCGTCGCGACGACCGGTGCGGCATCGGTCGAAGCCGCGACCGTCGCTGCCGCCTCCGACAACACGGCCACGCAGTCGGTCTTCTCGCCTGCCCTCAGCGTCAGTGGACCCGGTGCCACCAGCCTGGTGCACAGCGTGACGGTCGGAGACCAGGACCAGGTTGCGATCGGGTTCGTGGCGACGGAGGGTACTGCGCCGACAGCCACGTCCACGGGCTCCTCGATCCGCGACCTTATGCGCGCCCTCGCAGTCGTCGGCAGCCTCGACCAGACCAACCCAGCAAGTACAGGCTTCTCGACGCTGGTCAGCGACACCGCGACCCAGGTCGGCTCCATCAACAGCAGCCTGAACGACACCGTTGCCCGTCTTGGCCAGACGCAGGCCCAGCTCACCGGCCAGTCCGACATGTTGGGATCTGTCTCCGGCGCCCTCACGTCCCAGTTGGGCACGGCCAAGGACAGCGACGCGGCCACGCTGTCGACCGAGATCAATGCGACCCAGAACCAACTGACCGCGTCCTATACCTTGATCGCCGACATGAAGGGCATGTCCCTGGCGGCTTATCTTTAGTTCGTAGCCCGGTCTGTTGACCTGTTGTTAAGGCAACAGGCAGCACAATCACCCTGCGTCGGCTGCGATCGGGTTGCCGCGAGGATACGGTGCCACATGTCTCATCTCGTTCTGGAACTGCGGCCTGGTGAGATGATGGTCGTCAACGGAGCCACGATCCGGTTCCGCAGCAAGTGCCGCGTCGAGCTGGTGTCCCACGCCCGTTTCCTGTTCGGAAAGCAGATCATGGCACCGCACGAGGCCGAAACGGTCATGCGCCAGCTCTATTACGGTCTGCAGACTGCCTATGTCGGTGCACCGGAGGAGCGTGACGCAGCGGCGGGCGATGTCCAGAAGATGCTGACAAGGCTCCAGGCGGAACTGCCTCCTCGGTCCGCCGATGCTCTCCGCCTGGTTGAGGCGTCGTTCAGGAAGGACGATTTCTACAAGGCGCTCAAGCTGCTTCGGGTGATGATCCACGACGAGAACCAGGAACGGTTCGGCATCGGGAGGGATCTCGTAGAGACTCCGTTAACGAACTCATGATTTCCTCGCCTGGCTTTTCCTCATAGGAGACCACCATGACACTCTCGATCAACACCAACTCGGCGGCGATGGCGGCTTTGGAGTCGCTGTCAACGACGACGGCCGCCCTGAACACCACCGAGAACGAGGTCTCGACCGGCAAGAAGGTCTCGACCTCCTCGGACAATCCCGCCATCTATGCCATCTCGCAGTCGATGACCGGCAACATTGCCGGCTTGGCTGCCGTTTCGGACAGCCTGTCGCTCGGCGCCCAGGTGGTCAACACGGCGAACACTGCTGCGTCCGACATCTCCTCGACATTGCAGACGCTGCAGAACACCGTGACCGGGGCCGGCACCACCGGCATCGACCAGGCGACCATGCAGACCCAGGTCGCCAACGCGATCAACGAGATCAACGCCTATGCCCGGGGCTCGACTTTCAACGGCGTCAACGTCCTGACCTCGACCGCCGATAGCGGCGCCGCTAACGGATCGGCCAATGTCGTCACCGGACTCCAGGGCAACTCGATCACAGTCGGCAACCAGGTCGGCACGTCAAGCACGCTGAGCACCTTCCTCGGTCTCACCGGACCCAGCTTTGCTGCCGGCGCAACAGCAAGCGCCACCGATCAGACCGTGCTCAATGCCGCTGAAACTGGCGTCAACATCGCGACCAGCTCCGGCTTGGTCGCCGCCGACTTCAGCAACGGTTCTAACGTCATCCTGAGCAACGGCGATGGCACCACCACGACGTTCGAGTTCGATACCAGCGGCACGCAGACTACTGCGAAGGATACGTCTGGCGCCAACGCCAACCATGTCGTCACGGTTCTGGTCAGTCCGACCACGGAGTCCACGAGCGCGATGCTCGGCGACCTCGTCAACTCCATGAACCAGAACGGCTACAACGCCGTAATCCAGAACAACGGCTCGATCAACGTCACCGGCGAGGGCGTGACAGGTTCAACCTCCGCCGGTAGCGGCGGAACTGGCCTTAACGCCCACATCCAGCCTGGCACGACGCTCGACGCCAGCGCTGCGGCCATCACCACCGTGCAGGGGGCGATCAGCAAGATGAACGCCATCAGCACCACCCTGGGCGCAAGCAGCCAGGAGATCACCGGCATGCAGAGCTTCACCAGCGACCTGAGTGACGCGCTCACGACGGGCGTCGGTGGGTTGACGGACGCCGACCTGTCGACCGCCAGCGCCAAGCTGACCTCGTTGCAGACCAAGCAGCAGCTGGCGATCCAGTCGCTGTCGATCGCCAACTCGCAGTCCCAGTCGATCCTGTCGCTGTTCCGCGGCTGATCTCCGCTAGACAGGGCCGTACGCGTCCGTACGGCCCTGTTCATCGCCATCCTCTTCAGCAGGTCTGCTCATGAGCTACGGTGCACATCAATACCGCCGGTCTGAGGGAAGCGCCCTGTCTCCCAGAGAAACGGAAGCTGCGGCATTCGCGTTCGTCAACAGGCTTCTGAGCCAGGACAACAATCGAGATGCCCGGATGCGCGGCTTGGTCAAGAACCAGCAGCTTTGGTCGCTTCTGCTCAGGGACGTTGGAAGCTCGAGCAACGGCCTGCCGCAAGTGCTGAAGTCGGACCTGATGTCGATTGGCTTCCTGGTCATGCGAGAAACCATAGCGGCCATGGGTGACGGCGGTCGTTCGATCATGGGTCTGATCCAGGTGAACGACGACATGATCGGGGGACTGCGTGCGTTGCCCCCTTCTCCTGTGGCGGAAGCCAGGCTGCCGGCTGTTCTGGCGCATGCCGGCTGATCCTGATCCGTCGGGCAGTCACGGTCGATGTGGTCTCTCCCTTTGTCCGTCCCCGCGCCCCTGGCAGACAGCCAGGAACTCCATTCGCTGAAAGGACTTCCTGATCGGCAAGATACGGGGTGGGCGGCTGCGGCCACGTCAGCTGGCACGGGACGTAGCGACAGCCTGCGGCAGGCGCTATGGCAGCCAAGCTGGGTCCAGACGTTTGGCCGGCGGCGAGTGCCCAATCAGGAGGCACGACACCACCAGTATATCAGGAAGACCTTCTGGCACTTGGGTGACACGATGATCATCGCCCGACATGGTGAACAGCAGCTCGCCAAGCATAGGAGACAGCTGATCCGGTCGCGATCACCCGGCTTCCCTTGAACCGTAAAGGCGCTCACTCTTGAGTCGCGAGGTCGGGATCCCAGATTTCACGAAGACAGACCTGTCCGGCGTTGCCTCCAGGGGGACGCGAGACGGGTTGGTTGTTTGCCAGTCGCCTGATGAAAAGGGACAGGACAATGGATCTGGAAAAGTTTACCGAACGGTCTCGCGGCTTCCTGCAGGCGGCGCAGACCATCGCGACCCGCGAATACCATCAGCGCTTGACGCCGGAGCATCTGCTCAAGGCGCTCCTCGATGACGAGGAGGGGGCCGCAGCCGGCTTGATCCGCGCTGCTGGCGGCGATCCACAGGCCGCCCGCTTGTCGGTCGAGGCTGAGCTTGGCCGGTTGCCCAAGGTGCAGGGCGGGGGCGCCGGCCACGCCCAGGCCACTCCCGAACTCATGCGCCTGCTCGACACCGCCCAGCAGGACGCCAAGAAGGCCGGCGATGGCTTTGTCGCTCAGGACCGCCTGCTCGTGGCACTGGCGGGTAGCGATCAACCGGCTGCCCGGGCGCTGGCGCAGGCCGGTGTGTCGCGCCAGTCGCTTGAACAGGCGGTAACCAGCATCCGGAAGGGGCGCAAGGTCGACGGCCCGAACGCCGAGGCGAGCTTCGACGCCCTGAACAAGTATGCTCGCGACGTCACGGAGGTGGCCCGTTCAGGTAAGCTTGACCCGGTCATTGGCCGGGACGAGGAGATCCGCCGCACGATCCAGGTGATCGCCAGGCGGACCAAGAACAACCCGGTGCTGATCGGCGAGCCTGGTGTCGGCAAGACAGCGATCGTCGAGGGGCTGGCGCTGCGCATCGTCAACGGCGACGTTCCTGAGGCCCTGAAGGGCAAGCGGCTGCTGGCGCTCGACCTCGGCGCGCTGGTCGCCGGCGCCAAGTTCCGCGGCGAGTTCGAGGAGCGGCTGAAGGCGGTGCTGAAGGAGATCGAGACCGCCGCTGGCGAGATCATCCTGTTCATCGACGAGATGCACACCCTGGTCGGGGCCGGACGGGCGGACGGTGCTATGGACGCCTCGAACCTGCTCAAGCCGGAACTGGCGCGGGGAACCCTGCACTGCATCGGGGCTACCACCCTGGACGAGTACCGCAAGTATATCGAGAAGGACCAGGCGCTGGCCCGCCGGTTCCAGCCGGTCTTCGTCGGTGAGCCGACCGTCGCGGACACCATCTCCATCCTGCGCGGGATTAAAGAGAAGTACGAGCTCCACCACGGCATCCGCATCACCGATGGTGCTCTGGTC
The DNA here is from genome assembly GCA_964249735.1 of uncultured Acetobacteraceae bacterium. Classification (GTDB taxonomy): domain Bacteria; phylum Pseudomonadota; class Alphaproteobacteria; order Acetobacterales; family Acetobacteraceae; genus Lichenicola. The sequence continues at coordinate 1,705 of CAXUDP010000030.1, read as the reverse complement.
GCCGCCGCAACCCTGTCGAACCGCTACATTACCGACCGCTACCTGCCGGACAAGGCGATCGACCTGATGGACGAGGCGGCCAGCCGGCTCCGCATGCAGGTGGACAGCAAGCCGGAAGCGCTGGACGAGCTGGACCGCCGCCTGATGCAGCTCAAGATCGAGCGCGAGGCGCTGCGGCGCGAGGACGACGCGGCCAGCCGGGACCGGCTGTCCAAGCTGGAGGTCGAGATCGCCGAGATCCAGGAGCGTTCGGATGCCCTGTCCGCCGGCTGGCGTGCTGAGAAGGACCGGGTAAGCGAGACGCAGAAGCTCAAGGAGCGGTTGGATCAGGCGCGGTCCGAGGTGGAGGTGGCACAGCGTCGCGGTGATCTCGGCCGTGCGTCAGAGCTCATGTATGGGGTGATCCCAGCTCTTGAGAGCGAGATTGCGCTCAAGCAGGCCGTCGCCGGCGATGGGACGCAGCTGGTCAATGAGGCGGTGACAGAGGAGGCCATCGCTTCGGTGGTGTCGCGTTGGACCGGAGTACCAGTCGACCGGATGCTGGAAGGCGAGCGGGCCAAGCTGCTGCGCATGGAGGACAAGCTGCGCGACCGCGTGGTGGGTCAGGAGGACGCGCTCAAGGCGGTGTCCGACGCGGTGCGTCGAGCTCGGGCCGGGCTGCAGGACCCGAACCGGCCGATTGGGTCGTTCCTGTTCCTGGGCCCGACCGGCGTCGGCAAGACCGAGCTGACCAAGGCCCTCGCGGAGTTCCTGTTCGATGACGAGCGTGCACTGCTGCGGATCGACATGAGCGAGTTCATGGAGAAGCACGCCGTCAGCCGCCTGATCGGCGCACCTCCGGGCTATGTCGGTTATGACGAGGGCGGCGTCCTGACCGAGGCAGTGCGCAGGCGGCCCTACCAGGTGATCCTGTTCGACGAGGTGGAGAAGGCGCACGAGGACATCTTCAATATCCTGCTCCAGGTGCTTGATGACGGGCGCCTGACTGATGGGCAGGGGCGGACGGTCGACTTCCGCAACACCATCATCGTGCTGACCAGCAACCTCGGCTCGGATCTGCTGGCAAGCCAGGCGGATGGCGAGATAACCGCACTCGTGCAAGCCCAGGTGATGCGGGTATTACGCGACCACTTCCGGCCTGAATTCCTGAACCGGTTGGACGAGGTGATCCTGTTCTCCCGGTTGCGGAAGACGGACATGGCGCGGATCGTGGACATCCAACTCGGGCGGCTGCGCGCGTTACTGGCCGATCGCAAGATCACGCTTCATCTCGATCAGGCGGCCTATGACTGGCTCGCCGCTGAAGGCTACGACCCGATCTACGGCGCGAGGCCGCTGAAACGGGTAATCCAGCGTAGCCTGCAAAATCCCTTGGCCAGTCTCATCTTGGAGGGAACGCTGCATGACGGGGACGACCTGCAGGTCTCAGCCGGCCCAACCGGTCTCGTGTTGAACGGAGGACTCGCCGTGGCAGCATGATTTGGTCGGAAGGTATGCGGATAGGACATGGCTGCTCGACAGCCTGTTCTATCCGGACGGGGAGCCGGAAAGGCCGGAAACACTGCATTCGTCCTGTGCTGGACCGGGCTGACTGCTGCTGTCATCGCGTTGACATGGGCGTGGTAGACGCCTAAAACCCGCTTCGCCGATGGGGTAGCCACCTCGATCGGCCTTGTTCCTTTGACAATTGCATCTGGATGGAAGG
>CAXUDP010000029.1:9937-37344 GCA_964249735.1 uncultured Acetobacteraceae bacterium | reverse complement strand
GGCAGCTGGCGGCGGAGCGGGCTGGCTTCCAGGACGCCTGACGAACCGGTTTCGGCGCGTTTGTGGGGCGTGGCCGGCCCTCTTGTTCCCGACGATCTGTGGGCGGCGATCGCGCTCTTGTGGTCAATCCCGGCCGTGGCAGGTCAGGATGCCTGCATCAACCGTTGACCGTGAACAGGCCAAACCTGGCGGACTCATATCAGCGCCGGCGGTTCCTGATTCTGAAGGGTTCCCGGTGGCTCTGTGACGTGATTCGCGGGTCTCCTCGATCCGGAGGCTCTTATGGCGGTAGCGATCACGCGGAGGGAGCTCGATGCGGCGGCCCTGCGGCAAACGGTTACGCGATCCCGTGACGCGGATGCTTCGCGGCGCATGCTGGCTTTGGCGTTGGTGCTGGACGGCACAACCGGACCGAGGCAGCTGCGCTGTGTGGCACGGACCGCCAGACGCTGCGAGTGAGATGGTCCCCGGGTTTCGGACAGGTTGTTAACCTTGGTTCGCCCTGACGAGAGGACGGACCCGATGACGGGCAAGCGGATGCGGTATTCGGCGGAGCTCAAGGCACGTGTGGCGCTGGAGGCGCTGCGTGGGGAGCTGACGACGGTGCAGCTGGCGACGAAGCACAGCATCCACCAGACGATGGTGGGCGACTGGAAGCGCCAGGCCATGGAAGGCATGGCCGCGGTCTTCTCCGCCGAGACGGCGGCCCAGGAGAGCGCCCGGGCTGGCGAGGCCGAGGTGGAGAAGCTGCACGCGAAGATTGGCCAGCTGCTGGTGGGGCGGGATCTTTTGATCTAGGCGTCCGGTCGATGAGCCTGGAGCAGCGGCGTCAGCTGGTCGAGCCGCACCATCCCAGCCTGTCGATCGTGCGCCAGTGCCAGCTGGTGTCGATTAGCCGGTCTGGGTTCTACCATCGGCCTGTCGGCGAGACGGCGGAGAACCTGGCGCTGTTGCGGGTCATCGACGCGCAGTTCCTGGAGACGCCCTGGTATGGCTCGCGCCAGATAGCCCGGCATCTGCAGCGTGAGGGGCATGCCGTTGGCTCGCCGAGCGCATCCGGCGGCTGATGGCGACGATGGGACTGGCGCCGATCCACCAGCGCCCGCGCACCACGGTGCCGAACCCGGAGCATCGTGTGTATCCCTGCCTGTTGCGCGCTCCGGTCATCGACCAACCCAACTTGGTCTGGTGCGCCGACATCACCTACATTCCGATGCGTCGAGGCTTCCTTTACCTGGTCGCAGTGATGGATTGGGCCACTCGCAAGGTGCCGGCCTGGGATCTTCAATACCGACTAGGACAGCCAGTTCACCTCGCCCCGGGTCACCGATGTGTTGAAGGACGCGAACGTGCGCATCTCCACGGATGGGTATGGTCGGTAGATGGACAACGTGTTCATCGAGCGTCTGTGGCGCAGCCTGAAATACGAGTGCGTTCACCTGCACGCGTTCGGGGCCGGCTCTGAGCCGCGGGCTGGGCTTACCCAGTGGATCGGCTACTACAACACTAGGCGGCCTCACTCCGTCCTGGCAGGCCGGACGCCCGACGAGGCATGTGGGGCAGCCGGGATGGAGAAACTGGCAGCCTGACAACAACCCGAACCGAGCTTAGCGACAGACAGATCCTGCCCAACGAGACGGAACCATCTCACACTGAAGCTTGTTGGTGCCAGCTTTGTTCGCACGGTATGGTAAGACCGAATGAGACGGACCTAATCGACCATGTAGCAACGGTTGCCGAAAACCGGCCTTCATTCATGGTCGGCGAGCAGATTTTCATCGGGATGTTATGCGATGCCTTGGAGAAAGTGGTTGCTGATCGCTGGATTTACCCTCGCCGCGGTGCCCAGGTCTGGTTCTGCTGATACCACAACTCAAGAGAGTACGGAGAGGACAGCTTCTGTTCAGCAGGAGGGACGCGATCTATCTCAGGCTATACTGCAGGCATATAGTCAAAGACTGAAGTCTAGCCGCGGTAATTTCTACGTTTCTGGTCTCAACATTACTTCTGTAGTGAGGAATTATATTGAGATCGGCATGAGTTTCGACCGAGCAGACCAGATACTACGAGCGGCTGGCCTAAATGTGTTTGGGAGACCGGGTCCGGGCGGATGGAGCGGCAACCATATCAATAGCAACCGTGCCGACAAATTCGCTGTCGGCGCCTACTCCTACGAGTATTTCAATCGCTCCCTAATATATCGTTTCTTCCGCCCCATCTACAAAGATTATTCCCGGAAGTTGTTCGTCACCCTCTTCCCAGAACGTCCCGGTGATTATAGAAAAATTGCGAAGATGACGGCGGTAATTGGATTTAATTCGCTCTAAATCTAATCGCATGGGATAGCTGAACCCCTATACCGGAATATGTTGAGGTGCCAGACACAAGGTCCTGGCGCCGGACGCTTACATAGGCCACAAAATGAAGTTGTTTCCTTCACGCAAATGACGTCGGTAGAAAGGATCACGATGATAACGTCTGAGACGCTGACAATCAACGTTCACGAAATCTATCCGCCCGGAGGACAATACTCCCCAGCGAACTTCCCAACGTCTGCGGTTGTCGCATGAGGCTCAGCTTCAGCAGGCTTGGCGGTAAACTTACCCACCATCCAGTCATCGCAGAGTAGCATTGATTGAGGACCCCTCGGCGTATCCACCAAGCAGACGGCTCCGAAACTGCTGTCATGACCAAACGGCATATCCGCAACGTAATCGACGATGCGCGCGCATCGGATCACAGCACCGAGCTTCGGATCGTGAGCCGTAGAATTTCCAAGATCATCCTTGATCCGCTGCCCCTCTGGCTGCGAAGTTACATCGGTGATTCTCGGCGGACATTCAGCCTGAGCTGCGGACATGGTGAGCCACACAAGGGGGGCAGCAAACAGATAAACGCCTAACTTCGTCGGAAGCACGAATAACTCTCCCCGTACACAATATGATGACACCGGCGTGCAAGCCCTCATGAGGCTGTGACAGTCTCGAACTCCTAGTGCATTAACGAGACTATAGGCTGATCGTGCCGCAGCGGTAGCGGGTCAAGATACCGGCATTAGGCGCTTACTCCCGACCTGACACGGAGCCATCAGCACGTCATTCCGGGTCGCGCCACTGTGTCGGCGCCGAACGCTTACGTTGGTATTATATCAGCGGTCGTACAAGTCGTTCCGCAAGCAGGGACCACACTCTCGGGTTGGTGGCCATGGTGAGATGCGCTCCCGGGAATTCCAGGCAATCGGCTGGCATGTCCGGATCAAGGCAACTGCCCCACGTCACCGTGCCGTCCGTGACCGTGTAGAGACATGTCGACGGAACGGAGGGACGGCGGCCGACGGCTTCGACGAAGGCGGCGACGTCGCAGGGCCATAGTGGCGCGACCTGGCGCAACGGCAGGAAGAAGCTGTCCAGCGGCGATCGGAAGGGGGAACAGACCGTCATGACCTGACGTGTCAGCGCCGGATGGCGCTGCGCCATCCATCGCGCGAACAACCCGCCCATGCTGAGCCCGACCAGGTTCACCGGGCCGTCTGCATCCGCGGTCGTGCAGAGCAGTGCCTCGAGCCCGTCCAGCACTCGTCGTGTCGGGCCGATGTCGACGCCCAGGCCCCAGCCCCTTGCGTCGAACCCGAAATCGACGAGGTGACGCCGGAGGTGGAGCGTCTGGCCATCTCCGCGTCCGAGTCCCGGAAGAACCAGAACGGGACCTGTGGCGGCGGCCGCCTGCCGAGAAGGGCCGTCCGGGACCGGTCGCTTCAGGCCTTGAGGCGGTGGTGGACGTAGCAGCGCGGACCACTCGCTCCAGCGCGCCGTAAGAGGCGGCCGGACAGGTTCGTATGCCGCTCCGCGATCAGGGGCCATATCCTCCGATACCGGAATCATGAACAGCGTTCAAGATATGCGCCTTTCTGCCTGTCCCACATCAGCCTGCCCGCGTCGACGCCCGTCCTTCCTCGCCGCGGCCCCTCGGCAACTGCGGGTCGGCTATGGCCGGGTTGGCGTGCGCGACGGAACGAGATGGCGGGCGAAGAAGTCGTCGGTGGCGTCGAACAGGGTGAGCCAGGAGTGCTCCCGCAGGAGGTCGTGGATCTCGTCCGGGATCACCAGCTGCTCGACGTCGACGCCATGCTTGCGCAGTGCCGTGAGCAGCTCCACCGACTGGGAGAAGGGAACGTTTCTGTCGTCATCCGCGTGGACCAGCAGCACGGGGGACCGCCACCGGTCGACCGTCGCGATGGCCGAGGAGTCGAAGGCGAGCTGCCCGGCGCCGGCCGGGGCGCCCGGCCGATCGAGACCAGGCAGCAGGGTGCGCCAGTCGTGCACGCCGGCGTAGTCGACTCCCGCCGCCAGGAGGCCCGACGCGCGGGAAAGCCCCAGCGCGGTCATCAGCCCGCCATAGCTTCCGCCCCAGATGCCGACCCGCGCAGGGTCCACGTCCGGGCGGGAGCGCAGGTAGAGTGCCGCACCCAGGATGTCGTTCAGCTCGCTGGCGCCGGCCGCTCCGAAATTCGGCGGCGCCCGGAAGTCCAGGCCGTAGCCGATGCCGCCACGATAGTTGACCGACAGGACCACGTAGCCTTCGTCGGCGAGGTACTGGTTCATGCCGTACATGAAGCTGTAGGCGTCCATGGGATGCCAGCCCAGCAGCATCTCGCGGGACGGGCCGCCGTGGAAGAACAGCACCGCCGGGCCGGGCGCACGCCGGCGGCCGGGCGGCGGCAGGAAGAGCTGGGCGTGGATGAGGAGGCCGTCGGCGGCGGCGAGCACCACCGGCTGTGGCTCGACCAGCCGGGCCGCAGGAAAGTCCGCGGGGATGGCGCCGGGGGCGAGGTCGGTCGCGGTGCCGTTCGCGATCCTGACCGGCCGCATCGGATCGCGTGCGTTGCCGTGCAGAGCCAGCACCTGCCCGTCGCTGGACAGGACCGGGTAGTCCTCGATGCTGGCGCCGCGGGTCAAAGCGTGGGGAGCGCCGCCGGCGATGGCGACCTCCCACAGGTGCCAGCGATCGGTTTCCTCCGCATTGGCGGAGTAGACGATGCGGCTCCGGTCGGGGCTGAGGGCGGTGTTGAACACCTCGCAGGCGCCGGGCGTCAGCTCGCTCGCCGGGCCTCCGGCCGTCGGCACAGCGTAGAGGTGCGCCCAGCCGGTCCGCTCCCAGGGAAAGACGATGCGGTCGCCGGTGCCCCACATCAGGGTCCTGTCGCCGAGGAGGGGGTAGAAGACGCTGCCCGGGCCGGATGCGGCCGTCCAGATCCGGTGTGCGGCGCCCGTCGTCGGATCGGCGATCCAGATGGACCAGGGCTGGCCCTGGCGGTGGTTGAACAGGGAGTTCGCCGCACCGGCCGGCACGCGGACGAAGGCGAGACCACGCCCGTCCGGCGACCATTCCGGCGCCTGGTCGGTGTCGAAGCTCGGCTGCACCCAGGTGACGAGGTGGCTGGCTGTGTCGTAGACGCCGATCAGGCTGTGGTCGGTGCGGGTGCTGACGAAGGCGAGGCGGGTTCCGTCGGGGGACCAGGCGAGCGCGCTGTCCTCGCCGCGGTCGTGGAGCAGCGGGCTCGGCGTCCCGCCGGCCAACGGCGCGGTCCAGACCTGTCCCCCGGACAGGTAGGCGACCACGTCGCCCCGGGGCGAGACGGCGGGTGAGTGGCCGGGGCCGATCTGCCGCGGAGCCGGGCCGTCGATCGACGCGGTCCAGACCGCCTGGGCCGGGGCCCCGCTGGCGAGGCTCATGATGTTGACGGGGCCCCCGCCCTCCAGGCTGCCTCCGCGGGTAAAGGCCACCGTGCGCCCTGCCCCGTCCCAGCTGAGCTCGCCCAGGTCGTCGCCGTTGTCGCCGGTGTAGGCGGTGACCGGCCGGCTGCGATAGCTCCCGTCCGCCGCCTTCTGGGCGACCCAAACGTTGCGCACGCCTTCGGCGTCGTAGACCCAGGCGGCGCGTCCGCCCCGGGGTGCTGCGACCAGGGACGAGGGGAAGGGTGCGCCCAGCACCTGCTTCAGGGTGAAGTCGTGCGACGGGACGGGCTGGGCGCGCGCGACGGGGAGCGGCAGCGACAGGACGGCCGCTGCCATCAGGGCGGTCTTGCCGATGCGACGTCCTCGTATAGATCCCGTCATGGCCTGCTTCTCCTGGTGGTCCTGGTGTCGTCAGGCGGATCCCGGGGCGGCCGTGCCGGACAGCAGCCGCGTGGGGCGGCGCAGGCGCCACACGCCAAGCGTCAGCAGGGGCAGGACGTAGACGGCGAGGAAGGTCCAGCCGAGCAGGGCGTAGCCCCTGGCGATCAGCGTCACGAGGCCGAAGCGCACGGCGACGAAGATGGAGCCGACGAGCAGGCCGAGCGCTGCCGACAACCGTGCGGCCCGGGGCATCGGGCTGCCGCGCCACCGGAGCCAGGTGTGGGCCAGGCGCGCATTGACCGCGTGCACCAGGCCCGTCCCGCTCTCGAGCAGGGCGGCGAAGATCATGATCTGGAACAGGATGCGGAAGGCGGGCAGGTCCAGCTGCCGGAGCAGCACGTCCGACGGCAGGATCGCCCGGCCGATCCCGGGATAGTCGGCGCTCATGCAGACGTAGAAGAGGGCCGCCGGGATCATCGCGACCGGACCGCACGCGAGGCCGGCCAGCACCGCGTCCCGCCGGCTGGTGAGATGGCGCACCACGGGCAGCACCACGACGGCGCCGATGACGTTGTAGCCGGCATAGGTGAGGCCGCCGATCGCCCACCCTGTCCCGATCGGGATCGGCCGCGCGAAGGCCGATGCGATGGCGCCGCCGAACCGGCCGAGACACAGCAGCAGGAACAGCGCGTAGGTGGCGTAGAGGAGGACCGAGACGTACTTGAAGAGCCGCTCCACCGCGGCGTCGCCCCACGCGGTGAAGGATCCGATCAGCATCGTCAGCAGCAGGGTGCCCGTCAGGGCCGGCCAGCTGAACACGGCCTGTCCGATGGCGCCCGCGGCCGCGCCGAACACCGCGAGGATGAGGACCAGGAAGACGACATAGGCCGCCTCGAAGCTCAACCCCCACCGCCCGAGCAGGTGCCTGAAGAAGGTGCGGTAGTCGTCGCTGCGGGTTTCGTGCGCGAACAGGAAGGTCAGGACGCAGACCAGGCTCCAGACCGCGGTGGCCAGCAGCATGCCGAGCAGGCCGCCGCGCGGGCCGGACGGCAGGAAGAACTGCACCAGCTCCCGGCCGGTGGCGTAGCCTCCTCCGATCACCACCGCCTTGAAGGCGAGCGCCGGCAGCAGCCAGCGCTGGAAGCGGGACGGATGCCGGCTCACGACGGGCCGGGCTCCATCCGGCCGGAGCCAATGCGGTCTGATCGATGCGGGCGTCGGGCAGCGCCTCGACGGCCTGGCGTGGCCGCACGGGATCGGCCACCGGCACGGCGATCCCGTTGCGATGGTGCAGCGACCGCGTGATGGCCGACCTCGCCCGGTCGGACGGTGGTCAGGCTCACTTCGCAGCGGCCGGGGTGAAGTCGAGGTCCTGGTAGTCGAAGCTGAAGTCGGCGGTCGGGGAGACCGGCTTCATCGTGACGTGGGCAACGTGGCCGTCGAGGTCGAGCGCGAAGGTGACGAAGGCGGGCTCGATCGTCTTGTCGGTGAGGCGCGTGACGAAGCTGTCGTACTGCCAGTGGTCCAGCGGCCCAGACATGCGCGGGGTGGACCTGAAGTCGATCGTGAGATGGTCGCCGCTGCGGCCGACGACGATGTCGCCGTACCAGTTGTCCTTGTAGGTGCCGACATAGGCGTCGAGCGGTGCGGAGGGTCCCACCTTGGCTGGCGCGGCCGCCTTCGTGTCGACCTGCTCGACGGCCTTGGCCAGGCGCGACGCCCGGTAGGCCTGGAACTTCGCCGGCCAGTCCTGGGAGGCGAGGCCGAGGTAGTGGTCGAGGAGCTCGTACATCAGGCCGTAGAGCACCTGGCCGTCCTCGCTGTTGATCTCGGCCGCGAAGCCGATGTTCTTCTCGGGCAGGAGCACGACGATGCTCTGCGAGCCGAGCACGGCGCCGCTGTGCCACACGATCCTTGCCCCGTGGTAGTCCCGCACCTCCCAGCCGAGCGCGTAGGTGTCGAACAGCGGAACCGTGGCCGCGAGCGAGGGCGGCCGCGGCTGGATCGGCTGCAGCACGACCGGGGTCCACATCTGCTCGTGCGCGGCCTCGCTGAACAGGCGATGGCCGCCCGGGAGCTTGCCGTGCGCGAGCTGGAGCTGCACCCACTTCGCCATGTCGGCGATGCTGACAGCCATGCCGCCGGCGGGTGCCGCCGCCCGTCCGAGCTCGTCGTGCTCGTCCAGCACCTGCTGGTCGCCGACGCCGCGCACCGAGCCACCCGTCCGTGCGTGGGGGAAGGCCCGGTCCGGGTCCTTGAAGTGGCCCGGGCTGTCGGTGGTGGTGTCCAGCATCCCGGCCGGCACCAGCACGTGGTCGTGCACGTAGGCTTCCCAGGTCTGGCCCGTCACCGCCTCGATCAGCTGCCCCACCACCATGTACAGGACGTTGTCGTAGGCGAAGCCGCTGCGGAAGCTGGTGGCGGGCTTGAGGTAGCGCAGGCGCCGGACGGCCTCGGCCCGCGACAGGCTGCCGCGAGGCACGAACAGGAGGTCGCCCTCGCCGAGCCCGAGGCCGCTGCGATGCACCAGCAGGTCGCGGATCGTCATCTCCCGCGTCACCCAGGGGTCATACATCTGGAAGCCGGGCAGCCGGTCGGTCACGCGGTCGTCCCAGGAGATCCGGCCGGCATCGACCAGGGTCGCCAGGGCCGCGACGGTGAACGCCTTTCCGGTGGACCCGGTGGCGAAGATGGTGTGCTCGTCCACCGGGTCGGGCGCACCCAGCCTGCGCACGCCGAAGCCGTGCAGGAAGGTGGTCTGGCCGTTCTCCACGATGGTGACCGACAGGCCGGGGATGCCGGCCTGGCTGCGGAGCGCCTCGACCCGGGCCTCGAAGCCGTCGGGGGGCGATGCCGCCGCGGGCAGGGCGAACCCCAGCAGGGCGGGGAGCAGCGCCCAGGCGAGGCCGCGGCCGGTGGAGGAGGGACGGCCGGCCGGACGGGGGGTGCGCGTCATGAGAGTTCGGCCTGCAGGTCTTGCTGTTGCTGCGCGCGTTCGGCCCGGCGCAGGGCGGGATCGAGAAGCCAGAGCAGGAGGGCCGCGATCGCCGCCAGCACGGTCAGCAGCGTGAAGAACGCGGCGTGGCCGGCCCTGCTCCACAGCACGCCGATCAGGCCGGCCGACAGGCTGCCGCTGAAGATGGTGAGGAACCACGCGGCGACGGTGGTGGCGCCGAAGCCCGGAGGCGCCAGCCTGGCGAACAGGCCGAGCCCGGTGGGCAGGATGAACAGCTCGCCCAGGGTCAGGACGGCGAAGAAGACGACGAGCCACGGCCAGCCGACGGGGACGGCGCCATGCGACCAGGCCAGAAGGGCCAGCAGAAGGTAGGATCCCGCGACGATGAGCGCGCCATAGGCCATGCGGCGTGCCAGCCTCTGCTCCCGGCCTCTGCCGGCCTGGTGCCGCCAGACGGCGAGCAGCGGCTGCGTGAAGACGATCACGAACAACGAGTTGAGCGACTGGAACCAGGTCATCGGGATCTGGAAGCGTCCGGCACTCCGGTCGACGCTGCCGTCGGTCCACAACGCCACCGTGTTGCCCACCTGCTCGTAGGCGCTGCGGAACACCGTCACCGACAGCGCGACGGCAAGCAGCAGCAGCAGGGCACGCCGATCGATCCGCCCGCGCTCGGTGGCGACCGCGCTGCCGGTCGCGGGCGGACTCGCGGGAAGGTAGCGCTGGCCCGACAGGTAGATCGCCAGGCCCGACAGCATGCCGATCCCGGCGACGCCGAACCCGTAGTGCCAGCCGTAGATCTCGCCGATCGTTCCGCAGGCGACGGGAGCGAGGAAGCCGCCGACGTTCACGCCGAGGTAGTACAGGTTGTAGGCCCAGGAGCGACGCGGATCCCCCGGCGCGTAGAGGTGGTCGATCTGGCTGGGCAGGCTCGGCAGGAACAAACCGTTGCCGAGCGCGATCGTCACCAGCGCCGGGTAGAACAGGGGCTCGAACGTCATCATGAAGTGGCCGGCGGCCATGATGCTGCCGCCGAGAATGACCGCGCGGCGCTTGCCGAGCAGGCGGTCGGCGACCACGCCGCCCAGGATCGGCGTGAAGTAGGCACAGGCGGTGTAGGCGCCGTAGACGACCGACGCGGTGCCCTGCCCCAGCATGAGCTGCTTGGTCATGTAGTAGACCAGCAGCGCGCGCATGCCGTAGTACGAGAACTGTTCCCACATGTTGGTCAGGAACAGGATCGTCAGCCCGCGCGGCTGGCCGAACCAGGGCGAGGCCTCCCTCATCGGGACGCTGCCGATCCCCAGACTTCCGGGCCGGCCCAGATGTTGCCGTCGCTGTAGACGACCGACGGCGTGCGATCGGCGGTCAGGAAGGTCGGGCCGTCGAGATCGACGACGCCGCAGAGCTGCGCCAGGACGAAGGCGGGCGCCATCGCCAGGCTGGTGCCGATCATGTTGCCGACCATCACCTCCAGGCCCAGCCGGCGCGCTTCCGCCGCCATCAGCAGCGCCTCGGTCAGGCCGCCGCACTTGTCGAGCTTGATGTTGATCACGTCGAAGCGGCCGACGGCGCCTGCCACGTCGGGGAGCGACAGGATGCTCTCGTCGCCCGCGATCGGGATCACGGAGCGGTAGCCGTCCAGCGCCGCCTCGCGGCCGCGCGGGAGCGGCTGCTCCAGCAGCGACACGCCCTGCGCGTGCAGCGCCGCGACCAGCGGATCGAGGTCGTCCGGCCCGAACCCCTGGTTGCCGTCGACGCCGAGCCAGGCGTCCGGCCGGGCCTGGCGGATCGCCTGCACGCGGCTGATGTCGAGGTCGAGCTCGCCGGTGAGCTTGACCTTGATCGAGCGGGCCTGCGTGTAGGCGCGCGCGCCTTCCGCCATGATCCCGGGCAGGTCGGCGCCCAGGGTGAAGGTGGTGCGGACCGGGTGCGGCGCGTCCAGCCCGGCAAGGGTCCAGACCGGCACGCCGGCTCGTGCCGCATCCAGCTCCCACAGCGCGCAGTCGACGGCGTTGCGGGCGCCGCCGGGCGGCATGACCGTCCGCAGCTCCTCGCGGGTGAGGCCCTGCTCGATCGCGAGCCTTGCCGTTTGCAGGTCGTCTTGCATGTGGGCGAGGTCGTCGCCGAGGTAGTAGACGCCGGCACCCTCGCCGCGCCCCCTGTGCGTGCCGTCTTCCAGGGTGACCACCACGACGTCGGCGCTCTCGAACACGTGGCCCGAGATCCGGAACGGCTGGGCCAGGCGCAGCTGCTCGGTCGCGACGTCAAGCGTGAGGCGAGGCATCAATAGTTCACCGTCATGGCGAGCAGCCCGAAGGTGGAGGCGAAGTAGAGCAGCATCAGCGAGGACAGGACCATCAGCACGCTCCAGACCCGCCCGAACCAGCCGCGGCGGGCCCGCCAGGCCAGCCAAAGGTTCCAGAGCATGGCCAGCATGGCCAGGACGAACACCAGCAGGCCGGCGACCTGCACGGCCCACAGCACGGCGTCGGACGGGCTGGCGTTCTTCAGCATCGACAGGATCAGCATCGCCCACCAGACCATCACCGCGACCGACAGGCCGGCGAACAGCCGTGCGATGCGATAGGCAGGCCGCGCCGGCTCCGGGACCGGCAGCGGCGTCCGGTAGCGACGGCGCACCAGGGCCGCGACCGGCCAGTGCAGGAAGCTGAGCAGCAGCACCGCGAGGCCGGCCTCCAGCGACGGCAGGATCCAGCCGGCGGACCGGCCCGCGGGAACCGGATCCATCACCTCGAACGGCGACATGAAGTCCCAGCTCCAGCGCACCACCCTGCCGTCCACCACCTTGGCGGCGAGGCGGTCATGGCCGCCGACCTCGCGCCACACGAAGGGCGCGATCTCGGTCCAGTGGCGCAGGCCCCCGCCCGGCTCGGTGATGCCGGACACCACCAGCTCGCCCTTCGGACCGATCGAGATCGTGGTCTGGCCCAGGAGGGTCGCGACGTTCAGGAAGTTGCCGACCGCCTTCCGGCTGGCCTGCCAGCGTCCGACCATCATCCGGGCGTGCTGCGCCGCGAGCTGCGGCGCCACGCTTCCGTCCTGCCCGGTGGACGGGAAGTAGCGGTCGGCGAAGTCCTTGAACAGCGAGTTGCGCAGCCCCTGCACCGCGCCGTCCTTGCCGACGCTGTTGAAGGATGCGTAGAGCCCGACACCATCCTTCATGAACAGGTGCAGGATGGTGTGGAAGTTCGCGGTGTCGCCGAGGTGGCCGATCACCTCGTGCCCGTTGATGTTTGTCTCGAAGAAGCCGAGCTCCATCCGGTTGAGCGGCGGGATCAGCGAGGCGGGATCGACCTTGGCCAGCGGACTGTCGTGCATCATCTGCGCGGTGGCCGGATCCAGGATCCGCTGGCCGTCCAGGATGCCGTCCTGCAGGTGCGCGATCATGAACCGCGCCATGTCGGTCGCGGTGGACGACTCGGCACCCGCCGGAGCCGGAATGATGAACTCGAAGCTTCGACCGGGTTCCGACGCGCGGTCGTAGCCGGTCGACATCTGCGACGCCAGCTGCGCCGGAAGCGGCTGCCGGAAGGTCGAGTTCCGCATGCCGAGCGGCGCGAACACGTGCTGCTCGACGTAGTCGTCGAACGGCGTGCGCGAGACCCGCTCGACGATGTAGCCGGCGAGCGTCGTCGCCCAGTTGGAATAGGCGGGGGTGCTGCCGGGCGCGTAGATCCGTTCCGGTATCGAGCCCTTGAGATAGGCGCCGAGCGTTTCCACGTCCTTCGGATCGTAGGAAATGATCAGCTTGCCGGTCTCGTTGAAGCCGGCGGTGTGCGTCATGATCTGCCGCAGCGTGACCGGCTGGCCGTGGTAGGACGGGATGGTGAAGTCGAGGTAAGCGTTGACGTCGCGGTCGAGGTCCAGCTGGTGCTGCCCGACCAGCTGCATCACCGCGGTCCATGTCGCCAGCTTGGACACCGAACCCGGCCGGAACAGCGTCCGGTCCGGATCGACCGGCACGCGCTTGGCGACGTCGGAGAAGCCATAGCCGCGCGCGGTCAGGATGTGCCCGTCCTTGACCACGGAAACGTCCGCACCCGCTATGTCGTCGACCCGCAGCGCGTAGGGCAGGTACCCGTCGAGCCAGCTGTCGACATCCGCCTTCGTCAGCGGGTTGGCTCCCGACGGGGCCGGGATCGCCGTGCTCGCCGGCGTGGTCGGCTGCCCGACGACCGGTGCTGCGGCCGGAGGTGCCAACGCGGGGGGTGCCAAGGTGGGGGGTGCGAGGGTGTCGGTGTTGGGCGGCGCCGCCGAAACTGCCAGCAGGCCGAGCAAGGCGACGGCCAGTGTCTTGAAACGTTCCATGGGTGCTCCGGCCGTCCGTTCGCCCATTGCAGCGTGGTCCGTAACAAGGCGATCGAGATTGCTCGGACCGGGATAGTTTATCCTCCGTAGAGAGTGCGTCAACACGGCTAATTGAATAGTCTCCGGCTTGGATGCCGTTGCGTCGCCGAGCGCCTTCTTGACGATGTCCCGGGCAGGATGGTTATTATCCTCGGACTATCAGGGCGACGTCGACGTGCGTCGTTCATCGAAGCGCGGTACTCTCGTCCGGACGGCCGCGCGACCCGTGCCCTCTTCGTTGGAACCGAAAGTGGTTTGATGCCAGGGAACCAGCGCGGCCTGGGTGCGCGGACGGCCAGAGACTCCTCCAAGGCAGCCATCGAACCCATGACCGTTCCCAGGGCCACGCTGGGCTCGCTGATGCGGGACCTGAGGAACCGGCATGGCCTGACCCTCAGGCAGATGAGCACGATCACGGGGATCCCGTTCTCCACCCTCGCCAAGGTGGAGCACGACCGACTGACCCTGACCTTCGACAAGCTGCAGATGGTCAGCGAGCGGCTGAACATCCGGATGGCCGACCTGTTCGCGGAACCGGACGTCGCGGCTCCCGCCATCGCCAACAGCCGGCGCAGCATCGCCACGCTGGCCGATGCCCTGTCGGTCGCCACCGCCAACTACGACTACCACTACCTGTCGCCCGAGCTGCGGCAGAAGGACATGATCCCCATCGTGTCGCGCGTGAAGGCGCGGTCGCTCGCCGAGTTTGGTGATCTGGTCAGGCACGACGGGCAGGAGTTCCTCTACGTCCTGAGCGGCCGGATCGTCGTGCACACCGAGTTCTACGGTCCTGCCACCCTGGGCGCCGGCGAATCCATCTACATCGACAGCAGGATGGGACATGCCTACGTCCTGTCCGAGGGCTGCGACGAGGCGCTGGCGCTCTGCGTATGCTCGACGACGCAGGAAGAGCTGCTGGACAACGCGTCGCGCCAGGTGGTCACGTCCTCCGCACGGCCGGGACCGGTCCAGGACGCCCGGAAAAGGATCCGGCAGCCACGGCCGGCGACCCGCTGATGTCGGGCATTGAGGCGACGAGATGCCCGGCCGTCCGCGACCGTCCGCATCGCGTTCGACGTGAGGGTCCTGCGCGAATTACCGGCCCGGCTGCCTAGGAGGCGGTGCGAGCACGCATCCGGCCCCTGGCAGCCGGATTTCGTGCGTACGCCCCTCCTCCCGGCTCGGACCTTGATCATGCGCTCCCCATCCGGCGACGCCCCTCCGACCCGTGCCGTCCGCTACGACGTGACGGCGTTGTCCGGCCCAGGCCTCCTGGGCGCGGTTCTCGCCCCCTTCGCCCGTCGCAGCCTTGTTCCGGACTCGGTTCGGGCAAGCCGCGGCGGCGAGACGATGGTCGTCGAGATCGTCCTGAACGAGATGCCCGCCGAGCTGCTGGCCGGCTGCGAGGCCAACCTGCGGCAGCTGATCGACGTGGTGCATGTCGGCGTCGTGTCGGTTCCACGAGAAGGCCAGGACGCCGCCGGGATCCCGCGTGACCAGAAGCAGGCTTTCTTTCGATAGCGACCCAAACCGGTTGACCTTATCCCATCTGGGACTATAGCGTCTCAGTAAGAGATCGGTCAGCCCAGCACGCGGTCATCTCGGGGGGAAACCTATGAAGTGCCCACGCATCCGTCCACGCGAGGTGGCCGCCGTGCTGTCGCTTGCCGCGACGCCGGCCCTGGCGCAGACCGCGACGCCGCCCGCCACCGCGGCCGGGCCGTCGACCTCGTCCAGCGTCCCGCCATCAAGCAATGCCGGCCAACGAGGCGGGGCGAAAACCAACGTTGCCCAAACCAACCCGAACCGGACCAACGAGAGCGAGCAGATCGTCGTCACCGCGAACCGGCGACGCGAGCTGCAGCGCAACGTGGCCAACAGCGTCACCGCGATCTCCGGCAAGGAGCTCGACCGCAAGCAGGAGGTCCGGCTGCAGGACCTGCTCGGCCAGGTGCCGGGCTTGTCGGTCGAGGCTGCGGACAAGACCGCGGTCCGCATCGTGCTGCGCGGCATCAACACCGGCAGCGCCGGCACCACGGTCGGTTCGGTGCTGGACGACGTCCCGACCAACCCCACGGGTGCGCAGAACAACGCAGCCACCAACAGCCCCAACCTCGACACCTACGACCTGCAGCGGATCGAGGTGCTGCGCGGGCCGCAGAGCTCTCTCTACGGCGCCACCGCCGAGGGCGGCCTGATCAAGTACGTCACCAACACCCCCGACCCGCGGGCATTCTCCGGCGAAGTGCAGACAGGGGCCGACGGGAGCACCGACGGCGGCATCGGCGGCACTACCAAGGGGTTCGTGAACGTTCCGTTCTGGAACGGCAAGGCCGCGGTCCGCCTCACCGCCTGGAACGAGTGGTTTCCCGGCTACATCGACGATCCGGAGACCGGCAAGACCGACGTCAACGCGTCGCAGCAATATGGTTGGCGCGCGTCGGCGCTGGTGCAGCCGACGCCGGACCTTACCGTCAGGTTCACTGCGGAACGCCAGAGCCTGCTGAGCGACGCGTCCGACGACATCCAGGTGGTAGGCGCGGCACTCACCCCGGCGACGCCGCCGCGCAACCAGCTTTCCCTGGTCGACGGCCTGACCAACAACACGGCGCTGCCGACCAGCAGCCAGAACGAGTCGGCGATCTACTACGGGACGATCGACTACGACCTGCACGTGGCGACCCTCACCTCGGTCACCAGCTTCTCCTACAACAACTTCGAGAGCCTGTTCGACGAAACCAACACGAACTTGGCGCCCGGGGTGAACTACGGCAGCTACATCGGGTCGCTCTACGGCGTCGTGCCCAGCCTGATCGACGAGCGGCAGAACTCCAACACCGACAAGTTCAACCAGGAGGTGCGGCTCGCGTCGGATCCCGGGCTGACGCTGTTCGACCGCCGCCTCGACCTGCTCGGCGGCGCCTACTACACCCATGAGACGTCGGCCTTCCGGCAGTTCCTGGACGCGCAGAACCCCGACCAGATCGGCAAGGCGCTCTCGCCGCCGCTCGGCGGCGCCGCGATATACGGCCAGCTTTCGGATTGGGCGGTGTTCGGCCAGCTCGACTACTACCTGCTGCGCAACGTCGACGTGGCGCTCGGCGGCCGCTTCAGCGGCACCGCGCAGCATTCGCAGCAGACCAATTTCGGTGACATCCTGTTCGGCCCCGGCAACGTGGCGCCGATCCTCACCTCCAACGACCACGACGCGCTGTACTCGGTGGCACCCCGCTGGCGGGTGACCGACAACACCCTGTTCTACGGACGCATCGCCACCGGCTACCGGCCGGGCGGGCCCAACCTGTCGGTGGCGGGCGTGACCGGCATTCCGACCTCCTACCAGCCGGACCGCACGGTCAACTACGAGATCGGCTGGCGGCAGGACCTGTTCAACAAGACCGTCTCCATCGACCTGACCGGCTTCTACATCGACTGGAAGAACGTGCAGGTGCTGTCGCTCGTCAGCACGCCCGAAGGCGTGTTCGGCATCAACGGCAACGCCGGGAGCGCGGTCAGCAAAGGCGTCGAGTACAGCCTCACCTGGCTGCCGCTGCGCGGCCTGCGGCTGAACGCGACCGGCGACTACACCGACGCCCGGCTTTCGGCCAACGCGCCCGGACTGGGCGGCCGCTCCGGCGACTACCTGCCCTATGTTCCCAACGTCAGCACCAGCATCAACGTCGACTACAGCTGGCACGCGTTCCGCGACTTCAACGCCTACGTTTCCGGCACCTGGAGCCTTGTCGGCGACCGCTACACCGACTTCTCGCCGTCGGCCGTCCTGACCTCGCACACCTTTCTGCCCAGCTACAACACCGGCGCGATCCGCATCGGGCTCGAGAACAAACGCTACGGGCTGGAAGCATTCTTCGACAACATCGGCGACGAGCGCGGCATCACCTTCTACAGCAACGAAGGCGGCGCCAACCAGACCGGCCAGGCCAGCATCATCCAGCCGCGCACCATCGGCCTGACCGCCCGGGTGAAGTTCTAGCCGGCACCCGAGGAGCAGGAGCATGAGGACCACGTCCAGCCGCGCCAGCCGACCCGCCGCCCGGGTCGGCCGCTGCCTCGGCTTCCCATCATGACGCCCGACCGGCGGCCGGTTGCGCCGGCGGCGCTCGAGCTGCCTCAGCCGTATCTGCTGTTCCTGGGCGATGCCACGGAGGCCAGCTATGCCAAGACCGCCTTCGGCCTGCGGGACTGGGCGCCCGAGCTCTGCATCGGCGAGTACGTGCTGCCGGAGGGCACCATCAGCACCGGCCTTCCCCGCCTCACGCCTGGCGAGGCCCATGCGCGAGGCGCACGTTCCCTGGTGATCGGCGTGGCGAACTTCGGCGGCGTCATCCTGCCCGGCTGGGTCGATGCCCTGACGGAAGCGTTGCAGGCGGGTCTGGACATCGTCAGCGGCATGCACAGTCCGCTTTCGATGGTCCCGGTCCTCGAGGAGACCGCGAGGCGGCATGGCCGCCGGCTGGTCGAGGTCCGGGTGCCGCCCGCCACGATCCCGACCGCCACCGGGCGCAGGCGTGCCGGCAGGCGGCTCCTGACCGTGGGAACCGATTGCGCCCTGGGCAAGAAATACACTGCCCTCGCGCTCGCCCGTGCCTTCACCGGCCGGGGGCTGGACACCGACTTCCGCGCCACCGGCCAGACCGGCATCATGATCGCCGGCCGCGGCATCCCGATGGACGCCGTCGTGGTCGACTTCGAGGCCGGAGCCGCGGAGATGCTCAGTCCCGACGCGGCGCCGGACCACTGGGACGTGATCGAGGGCCAGGGCTCGATCCTCCATCCCTCCTTCGCGGCGGTGTCGCTGGGCCTGCTGCATGGCAGCCAGCCGGACGTGGTCGTGGTCTGCCACCAGCCGGGCCGGACTACGCTGGGCGGGCTCCCGGACTACCAGGTGCCAGGCCTGGGGGAGACCATCGACCTCACGCTCCGGCTCGGCAGGCTCACCAACCCGGCGATCCGCTGCGGCGGCATCAGCCTCAACACGGCACATCTGGACGACGCCGAACGGCAGCGGGTGCTGGACGAGACGGAGCGCCTGCTCGGTGTTCCCGCCGCGGACCCAATGCGTCCGGGTCCGGCGTTCGACCGGCTGGTCGCGTCCTGCCTGGGCCCATGACGGCGGTGTGCGGTCAGATCGGCAGCCGCGTGGTCTTCTTCACGCAGTTGAGCGCGAAGTGCGAGCCGACCGAGGCGACGCCGGGGAAGTGCAGCAGCACCTTCTTGAGGAACCGCTCGTAGTGCTCGATGCTCGGCACCACGATGCGCAGGATGTAGTCGCTCTCGCCGCTCATGGAAAAGCAGTCGAGGACCTCCGGCCGGTCGCGTGCGGCCTGCTCCAGCGCCAGCAGCGTGTCCTCGTCGTGCATCCTGAGCCGCAGGTTGGCGAACACGGTGACGTCGAGCCCGACCATCCTCGGATCGACGATGACGGCGCGCTCGGCGATGGCGCCGCTCGCCTCGAGCTGCTTCACCCGGCGCCAGCACGGCGTGTGCGACAGTCCGACCCGCTGCGCCAGATCGACCGCGGAGATCCCGGGGTTGTCCTGCAGCAGCCGGAGGATCTTCAGGTCGACCGCGTCCACGCAATTCCATCCTAATCCTGGCCTGGAAGACGATGCCGGATTGCGTGATGGAAGGACAGGCGGGCGATGAAAGCAATTTGCGGTCAACCGTTTGGATGCGACGCTCGGCCAGGCACGCAACCCGGATCGCTTCCTCGGAACCAACCAGACATGTCGAACAGACCACCGCTGAAACTGCACGTGCCGGTGCCGAAGGCGAGGCCCGGCGACCGTCCGGATTTCGGCCACGTCGTGATCCCGGAAGCGGGCAGCCTGCGCCGTCCCGATGTGCTGTCGCCGGAAGCGGGGATGCGCGACCTGCCCTATGGCCTGGTCCGGGTGCTTGACGAGCAGGGCCGGGCGGTCGGGCCGTGGAACCCGCGCCTCGACCCGGACCTGCTGCGCCGAGGGTTGCGGGCGATGGTGCTGACGCGGGCCTTCGATACGCGCATGTTCCAGTCACATCGCCAGGGCAAGACCTCGTTCTTCATGACCTCGACCGGCGAGGAGGCGCTCGGCGCCGCCCCGTCCCTGGCGCTGGGCCGCGAGGACATGTGCTTCCCGACCTACCGGATCGTCAGCTACCTCCTGGCACGCGACTACCCGCTGCTCGACCTGGTCAACCAGATCTACTCGAACGCCGACGACCCGCTGAAGGGACGGCAGCTGCCGATCCTGTACTCGGCGCGCGCCTACGGCTTCTATTCGCTGTCCGGCAACGTCGGCAGCCGGTTCGGGCACGCGGTCGGCTGGGCCATGGCGTCCGCCTACAAAGGGGACGACAGGATCGCGATCTCCTTCATCGGGGAGGGCACGACCGCCGAGGGCGACTTCCACGAGGCGCTGACCTTTGCCGCCGTCTACCGCGCGCCGGTCATCCTGTGCATCACCAACAACCAGTGGGCGATCTCGTCGTTCCAGGGCATCGCCGGCGGTGACGAAACCACGTTTGCCGCCCGGGCGATCGGCTACGGGCTGCCCGGGCTGCGGGTCGACGGCAACGACTTCCTGGCGGTGTTCGCGGCGACGCAGTGGGCGGCGGAACGCGCGCGCAGCAACGGCGGGGCGACGCTGATCGAGTTCCTCACCTATCGCGCCGCCGGACACTCCACCAGCGACGACCCGACCCGCTACCGTCCGGCGGACGAGGCGGCGCACTGGCCGCTGGGCGACCCGGTCGACCGGCTCAAGGCGCACCTGATCGCGATCGGCGAATGGTCCGAGGTGCTGCACGAGGCGCTGGTGGCGGAGACCAGGGAGGCGGTGCGCGCCGCCGCCAAGGCCGGCGAGGCGATCGGCACGCTCGGGCTGTCGAAGCCCGACACGCGCGAAATGTTCGAGGGCGTCTACAAGGAGCCGGACTGGCGGATCCTCGAGCAGCGCCGCGAGCTGGGCTGCTGAACGTGGCGACCATGAACATGATCCGCGCGATCAACTCGGGGCTCGACGTGATGCTGGCACGCGACCCCGACGTGCTGGTGTTCGGCGAGGACGTCGGCTATTTCGGCGGCGTGTTCCGAGCCACCGACGGGTTGACGCAGAAGCACGGCCTGACGCGCTGCTTCGACACGCCGATCTCGGAAGGCGGCATCGTCGCCACCGCGATCGGCATGGGCGCCTACGGGCTGCGCCCGGTGGTGGAGATCCAGTTCGCCGACTACATCCTGCCCGCCTACGACCAGCTGGTGTCGGAAGCGGCGCGGCTGCGCTACCGCTCCGGCGGCGAGTTCTGGTCGCCGATCACGGTGCGCTCGCCCTATGGCGGCGGGATCTTCGGCGGGCAGACGCACAGCTCCAGCCCGGAAGCGATCTTCGCGCACGTGTCCGGGCTGAAGACCGTGATCCCGTCCAACCCGTACGATGCCAAGGGGCTGCTGATCGCCGCCATCGAGGACGACGACCCGGTGATCTTCCTGGAGCCGAAGCGCATCTACAACGGCCCGTTCGACGGCCGCTTCGACCGGCCGGTCGCCACCTGGGCGCAGCATCCGGCGAGCGAGGTGCCCGACGGCCACTACACGGTTCCGCTCGGCAGGGCGGCGGTCGTGCGGCCCGGATCGGCGGTGACGGTGCTGGCCTACGGCACGATGCTGCACGTGGCACTCGCGGCTGCGGAGGAAAGCGGGATCGACGCAGAGGTGATCGACCTGCGCAGCATCGTGCCGCTCGACCTCGACACCATCCTCGGCTCGGTGCGCAGGACCAGGCGCTGCGTGGTGGTGCACGAGGCGTCGCGCTTCGCAGGCTACGGCGCCGAGCTGTCGTCGCTGGTGCAGGAGCGGTGCTTCTACCACCTGGAGGCGCCGATCGAGCGTGTCGCCGGCTGGGACACGCCGTATCCGCACGCCTTCGAGCGGGACTACTTCCTGGGACCCGACCGCGTGATCGCCGCAATGCAACGCAGCCTGAAGGGTTGACGATGGACCGCTACCTGATCCGCCTGCCGGATATCGGCGAAGGCGTCGCCGAGGCGGAGATCACCGCCTGGCATATCGGCGTCGGCGACCGGATCGAGGAGGACCAGGCCACGGTCGACGTCATGACCGACAAGGCGACAGTCGAGATGACGGCACCGGTCTCGGGGATGGTGGTCGCGCTGCACGGCACGGTCGGCGAGATGGTCGCGGTGGGCTCGCCGCTGATCGAGCTGTCGCTGGGCCAGGACGGGACGCCGGTCGATGCGGCGGTCGATGCCATGGACGGACCGGAAACGCCGACCCTGCCGGAAACCGTCGCCGAGGGCGCGAAGGAGTCGGTCTTGCCGGAAGCGGCTGCGCGTTCCCCCGATCCGGGGCCGGCGGCCAGGCCGGAGGGGGCCGAGGCGCCGCTGGCGGCACCGGCGACCCGGCGCCGCGCCGGTGAGCTCGGCATCGACCTGCGCACGGTGCCGGGAACCGGACCCGACGGCCGCGTCACCTCCGACGACCTCGACGCCTTCGCGCGCGAACGCAGCCCGGCGGTGCCGGCGGTCGGCGTCCGGCGCACCGGGATCAACGAGACTCCGATCATCGGCCTGCGCCGGAAGATCGCGGAACGGATGCAGGAGGCGACGCGGCGCATCCCGCATTTCGGCTATGTCGAGGAGTTCGACCTGACAGCGCTCGAGGCGCTGCGCGGCGAGCTGAATGCCGACCGGCCGGCGGACCAGCCGAAGCTCACCCTGCTGCCGTTCCTCATGCGCGCGGTGGCGCGGCTAGTGCCGCAGTTCCCGCAGGTGAACGCGCGCTACGACGACGAGGCCGGCATCCTGCGCTGCTTCGAGGGCGTGCATGTCGGCATCGCCACCCAGACCGCGGGCGGGCTCCTGGTCCCGGTGGTGCGACACGTGGAGGCGCTCGACCTGTGGCAGTGCGCGCGCGAGCTCGGCCGCGTCGCCCAGGCGGCGCGCGACGGCAGCGCCGGGCGCGACGAGCTGACCGGCTCCACCATCACACTCACCAGCCTGGGGGCGCTGGGCGGGGTGTCGGCGACGCCGGTGATCAACCACCCGGAGGTGGCGATCATCGGCCCGAACAAGCTCGTGGAGCGGCCGGTGGTGGTCAGGGGACAGGTGGTCGTGCGGACGATGATGAACGTGTCGTCGTCGTTCGACCACCGGATCATCGACGGCTACGATGCCGCGCGGTTCGTGCAGGCGCTGAAGCGGCTGGTCGAGCAGCCCGCCCTCCTGTTCCTGGATCGCCCATGATGCCGGGACGCGTGTGCCGGATGTCCAGCCAGGGGAGCGTGCGATGAGCGGTGGGCTTGAGTTCTCGCTGGGCGAGAACGCGGACGCGATCCGGGACAGCACGGCGCGCTTCGCCGCGGACCGGATCGCGCCGATCGCGAAGGAGGTCGACGAGACCAACGTCTTTCCTCGAACGCTCTGGCCGGAGATGGGGGCGCTCGGGCTGCACGGCATCACCGTCGAGGAGGAGTACGGCGGGCTCGGGCTCGGCTACCTGGAGCACGTGGTGGCGATGGAGGAGGTGTCGCGCGCCTCGGCCGCCATCGGGCTCAGCTACGGCGCGCATTCCAACCTGTGCATCAACCAGATCCGGCGCTGGGGCAGCGAGGCGCAAAGGCAGCGTTACCTGCCCGGGCTGATCTCCGGGGAGCATGTGGGCGCGCTCGCCATGTCGGAGGCGGGTTCCGGCTCCGACGTGGTGTCGATGCGGCTCAAGGCCGAGCGACGCGGCGACCGCTACGTGCTGAATGGCACCAAGTTCTGGATCACCAACGCGCCTTCGGCCGAGGTGCTGGTGGTGTATGCCAAGACCGATCCGGCCGCCGGCCCGAGGGGGATCACCGCGTTCCTGGTCGAGAAGGGCACGCCCGGGTTCTCGGTGTCGCGCAAGCTCGACAAGATGGGCATGCGCGGCAGCGACACCGCGGAGCTGGTGTTCCAGGACTGCGAGATCCCGGCCGAGCAGGTCATGGGTCTTGAAGGACAGGGCGTCAGGATCCTGATGTCCGGTCTCGACTACGAGCGCGCGGTGCTGGCCGGCGGTCCGCTCGGCATCATGCAGGCCTGCCTCGACGTGTGCCTGCCCTATGTCCGCGAGCGCAAACAGTTCGGCCAGGCGATCGGCGGCTTCCAGCTGATGCAGGCCAAGATCGCCGACATGTACGTGGCACTCAACTCGTCGCGCGCCTACGTTTATGCGGTGGCCAGGGCCTGCGACGCCGGCAACACCACGCGCACAGACGCCGCCGCGGCGATCCTGCTCGCCAGCGAGAACGCGGTGCGGGTGTCGCTGGAAGCGATCCAGGCGTTGGGCGGCGCCGGCTACACGCGCGAATGGCCGGTCGAGCGCCTGTTGCGCGACGCCAAGCTGTACGACATCGGCGCCGGCACCAACGAGATCCGGCGCTACCTGATCGGGCGCGAGCTGATCGAGGGAAGCACGCCGCGATGACGCGGCTGGCGAGCACGGTGGATGTCGGCAGCGAGGCGTTCGCGCGTAACGCCGGCTTCAACCGCGACTGCGCCCAGGCGCTGCGCGAGCAGGTGCGGATCACGGCACAAGGCGGTCCGGCGGCGTCGCGCGAGCGCCACCTCGCGCGCGGCAAGCTGCTGCCGCGGGACCGGGTGGAGCGGCTGCTCGATCCTGGGGCGCCGTTCCTGGAGCTGGGCCAGCTGGCTGCGCTGGGGATGTATGGCGACGAGGCGCCGGGGGCGGGCCTGATCACCGGCATCGGCCGGGTTTCGGGGCGCGAGGTGATGATCGTCGCCAACGACCCGACGGTGAAGGGCGGCGCCTACTTCCCGCTCACGGTGAAGAAGCACCTGCGGGCGCAGGAGGTGGCGGAGGAGAACCGCCTGCCCTGCCTCTACCTGGTCGACAGCGGCGGCGCCAACCTGCCGCACCAGGCCGAGGTCTTTCCCGACCGCGAGCATTTCGGGCGCATCTTCTACAACCAGGCGCGGATGAGTGCGGCGGGCATCGCGCAGATCGCCTGCGTCATGGGCCTGAGCACCGCGGGCGGCGCCTACATGCCGGCGATGAGCGACGAGGCGGTGATCGTGCGCGGGCTGGGGCCGGAAAGCCAGGGCGCGATCTTCCTGGCCGGGCCGCCGCTGGTGAAGGCGGCGACCGGCGAGGTCATCAGCGCCACCGAGCTCGGCGGCGCCGACACGCATGGCCGCAGGTCCGGCGTGGTCGATCACGTGGCGCGGACCGACGAGCACGCGCTCGGGATCGTGCGCGACATCGTCGGGCGCCTCAACACCGTCAAGCGCATCGACATCGACGTGGCCGAACCGGTGCCGCCGCGGTACGACCCGGCCGAGCTGTACGGCATCGTGCCGGTCGACCGGCGCGCGCCGTACGAGGTGCGCGACGTGATCGCCCGGATCGTCGACAACTCCGAGCTGCACGAGTTCCGGCCGCTGTACGGTCCGACCCTGGTGACCGGCTTCGCCCGGATCCTGGGTTATCCGGTGGCGATCCTGGCTAACAATGGCGTGCTGTTCTCGGAAAGCGCGCAGAAGGCGGCGCACTTCATCGAGCTCGCCTGCCAGCGCCGCACGCCGCTTGTGTTCCTGCAGAACATTTCCGGCTTCATGGTCGGCGGCCGCTACGAGGCCGGCGGCATCGCCAAGGATGGTGCCAAGATGGTGACCGCGGTGGCGACCGCGAGCGTGCCGAAGTTCACCGTGCTGATCGGCAGCAGCTTCGGTGCCGGCAACTACGGCATGTGCGGGCGCGCCTTCGGGCCGCGCTTCCTGTTCAGCTGGCCGAACTCGCGAATCGGGGTGATGGGCGGCGAGCAGGCGGCAAGCGTGCTGGCGACGGTGCGCCGCGACGGGATGGAGGCCAGGGGGGAGCACTGGAGCGCAGAGGAGGAGGACACGTTCAAGGCGCCGATCCGTACCCGCTATGATTCGGAGTCCGATCCGCGCTACGCCACGGCCCGGCTCTGGGACGACGGGATCATCGATCCGGTGCAGACGCGCGACGTGCTGGGCCTGGCGATCTCGGCGTCGCTGAACGCGCCGATCGCGGAGTCGCAGCACTTCGGCCTGTTCCGGATGTAGGGCGGACATGATCGCGTCCCTGCTCATCGCCAATCGCGGCGAGATCGCCCGGCGGATCATCCGCACCTGCCGGCGGCTCGGCATACGCAGCGTCGCCGTGTTCTCGGATGCGGACGCGCAGGCGCCGTTCGTGGCCGAGGCGGACCAGGCGGTGGCGATCGGCCCGGCGCCGGCGCGCGAAAGCTACCTGGTGGCGGAGCGCATCCTGGAGGCCGCCCGTAGCGCGGGGGCGGCGGCGATCCATCCGGGCTACGGCTTCCTGTCCGAGAATGCCGGGTTCGCCGAGGCGGTGATCGCGGCCGGGCTGGTCTGGGTCGGGCCGCCGCCGGCGTCGATCCGTGCCATGGGGCTCAAGGACGCCGCCAAGTCGCTGATGGCCGAGGCGGGCGTGCCGGTCACGCCGGGCTACCTGGGTGACGACCAGACCGGGGAACGGTTGGCGTCGGAGGCCACGCGGATCGGCTATCCGGTGCTGATCAAGGCGGTCGCCGGCGGCGGCGGCAAGGGGATGCGCCGGGTCGACCGGCCGGACGAGTTCGCGGCCTCGCTCGCTGCCTGCCGTCGCGAGGCGGAGGCGGCGTTCGGCGACGACCGGGTGCTGCTGGAAACCTGGGTGACCCGGCCGCGCCACATCGAGGTGCAGGTGTTCGCCGACGACCACGGCAACGTCGTGCACCTGTTCGAGCGCGACTGCTCGCTGCAGCGCCGGCACCAGAAGGTGGTCGAGGAGGCTCCGGCGCCCGGGCTGGAGCCCGCCGTGCGCGAGGCGGTGTGCGCCGCCGCGGTCAGGGCGGCGCGGGCGGTGGGATACCGCGGCGCCGGCACGATCGAGTTCATCGCAGACGGGAGCGACGGGCTGCGCGCCGACCGCATCTGGTTCATGGAGATGAACACGCGGCTGCAGGTGGAGCATCCGGTGACGGAAGCGGTCACCGGGCAGGACCTGGTCGAGTGGCAGCTGCGCGTCGCGTCCGGCGAGGCGCTGCCGCTGGCGCAGGAGCAGCTGCGTCTCGACGGCTGGGCGATGGAGGCGCGGCTCTACGCCGAGCAGCCCGCTTCCGGCTTCCTGCCCTCCACCGGGCGGCTGCATCATTTCCGCCTGCCGGAGGAGGAAGCCGTGCGGGTGGACAGCGCGGTCGAGCAGGGGTCGGAGGTTTCCGCCTTCTACGACCCGCTGATCGCCAAGCTGATCGTACACGGGCGGACGCGGCAGGAGGCGGCGGCGAGGCTGGCGGCGGCGTGCGGCGCGGTCGAGGCGTGGCCGGTCAGGACCAACGCCGGGTTCCTGGTTCGCGCCCTGTCGCATCCGGATTTCGTGGCGGAGCGGGTGGAGACCGGGTTCATCGACGCCCGGCTCGACGCGCTGACCCGGCCTGGCAAGCCGTCCGCGGCGGTCCTGGACGCGGCCGGCCGCCGACGCCTACGCGACGCAGGCGGGCCGCTGGCCGGCTTCCGGCTGAACGCCGAGCCGCGGCTCGAGGTGCGGCTGGCCCATGCGGGGGAGACGCGGGTGATCACGCCCATGGCGCGGGCGCCGGCCCGGTCGCTGCCGGTGTTCGCGCGGGACGGCGAGATCGTGGTGTTCGAGGCGGGCGAGCCCTACGCGTTCCGCGATCCCGTCGCACAGGACGGGCCGGAAGCGGACCGGGGGAGCGGCGCCGTTTCCTCGCCGATGCCGGGACGCGTGGTGGCGGTCCCGGTGGCGCTCGGCGACGCGGTGGCGAGGGGCGCCCCCCTGGTGGTGGTGGAGGCGATGAAGATGGAGCTGTCGCTGCAGGCGCCGTTCGCGGGCGTCGTCGCCGAGCTGGCCGTCCGCGTCGGGCAGCAGGTGACGGAGGAGCTGATCCTGGTGCGGCTCGATCCGGACG
>CAXUDP010000029.1:0-9837 GCA_964249735.1 uncultured Acetobacteraceae bacterium | reverse complement strand
TCATGGCGGGTAGGTACTATGACCAGTTCGAGGTCGGCTGGACCGTGCGGCACGAGCTGCACCGCACCGTCACCGAAACCGACAACCTGCTGGTCAGCGCGCTGACGCACAATACGCAGCCGCTGCACCTGGACGCGGAATTCGCCGCTGCCAGCGAGTTCGGCCGCATCGTCGTCAACGGCATCTTCACCTTCGGCCTGATGATCGGAATCTCGGTCGGCGACACCACGTCGGGCACGCTGGTCGCCAATCTCGGCTACGACGCGGTGGTGATGCCGAAGCCGGTCTTCGTCGGCGACACGCTGCGGGTCGAGACCACCGTGGTCGAGACGCGCGACAGCCGGTCGCGGCCGGGGAACGGGATCGTGGTGTTCGAGCATCGCGCCATCAACCAGCGCGACGAGGTGGTCTGCCGGTGCCGGCGCACCGCCCTGGTGCTGGGAAGCCCGGTATGAGGCTGCGATCCTGGCTGTTCGTGCCGGCGGACGCGCCGTCGAAGCTGGACAAGGCGTCCGGATCCGGCGCCGACGTCGTCATCCTCGACCTCGAGGACTCCGTTGCGGAACCGAGGAAGCCTGAGGCGCGCCGGCTGGCGAGCCGGTTCCTGGCGGAGCGGCCGTTGCCGCGAACGCCGGCCGTGTTCGTGCGGATCAACCCGCTGTCCGGTCCGCATGCGCTGGCCGACCTGGCCGCGGTGGTGCCGGGCGGCCCGGACGGGATCGTGCTGCCAAAGCCGGACGGCGCCGAGGACGCGGTGCGGCTCGACCACTACCTGGCCGCACTGGAGGCGTCGGCGGGCCTGGCGGCGGGACGGATCCGCATCCTGCCGATCGCCACCGAGACGCCGCGCGCCCTGTTCACGCTTGGCAGCTATCGCGGCTCGAGCTCCCGCCTCGCCGGCCTGACCTGGGGTGCTGAGGACCTGCCGGCGGCGGTGGGTGCCTCCACCAACCGTGGCGAGGATGGCGGCTACAGCGACCTGTGCCGGCTTGCGCGCACGCTGTGCCTGGCGGGCGCCTCGGCGGCGGGGGTGCCGCCGATCGAGACGGTCTACCCGGCGTTCCGCGACCTGGCCGGACTGGAAGCCTATGCGATCCGCGCCCGCCGCGACGGCTTCGTCGGCATGATGGCGATCCATCCGCAACAGGTGCCGGTGATCAACGCGATCTTCATGCCCACCGCACAGGAGCTGGAGCATGCACGCAAGGTGGTGGCCTTGTTCGGGGCGGATCCGGGCACCGGGACGATCGCGCTCGAAGGACGGATGCTGGACCTGCCCCATTTGAAGCAGGCAAGGGCGTTGCTGGACGCTGCCAGGGCGGATGACGAGGTGTCGTCGTCTTCGTCGACGCCGTGAACCGACATGGTCACGTCGCGGCCGACACCTTCCGAGACGCGTCGTCATGTCGTACGGGGGCCGTCCGGCGCCGCTGCCGGAAGTCCGGCCAGGGCTGTGCCGACAGGCGGCAACGCGTGCGTTCGAAAGGCATCATGCTCGACATCCTTGTGCGCCGAAGATGGAAGGCTGCCGCAGCAAGCTGTCTCTCGGGCGGCTTCCGCGCGCGATGTCATCTGTTGGCCGAACATGCCGGCGCGTTCGAGATATGGCAGAAGGACCATCTGCGGTTCGCGGAACGACACCATCCGACTGCGCATCGTGGACGGGCGCCCGTGCATAGGCCGATGTCGTCTACGCACACCGCGATCGCCCGCAGGGAGTGCGTGGAAGGCCTGGCGGCGACTGGCTGCGTCGAGATCTGCGTGGTAACGAACAAGGCTTGGCATCACGTCGATCTCGAACTCCCGAGCGTGTGTGGCCATGAGCGCACTCCCGATCTCGCGGAGCAGACGGTTCTCCTCCGAAACGAGATCGTTCCAGCCGCAGGGACACGGTTCACATGACGTCGCCTTCCATCGTGATCGTCGCCGCAGCCCGCACCGCGATTGGAACCTTCAACGGCCAGTTCGCCGCCGTGCCGGCTCATGTGCTTGGTGCCGCCGCAATCACCGGCGCGTTGCAGCGTGCAACCGTCGCGCCCGGAGACGTGGACGAGGTCATCCTTGGGCAGGTCCTGACGGCCGGACAGGGTCAGAACCCGGCGCGGCAGGCAGCGATGGGTGCCGGCCTGCCGAAGGAGACCACGGCCTGGGGCTTGAACCAGGTGTGCGGGTCCGGACTGCGTGCGGTGGCACTCGGCATGCAGCAGATCGCCTGCGGCGATGCCAGGGTGGTGGTCGCGGGCGGCCAGGAAAGCATGACGCTGGCGCCGCATGCCGCCCACCTTCGCGCCGGCCGCCGCATGGGTGATCTTGCCTTGACCGACACGATGGTCACCGATGGCCTGTGGGACGCGTTCCACGACTACCACATGGGCTCGACGGCCGAGAACATGGCCACGCGGTGGCAGGTGGACCGCGACGCGCAGGACGCGCTCGCCCTGCGCTCGCAAGTCCTGGCGGAGCGTGCGCGACGAGCGGGATGGTTCGCGGAAGAGATCGTTCCCGTCATCGTCCGCACGCGCAAGGGAGAGCAGAATGTCGCGACCGACGAGCATCCGCGCGGCGACACCACGCCGGAGACGCTGGCGAAGCTTCGGCCGGCTTTCGCAAAGGACGGCACCGTGACGGCAGGCAACGCTTCGGGCATCAACGACGGGGCGGCCGCGGTCGTGCTGATGTCCGAGGCGGAGGCGGCGCGGCGGCACCTCGAGCCGTTGGCCCGCATCGTGTCCAGTGCGACTGCCGGCGTCGATCCCGCGGTGATGGGAACGGGTCCGATCCCGGCCTCGCGACGGGCGCTGGACAAGGCCGGCTGGACCGTCGGAATGCTCGACCTGATCGAATCGAACGAGGCGTTCGCGGCGCAGGCCTGCGTGGTGAACCGCGAGATGGGCTGGGATCCGGAGATCGTGAACGTCAACGGCGGCGCGATCGCGCTCGGCCATCCGATCGGCGCGTCGGGTGCCCGCGTGCTGGTGACGCTGCTGCACGAGATGCGGCGGCGCGGCGCCACGCGGGCACTGGCGACGCTGTGCATCGGCGGCGGCATGGGCGTCGCGATGACGCTTGAACGTTGACGCTCCGCCACCCCGGGACCCACGTCGCATGCAGAAGATCCATCCTGACGCCGATGCCGCCCTCCGGGGCCTCCTGTTCGACGGCATGCTGATCGCAGCGGGAGGCTTCGGCCTGTGCGGCATCCCGGAGCGGCTGATCGACGCTCTCGAAAGGGCCGGCACGGCACGCCTTCGGGTCGCGTCCAACAATGCGGGGATCGACGGCGTCGGCCTCGGCAAGCTCCTGCGCTCGCGGCAGGTCGCGAGGATGATCAGCTCCTATGTCGGGGAGAACAAGGAGTTCGAGCGGCAGTACCTGGCAGGCGAGATCGAGGTGGAGTTCTGCCCGCAGGGCACGCTGGCGGAACGCATGCGCGCCGGGGGCGCCGGCATCCCGGGATTCTATACCAGGACCGGCGTGGGAACGCTGGTTGCCGAAGGCAAGGAGCACAAGGAGTTCGACGGGGAAACCTTCATCCTTGAACGCGGCATCGTCGCCGACCTTGCCATCATAAAGGCCTGGAAGGCCGACACGGCCGGCAACCTGGTGTTCCGCAAGACCGCGCGCAACTTCAACGTGCCGGCCGGAATGTGCGGCCGCGTCACGGTGGCCGAGGTCGAGGAGATCGTCCCGGCCGGTGCGCTCGATCCGGACGGGATCCACCTGCCCGCGGTGTTCGTGCAGCGCATCCTGTGCGGCGCACCCTACGACAAGCTGATCGAGTTCCATACCACCCGGCCGAGGGAGACCGCCTGATGCCCTGGACGCGCAACGACATGGCCGCCCGCGCGGCGCGCGAGATGCGTGACGGCTACACGGTGAACCTCGGCATCGGCATCCCGACCCTGGTTGCCAACAACATCCCGGCGGGTGTGTCGGTGACGCTGCAAAGCGAGAACGGCATGCTGGGCATCGGTCCGTTCCCCTACGAGAACGAGGTGGACCCGGACCTGATCAACGCGGGCAAGCAGACGATCAGCGAGCTTCCGTCGTCGTCCTACTTCTCGTCCGCCGACAGCTTCGCCATGATCCGCGGCGGCCACATCGATCTCACCGTGCTGGGAGCCATGGAGGTGTCGGAGCGGGGCGACATCGCGAACTGGATGATTCCGGGCAGGATGGTCAAGGGCATGGGCGGCGCCATGGATCTCGTGGCCGGCGTCAGGAAGGTGATCGTGACGATGGAGCACACGTCGAAGACAGGCGAGCCGAAGTTCATCCCGGCCTGCACCCTGCCGCTAACCGGGCTGAACGTGGTCGACATGATCGTCACCGACCTCTGCGTGTTCCGGCGCGACGACCATGCGAGCTCGTTCCGACTGACCGAGATCGCTCCCGGGGTCGGCGCCGACGAGATCGCGGCGAGGACCACGGCCCGCTACCTCATGTGACGTTTCACACGTCCGGTATCGCCCGCTGCCCTGTGTCCAGGTTCCGCTTCCAGGCGAGGTGATCCCTTCGGCCGTTCGACGAGTGCGTCGTCCGTGTCGAACATGCGGTTGCCGGACAATCGGATGATGCGGGTGCCCGGGCGCTGCGGCCCGGGCGACCGGCTCGGCTCAGCCGGGAGCCGGGGCGGCTCCTACGATCGGCAGCAGCACGGCGCTACGGCCACCGACGCCACGCTCGACGGTCATGGTGGCCGGACGGTAGTCCGCCGGCTTCGCGAACAGGATGTTGGGCACGAAGCTCTGCGGGTTGCGGTCGTAGAGCGGGAACAGGGTGCTCTGCACCTGCACCATCAGGCGGTGGCCGGGCTGCAGCGTGTAGTTCAGGGTGGGAAGGCGGAACCTGTATTCCTGCACCTGTCCGGCCGGGATCGCGCTCGGGTGCTCGAAGCTCTGGCGGTAGCGGCCGCGGAAGATGTCGAGGCTGATGGGAAGCTGGTAGCCGCCCATCTCCGGCTGCGCCGGATCGGTGGACGGGTAGACGTCGATGATCTTGACCGCGAAGTCGGCGTCGGTGCCGGTGGTGCGGACGAACAGGTCGGCCACCGGGGCGCCGGCGAACCGGACCGGGTGGTCGAGCACCGGGGTGCGGTAGACCAGGACGTCGGGACGGGTGGCAACGGTGCGCTGGTCCTGCACCAGCCAGGTGGCCCAAGACGGGTGGTCGCCGAAGCGGGCCGGGAGCGGCTCGAACGGGATCGGCTTGGCGGGGTCGGAAGTGTAGCTGTCCTCGCCCGTCCCGGGGTTGGCGGCGGACAGGCCGCCATCGGCCTGGAAGTAGTACGGGGTCAGGGCGGCGGGGGCGACCAGCGGCCAGTCGGGGAGGCTGTCCCAGTGGTTCTCGCCGGGGTCGTAGATCAGCACCCTGGGCGTGGGCCTGGCGGGGGCGCGGTCCTTCAGAAAGGTGTCGAAGAAGGGGACCAGCACGTCGCGGCGGAAATCGGCCGCGGTGTCGCCCTTCCACTTGAGGGGTCCGAGCGAGTCGGCGCTGCGGTTGACTTGGCTGTGGTACCAGGGGCCCATCACGAGGTGGGCGTTGGCGGTGGCGTTCGCGGCGCGGAGCGCGTCCCAGGTGTGGATGGCGCCGTACATGTCCTCCTGGTCCCACAGGCCCTGCAGCCACATGGTCGGGACGGCGGGAGGGTGGGCTGCGATCAGCTTGTCCAGCGCCTGCGCCTGCCAGAACGCGTCATAGGCCGGGTGAGCGGAAAGGCGGCGCCAGAACGGGAGCTGGTCGAAGCCGTTCGCGACCGCGTAGGCGCCGGCCGATCCGGCGTCGAGGAAGGCCTGGTAGTCGTCGTAGGCGGTCCGGGGCACGGGATCGCCCTTGCCCTTCACGCTGGTCTGCCCGGTCAGGTAGTCGAGGTTGGTCTGGCGGAAGGCGCCGTAGTGGAACCAGTCGTCGCCCATCCAGCCGTCGACCATCGGGCTTTCGGGGGCCGCCACCTTCAGCGCCGGGTGCGGCCCGAGCAGGGCCATGGTGACGGTCCAGCCGTCATAGGAGGAGCCGATCTCGCCGACGCGGTTGTTGGACTCCGGAACGTTCTTCGACAGCCAATCGGTGGTGTCGTACGCGTCGGTGGTGTCGTCGGTCTTCGACGGGTTGAAGCGGCCGATCGGCGGGCGGGTCATGGTGTACGCGCCCTCCGAGCCGTACTTGCCGCGCACGTCCTGGAACACGAGGATGTAGCCGTCGTCGACCCATGCGCGATCGGCGGACCAGGCGGCGTCGCGCAGGTGGGGCACCTCCTTCTTGACGAAGAAGTTCGCGTCGTAGGGGGTGCGCTCCAGCAGCATCGGCAGGCCGTGGGCGCCATGGGGTACGACGATGACGGTGTGCAGCTTCACGCCGTCGCGCATGGGGATCATGACCTCGCGGCGGTCGTAGTCGTAGTCGGTGCGAGGCGCTGCCCAGTGCGGGGCGATGTCGCCGGCCGGCGGAGGCTGGTCGTCGAGCTGCGTCGGCGATGGCCCGGAGGCTTGCATCGGGGTCTGGGCCACGCCCGTGAGGGGAGTGGCAAGGATGGCGACGGCCAGCGAAGCGGCGGGGACCCACGATGTCATCAAGGAAAGGTTCCGGGTGCAATGGAGCGGCGTGCCATCCTGGCCTGCCGGCGCGACCATACCAGCAGCTGCGGCCGCCGTGCAGAGCCACGTTTGGGTCGTCGGCGTGTGCAGGGCCGAAAGCCCGGTCGATGATACGCCGCAGCGGCTTACATCGACCGGGCGGGCGGAATGAGGTCTGTCGTCCGCAGGGTCAGGTCAGGTCGGCCGGACGGTCCCCCGCAGCACGAGGTCTGACCCGTCTGCGTGCTGTCGTGTCAAACAGCGTGAGATCGGGACCCACTATCAGCGTCCAAACGGGACCCACACCTGCGGTTGCATGGCAGTCGTCAGGCCCGTGTTTGATGCGCCAGCTTTCGTTGCCGGTTTCGATGATGTCGCAGTGGTGCGTCAGGCGGTCGAGCAACGCTGCGGTCATCCGAACATCATTTCTTAGGTCTGACGCGGATAGGCGCGAATGAAGAACCTGCGGCTGTGATAAAGCCGGACGTGCGCGACCTTGATCTCCGTCGTCGTGCCGCCCAGCACGACCGTCTCGTGTGACCAGTCGAACTGATAGGCCTCGGCAGGCGAGAACCAGGACGGCACGAACACCGCATCCATCTTGCCGTGGTCCCTGCGCCAGGTCCGCACATGCCGCAGGACGCTGTTGTAGGCACCGGCATATCCCTCGGCGCCGAGCAGTTCATGCAGACGACGCGCCGAGCGTCTGGCGTTCTCCTCGAGAAGCTGGTCCAGGCGCGCGACAAAAGAATTCAGCTGCGGCTGAACCTGGCGCTGCCGACATAGGCAAACTCCGTCGTCGGTGTCCGGATCGCCTTGCGGATGACCTTGCGCGAGACCTTCAGCGACCGTGAAATCTGCCGGATCGTCTTCTTGCCAACAAGATACTCCCGCCTGATCCGACCGATCGTGTCCACCGTCAGCATCCCGGCTACCGCCCCTCCCGAACAACCAGGAGGAGAGTGGTCATGCTGCAGGGTGGGTCCCGTTCCGGCGCTGTTCACCCCGCAGCCGGGTCACCCTTACAAGCTGTCTTCCACTGAACGTGCACGGCGCTGGCCGCTTGTTCGGCCGCAAGCAGGCAAAGCGCACCTTCAAGCGAGAGCAGATGGACGCCTGGCTGCGTGAACGCGGCGTGCTGCTCGCTGGTGGCGACCTGGACGAGAGCCCCATGGCCCGCCGGCGCCTGCCGGAGGTGCTGGCGCAGCATGCCGGGACCATCCGCGTCCTGCACACGCTGCGGCCGTTCGTGGTCGCGGTGGCCGGCGATGGAGAGTTCGACCCGTTCAAGGACCAAGGATTGTCGATCAAAAGGAGGAAGACAGAGATCTCTGTCGAAACCTTTGCGGTCGTCTACCGGATGGCGCGTCTTGAGGAAGACGCCGCCAGGAAAAATTATGGCTTTCTCAACCCGCACCCACGCGCGTTCAGGAATTGTTCAGCCTTTCGGCCGAAGATCGGGCGATGAGCCGCGAACTCTCGTTCTACCTGAACCTGATCCGGCTTGGCGCCGCGTTGAGCGTCTTCCTCGGCCACTGCACGTGGCTGTGGACGCCAGGGCTGTTCGAGCCGTTCCGGACCTACGGCTTCGCGGATGCGGTCCTCGCCTTCTTCATCCTGTCCGGCTTCGTGATTGGCTACGCCGTCGACCGGAAAGAGCCGACCCCCTGGATCTACGCGGTGAACCGCGCGGCGCGGATCTACTCGGTGGCTCTGCCGGCACTGCTGGCCACCTTCCTGCTCGACACGCTCGGCCGTCACCTCTGCGCCGGTCTCTACAGCGCGAGCTGGGGCTACAGCACGATGCACCCGGAGCGGCAGTTCCTGCGCTCGCTGTTCTTCGTCAACGAGATCTGGTGGTGGCGCTCGTCGCCGGGCTCGAACGGCCCGTTCTGGTCCCTGGCCTACGAGGTCTGCTACTACGTGGCCTTCGGAATGGTGGCGTTCATGAAGGGCCGCAGACGCTTCCTCGCGGCCACCGCCGTGCTC
The DNA here is from genome assembly GCA_964249735.1 of uncultured Acetobacteraceae bacterium. Taxonomy (GTDB): domain Bacteria; phylum Pseudomonadota; class Alphaproteobacteria; order Acetobacterales; family Acetobacteraceae; genus Lichenicola. The sequence goes on along the minus strand of CAXUDP010000029.1, from coordinate 1,276 downwards.
TTGGTCGCTGGTCCGATGGTCGCGGCGCTGTTCCCGGTCTGGCTGCTCGGCTACGGCTGCTACCGCCTGAGCGTGAGAAGCGCAGTGGGACGCAAGACGGGATGGCTGCTCTGCGTCGGCTGCCTTGTGCTCGTGGTGATGTTCGAGGTGTGGGCGACCAACGATGGACTACGCCTGCATCCGGCGCCGCTGTTCGCTCATCGCTGGCAACTGCTCCAGGACGGTGTGGTCGCGCTCTGCTTCGCGGGGCACCTACTGGGGGCACAGGCCATCGCACCTTCCCTGGCCCCGGTAATCCGTGTCCTGTCGCGGCCGGTCAACTGGGCGGCAGGCGCGAGCTTCACACTGTACCTGTTCCACTTCCCCATCGCCCAGTTCCTTGCGGCGCTGGATCCATGGCCGCGCAGTTCCTGGCCGAGCGTCGCCCTGATCCTGGGGGGAACGATCGCCCTGGTGCTCCTCCTGGCGGAGTTGACGGAGCGGCGGAAGGAAATCTGGCGGCGAGGCTTCGCGCACGCCGCCCTGCTGCTCCGGCGTGGCCTGCAGGCGCTCGATACGCGGATGTCCCGGCCGGCCTGATGCTGAGCGCACTGTTGACGCCGGTGATCGTGCCGCCGGTGAACCTCCTCGTGTTGGCCCTTCTGTTGCTCCTGGTGCGGCGGCGGCGACTTGCAGCACTCCTCCTGGCCGCACTTCTGCTGCTCGCGCTCCCGGTTGTGAGCCGGGCGCTCATGAGCGGTCTCGAGCGCGGCCTGGGACCACCTGATCCAGCCGCAGCGCAGGCGATCCTGATCCTGGGCGGCGACCTCGACCGCGATGAGGCAGGTGAGGTCGTGCCGGGCTCGCTCACTCTGGAACGCCTGCGGGAGGGCGCGATCCTGGCACGCGCGACCCGGCTACCGGTCGCCGTGACGGGCGGCCCGGCCTGGCAGGGTGGCCCGCCGGTCGGAATGGTGATGGCTCGAAGCCTGCGCGAGGATTTTGGCGTGAAGGTGCGCTGGGTCGAAAGCCGCTCCCTCGACACCTGGGAGAACGCGCGCGATAGCGCTGCCCTGCTCAGGCCGGACGGGATCCGCACCGTGCTGGTGGTAACCCACGCCTGGCACATGCGGCGCAGCCTGCTCGCCTTCCGGCAGAGCGGCCTCGTTGCCATTCCAGCGCCGGTGTGGCGCCGCGGCTACCCCGGCACCTCCTTGCTGGCCGCGCTCACGCCCCGCGCGACGACCTGGGAGGACAGCTACTTCGCGCTGCACGAGTGGATCGGGCTCGCCTGGTA
>CAXUDP010000028.1:0-38396 GCA_964249735.1 uncultured Acetobacteraceae bacterium | reverse complement strand
TTCTTCAACGAGCTGGAGGAATGGCTGGCCGGGATCACCCGGTTCTCCTCCGGCTACGCCGCCGCCGAGGGGGAAGCGCCGATCCCGGCCTACGTGCAGGCGCTGCTGGAGCAGACGGCGGAGAACCTGGACGGGCTGCAGGGCGTGCTGTCGCGCGGCGAGGACGGGAGGCAAGCGCACAACCAGACCATGGCGGCACTCGCCGACCGGCTCGGCACACTGACCGAGCTGCTTCGCGCCAACCAGCAGCTGATGCTGCGGGTGGCGGAAAGCCAGCAGGCGATGCTGCCGGCGCTGACCCGGCTCGGCGATGGCGGCGGCAACGCGGGTGCCGGCCAGACGGAGCTGCGCGCGATCGAGCGGCTGCTGCAGCGCCTGCTGGCCGAGACCGAGCAGGGCCGCAGCCAGAGCACAGCGGAGCTGCGCAACGAGCTGCGCGTACTGACGCGCACCGTCGCCGCCTCGGGCGGCCAGGCCGGCCCCTCCTTCAACCCGTCCGCCTCGCGATGAGGCGCCGCAGCAACCGGAGCAACGGGCTCGACGCTTGGCCCGGCTACGTGGACGCGCTGTCCACGCTGCTGATGGTGATCATCTTCGTGCTGCTGGTGTTCGTGCTGGCGCAGGCGTTCCTGTCGGTGACGCTGAGCGGCCGCACCACAGCGCTGGACCGGCTGTCGCGCGAGATGGCGCAGCTGAACCAGCTGCTGTCGCTGGAAAAGGGTCGCAGCCACGCGCTGGAGCTGTCGGTGGCGACGCTCAAGGCCGAGCACGCACGGGACGCGGACGTCGCCTCCACGCTGTCCGCCGCGGTCGCCGCCGACGCGCTCAAGCTGTCGGCGCAGGACCGGCTGACGGCGGACGCGCAGGGGCAGGTGACGCTGCTGAACCAGCAGCTGGCGGAGCTGCAGAAGCAGCTGACCGCGATCGCCCAGGCGCTGGACCTGTCGCAGACGGCGGTGAAGGAGCGCGACGTCCGGATCACCGACCTCGGCAACAAGCTGAACCTCGCCCTGGCCGACAAGGTTGAGGAGCTGAAGCGCTACCGCAGCGAGTTCTTCGGCCGGCTGTCGAAGCTGCTGGCCGGGCGGCCCGGCATACGCGTGGTGGGCGACCGGTTCGTGTTCCAGAGCGAGGTGCTGTTCCCGATCGGCAGCGCCGACCTGTCGCCGGCGGGACGCGAGCAGATGACGCAGCTCGCGCGCACGCTGAAGGGGATCGCCACGGAGATCCCGCCCGACCTGCCCTGGATCATGCGGGTGGACGGGCACGCCGACCGGCAGCCGATCGCGCACAGCGCGTTCCCGACCAACTGGGAACTGTCCGCGGCGCGCGCCATCACCGTGGTCAAGCTGCTGATCGCCGAAGGGGTGAAGCCGCAGAACCTGGCTGCAACCGCGTTCTCGCAGTTCCAGCCGCTGGACAGCGGCGAGACGCCCGACGCGTTCGCCCGCAACCGTCGAATCGAGCTGCGCCTGACCGACCGGTAGAAAGGTTGTCGCAGGTCGCCGCGCCGCGCCGGCTTCTCCCGGTTCGACCGTCGCGTCCCGGGCCCGAAGCTCAGCTCCGGCCTGTCGCCCGCGCCGACACGCGTGCCAGGCGGTCGACGACCGAGCGGAACGCGTCCTCGGTGCGCACGGCGTGCTTGAGGCTCGAACCGGCGGTGGCCAGGAACGCCGCGAAACCGTCCGCACCGCCGAACACCGTCAGGTCCGCACCTTCCTGCGCCGCCTCGCGACCGCGCTTCGCGAGCAGCGCCGCGAATCCGGCATCGAGCCGAGCCACAGGGGCGGCGGTCAGTTCGGCGTCGAGTTCCAGCAGCTCGGCACCGTGTGGGGTCGCGTGGAGCATGTGGAAGAAGCCGAGATCCTTGGCGAGCAGGGTCGCGGCGATGTTCTCCGACAGCGGCGCACCGGGAACCCAGGCCGCCTCCGCCCGGGCGAGCGCCTCGTCGACCAGCGACGCCGCCAGCGCGGCGAAGAGCGCGGGCTTGTCGGGGAAGCGAAGGTAGAGGGTCGCCCGTGCGATCCCCGCCTCGCGCGCGATGTCGGCCATGCTGGTGCGCTGGAAGCCGTGACGACCGAACAGCGTCAGCGCCGCCGCAAGGACACGTTTCAGGCTCGGATCGGACGTATTGGACATTTTATGCTCAATGTGTACAGTCTGGGTCTGGAACAAGGAGGGCGTCATGGCCGGGCCTGAAAATGTGCTGGTGACCGGTGGATCGGGATACATCGCGAGCTTCTGCATCGCCCAGCTGCTTCGCGACGGGTCACGGGTCAGCACGACCGTCCGCAGCCTCGCACGCGAAGCGGGACTTCGCGCCGCGCTCGCCAAAATCGTGACGACCGACGACAGGCTGCAGGTCGTGGTCGCAAACCTCGAGGCCGATGCCGGCTGGCGGGACGCCTGTTCCGGCTGCTCCGGCGTGCTGCACGTCGCCTCGCCCTTCCCGGCGCGCAGCCCGAGGCATGACGACGAGCTGGTGCGGCCAGCCCGTGACGGCGCGCTCCGCGTCCTCGGCGCGGCGCGCGACGCCGGCGTGCAGCGGGTGGTGATGACCTCGTCGACGGCCGCGGTGGCGTATGGCCATGGCGGACGATCGCAGCCGTTCACGGAAGCGGACTGGTCCGATCCGGGCGACCGCAGCGATAGCTCCGCCTATGAGCGGTCCAAGATGATCGCCGAGCGCGCCGCCTGGGACTGGCACGCCCGCGAGGGCGGCGCGCTGGAACTCGTCACGGTGTGTCCCGGCGCGGTGATCGGCCCGGTGCTGGGCCGCGACTTCTCGCCCTCGCTCGACATCGTCAGGAGGCTGATGGACGGCTCGCTGCCCGGGCTGCCGCCGTTCGGCTGGCCCCTGGCCGACGTGCGCGACGTCGCCGACCTGCACGTCCGCGCGCTCCGCGCCCCGGATGCCGCGGGACAGCGCTTCATCGGCGCCGGCGGGTTCTGCTGGATGGAAGACGTCGCGCGGGTGCTGCGCGACCATGTGCCGGAGGTGGCGGGCAGGGTTCCCGTGCGCCGCCTGCCGGGCTGGCTCGTGCGGCTGTCGTCGGCGTTCGACCCGGCGGTGCGCGGCCGGCTGTTCGAGCTCGGCAAGGAACGGCCGGTGTCGGCGGAAAAGGCGAAGCGCGAGCTCGGCTGGGCGCCACGGAGCAACCAGACCGCGATCGTTGACGCGGCACGCAGCCTGCTCGCGGAGGGCATCGTCAAGCCCGCGACGGCGTGACCGGGGGTCTCGTCGCTCGGCCGCAGGGTGCGAGCCGGTCGGCGCAGCCCGATCGCGGACAGGCGGGCGTCCGCCGGGCCGGCATCCCGCAGGCGTTCGCCGAGCGGGGAGGTTTCAGCTCGGGGCGCCGACCAGCTGCCGGTGCAGGCGCTTCAGGCGGGCAGCGCCGTTCTCGATCATCGGGTCGAGCCGGAGCACGTGCTCCCAGGCGTCGAACGCTTCCCTCGGCTGGTTCTCCCGCTCCTCGATCCCGCTCAGCGCGGACCAGGACGGGACGTCGCCGGGATCGCGGGCGAGCGCTCCGCCGAGGTCGGTGATCGCGCCGTCGGAATCGTCGGCGGTGGCGCGCACCGCGGCGCGTTGCCGCCACAGCACCGCCTGCTCGGGCTGCAACGCGAGGGCGTCGTCCATGTCGTCGCGCGCGTCGCGCAGCGCGCCGTCCGACAGCTCGCGCTGCACCCGGTGCAGCAGGAGCAGCACGGTCGGCGACAAGCGGGAGGTCCTGAACGTTTCGAGCCGGGCGGCGACGGCGCCGGCCCCGGCGGTGTCGGGAGCCTGGAGCAGCAGCGCCTCGAGCGAGGCCAGAGCGCGGTCGGGGGCGGGCGCCGCCGCGGTGGGGGGTGCGGCCGGAGCGGCGGCGGCCAGGATGGGCCAGGCCAGGACGTGCCACGCCAGCAGCAGCGCCACCGGCAGGCGGATCAGGGAAACCGGGGCGGCCCGGAGCCGCATCGTGCGGGCCCGGCTCGATCCGGCCCGATCCGACTCAGCCCTGGCGGGCCTTCATGCGCGGGTTCTTCTTGTTGATGACGTAGACCCTGCCGTGGCGGCGCACCACGCGGCAATCCTTGTCGCGCACCTTGGCGGACTTCAGGCTGTTTCTGATCTTCATGGTCCGACCTTCGTGAGCGGCTGAGCGCTGGAAGGCGCGGCATAAAGGCGGCCCCGCGGAGTGTCAATCACATGCCGGGACGCGGACGGGCGGCCGCGCATAGGCTGCGCTGATCGACGGGCCAGGAAGTATCTACTGGATCCCATGCCGCAGTGCACCATATTCGAGAGCTGCGACGGCCGCCTCGGGCGCCGGACGCACCGCACATTTCAACGGTTCCGGAGATTTCCATGCTGACAGTCGGCGACAGCTTTCCGTCGTTCAAGCTCACCGCCGTCAAGGCCGGGCCGCAGGGGCTGGATCCCGGCACCGCGTTCACCGAGATCACCGACGCGACCGATGCCGGCAAGTGGAAGCTGGTGTTCTTCTGGCCGAAGGACTTCACCTTCGTCTGCCCGACCGAGATCGTGGCGTTCGGCAAGCTCCACGCCGACTTCGCCGACCGCGACACCGTGGTCTACGGCGTGTCGACCGACAGCGAGTTCGTGCACATGAACTGGCGCCTGCACCACGACGACCTCAGGACGCTCGCCATCCCGATGCTGGCCGACATCAAGCGCGAGCTGTCGGAAGCGGCCGGCGTGCTGTCGCGCACCGAGGGCGTGGCGTTGCGCGCGACCTTCCTGGTCGATCCGGACGGGATCGTCCGCTACGCCGCGGTCAACGACCTGTCGGTCGGCCGCAACCCGCAGGAGGTGATGCGCGTGCTCGACGCGCTGCAGAGCGACGAGCTGTGCCCCTGCAACTGGAACAAGGGCGAGGAACACCTCAAGGCCGCCTGATCCCGGTCCCCGCAGCTTCCACCCATCCCGGAGAATTCGATGTCTATCGAGACGCTCAAGGCGCGCATTCCCGACTACGCCAAGGACCTGAAGCTCAACCTGGGCTCGCTGGCCAACGAGACCCTGCTCACGACGCAGCAGCTGGCCGGCACCTTCCTGGTGTCGGCGCTGGCCTCGCGCAACCCGCTGGTGATCGAGGCGGTCGCGGCCGAGTTCGGCCCGAAGCTGAGCGCCGAGGCGCTCGCCGCCGCGAAGGCGGCCGCCGCGATCATGGGCATGAACAACGTGTACTATCGCTTCGTGCACATGGTCGGCAGCGACTACGCCAACCTGCCGGCGCGGCTGCGCATGAACGTCATCGGCAAGCCCGGTGTCGACAAGGTCGACTTCGAGCTGTGGTCGCTGGCGGTATCGGCCATCAACGGCTGCGGCATGTGCATGGAAGCCCACGAGAAGACGGTGCGCGGGCACGGCCTGAGCACCGAGCAGGTGCAGGCGGCGGTGCGCATCGCCGCCGTGGTGCATGCGGTCGCGGTGGCGATCGAGGGCGACGAGGCGCTGCAGGTCGAGGCGGTCGCCAGGGCTGCCTGATGATCGGGCTGCCTGATGATCGGGCTGCCTGATCGGGCCGCCTGATCCTCAGAACGGTCCGGCTCCGTGCCGGGCCGGGACCGGCTGCACGTAGAGCACCTGGTGCGGATACGAGATCCATACCCGATGGTCGCGCAGGTAGTCGGCACCCAGCAGCGTGACGCCGGTATCGCCGACCTCCAGGAGCGCCGGCGCGAACCGCTCCGGTCCGACCTGGAGGCTGTCGAACCGGTGCAGCCGCATCGGGTTGCGGTTGCCGTCGATGCCGGTCCCGATCGTGGCCGGGTCGGCCGCCATCGACGCATCGGTGGCGCCGCCGTCCCGTCCGGCCGCGCGGTCCAGCACGGTGCGGCCGGCGCCGCTGTCCAGCACCGCCGGGACAGTATGCCCGTTGATGGCGATCGGCAGGTCGATCTGAGTGTCGTTCTCAAGCCGGAACGGGATCCGATACGTTGCGCCTTCTGGCCAGGGCCGCAGGTTGTTGCCGCAGCCCTGCTCCCGGTACAGCGACACGCGGTGCGCCGGCAGGTCGAAGGCGACGTCGTAGCCGGCCAGGAAGTCGCCGCCGAACAGCCCGGCGAGCGGCAGGCCGTCGATCCGGCCTTGCCAGCGCCCGGCGGTGACGAACTGCACGTTCCGCGCGACCATGTGGTCGAGGCGCAGGATGTCGATCGTGGCGTCGCGCGCGAACATGGCACCACCGGTGCCGACCAGCACGTGGCGGTTCTCGAAGCTGACCGGCAGGTTCAGCGTCGCGGCGGCTCCCTCGAACACGGTGGACACGCGGGCACCGGTGTCGACGATAAAGGCGACCGGCACGCCGTCGACGGACGCCCGGATGATCGGCTGGCGGCGGTTGTTGAGCACCGGCAACACGGCCAGCTCGTGCATCACGCAACCCGTCGGCGCCGGCTGGTCGGCGCAGGCGGCGACCGGCAGCAGCGCGGCGAGCAGCACCGCCGCCCGCCGCCTCACCCCACGCGCACCATGTGGTTCAGCGGCCCGGCGCCGGCGCCGAAGCCGGGTGCGGCGCCGATCGCCGCCCGCACATAGTCGTGCGCCCGCACCACCGCGGGAAGCAGCGCCATTCCCTGCGCCAGGCCGGTCGCCACCGCGCTGGCCAGGGTGCAGCCGGTGCCATGGGTGTGGCGGGTGTCGATGCGGGGTGCGGCGAAGCGTTCACGGCCGTCGGGCGTCGCCAGCAGGTCGACCACCTCCTGGCCCGGCAGGTGGCCGCCCTTCAGCAGCACCGCCGGTACGCCCAGGGCGAGCAGCGCGTCCGCGGCCCGGTGCATGTCGTCCACGCTGTCGATGCGCAGACCCGACAGCGCTTCGGCTTCCGGCAGGTTGGGCGTCAGCAGCGTCGCCAACGGCAGCAGGGTGCGCTTGAGGCTGTCCGTCGCGTCCGCAGCCAGCAGCCGGTGCCCGCCCTTGGCCACCATCACCGGGTCCAGCACCAGGGGCACGTTTCGGTGCCGGCCGAGGCAGTCGGCCACGGTCTCGATCAGGGCCGGGTCGCCCAGCATGCCGGTCTTGAAGGCGTCCGCGCCGAGATCGGCCAGCACGCACTCGATCTGCAGGCGCAGGAACTCCGGCGGCACCGGCAGCACGCCGTGCACGCCGAGCGTGTTCTGCGCCGTCAGCGCGGTGACCGCGGTCATGGCATAGCCGCCCAACGCGGTCGCAGTCTTGATGTCGGCCTGGATGCCGGCGCCGCCGCCGGAATCGCTGCCGGCTATGATCAGGATGCGGCCGAGCGGCACGGGACCGGCCACGCTTCAGGCCGCCAGGGCGGCGCGCCGGATCGCCTCGCACACGCCGCCGACGACGCGGGCGACCAGTGCCTCGTCCTCTGCCTCCGCCATCACCCGCACCACCGGCTCGGTGCCGCTTTCGCGCAGCAGCAGCCGTCCGCTGGCGCCAAGCTCGTCCTCGGCCCAGCGCCTGGCCTCGATCACCGCCGGGCTGCTCAGCGGCGAGCGCCCGCTGAAGCGCTCGTTGCGGAGCAGCTGCGGGAACGGCGTGAACAGGCGCAGCACCTGGCTCGCCGGCTGGCCGCGCTCGACCAGCACCGACAGCACCTGGAGGGCGGCGATCAGCCCGTCGCCGGTGGTGGCGAAGTCCGACACCACCATGTGGCCGGACTGCTCGCCGCCGACGTTCATGCCGAGCTCGCGCATCCGTTCCACCACGTAGCGGTCGCCCACCGCCGTGCGCTCCAGCCGGAGGCCCGCTTCCGCCAGCTTCCGCTCCAGACCCATGTTGGACATCACCGTGGCGACGACCCCACCGCCGCGCAGCCGGCCGCTGGCGGCCCAGGAGCCGGCGATCAGCGCCAGGATCTGGTCGCCGTCCACCAGCTGGCCGCGCTCGTCGCAGATCAGCAGCCGGTCGGCGTCGCCGTCCAGCGCTAGGCCGAGATCGGCGCGATGCTCCAGCACCGCGGCGCTGAGCGCGCCCGGGCTGGTCGAACCGCAGTGGTGGTTGATGTTGAGCCCGTCGGGGTTGCAGCCGATCCGCACCACCTCGGCACCCAGCTCCCACAAGGCGGTGGGCGCCACCCGGTAGGCGGCGCCGTTGGCGCAGTCGATCACGATGCGGAGCCCGTCCAGGCGGCGGCCGCGCGGGAAGCTGGCCTTGGCGCTTTCCACGTAGCGGCCGGCGGCGTCGGTTAGGCGCGAGGCGCGACCGATCAGGTCGGGAGCGGCGAGCCGGCCGGACAGGTCGGAGCCCATCAGGGCCTCGATCTCCTCCTCCAGGTCGTCGGACAGCTTAAACCCGTCCGGGCCGAACAGCTTGATGCCGTTGTCCTCGAACGCGTTGTGCGAGGCGGAGATCATCACCCCAAGGTCGGCGCGGAGCGAGCGGGTCAGCAGCGCGATCGCCGGCGTCGGCAGCGGTCCGACCAGGGTGACGTCGATCCCGGCGGACAGGAAGCCGGATACCAGGGCACACTCGATCATGTAGCCGGACAGGCGCGTGTCCTTGCCCAGCACGACGCGGTGGCGGTGGGTGCCGCGACGGAAGCGCAGGCCGGCTGCCTGGCCCAGGCGCTGCGCCACCTCCACCGTCATCGGGTCGACGTTGGCGGTGCCCCTGATCCCGTCGGTCCCGAACAGCTTCCGCCCAGCGCCCATCACATGCCCTTCCGGCTTCCCGGACCGATTTAGCTCAGCCATGGATCGCCTGCCAGAGACGCACCGCCTGCACCGTTTCAGCCACGTCGTGCACGCGCAGGATGCAGCCCGGCAACGACAGCGCCGGCAGGGCGGCGGCGATCGAGCCAGGGAACCGGTCGGTCGCCGACGCGGCCCCGCCGACGCGGCCGACGAAGCCCTTGCGCGACACCCCCAGCAGCACCCGGCAGCCAAGGTTGGCCAGGATCGGCAGGCGGCGCAGCAGCTCGAGGTTCTGCGCGTCGGTCTTGGCGAAGCCGATGCCGGGATCGACCAGCAGGCGCGCGCGCGCGATGCCGGCGCGTTCCGCCTCGTCTACTCGATCTGCCAGCTCGCGCACCACGTCGACCGCGACGTCGCCGTACCCGGTCAGCGACTGCATAGTCTCCGGGGTGCCGCGCATGTGCATCAGCACCACCGGACAGGATGCGGCCGCCAGCACCCCGTGCGACGCCGGATCGTGCACCAGCGCCGACACGTCGTTGACCAGGCGTGCGCCGGCGTCGAGGGCGGCGCGCATGGTGGACGCGTTGCGCGTGTCCACCGACAGCGGGATCCCCTGCCCGACCAACGCCCGGAGCAGCGGCAGCACGCGGGCCTGCTCCTCGGCGGGATGCACCGGCACGGCACCCGGCCGGGTGCTTTCGCCGCCGATGTCGAGGAGACCGGCGCCGGCCTCGATCATCGCCCGGGCGGCGGCCACCGCGCGGTCGAGGTCGGCATGGCGGCCGCCGTCGCTGAAGCTGTCCGGCGTCCGGTTCAGGATGCCCATCACCAGCGGGCCGGGCGGCAGGCCGGCGGTGGCGGGCGGCGTCGTCAGCCTCGACCGCAGCGTCGCCCAGTCATCCGGGATGGCGGTGGCGGGGACGATGCGGCGGGTGTGGTTCTCGACCAGCGCGGCCAGGGAGAACGCGGCAGGGCCTCCGGCAAGCGGAAGGGCGGCACTGGCCGCGCACGCCTCCCTGGCGGCAGCGCCGTGCAGCAGGCCGAGCGGCTCGATCAGGCGGTGCGTCGGCATCGTCTCAGGCATGCTGCAAAACGCGGCAACCGTCGCCAGATGCAACCCCGTTGTTCATACGGTAGGAGCCTTGCATGCCGACCCTGTTCGAACCGATCCGGCTGGGCGCGATCCACGCCCCCAACCGCATCCTGATGGCGCCCCTGACCCGCGCCCGCGCCACCGCCGAGCACGTGCCGACGCCGATCATGGCCGAGTATTACGCGCAGCGGGCCGGCGCGGGTTTGATCATCTCGGAAGCCACCGGGATCAGCCGACAGGGCCTGGGATGGCCGTACGCGCCGGGGCTGTGGACCAGGGAGCAGGTGCAGGCCTGGCGGCTGGTGACGGAGGCGGTGCATCAGGCGGGCGGCCGGATCGTGACACAGCTTTGGCACATGGGCCGGATCGTGCACCCGAGCTTCCTCGGCGGCGAGAAGCCGGTCTCCGCCTCTGCCACCACGGCGCCGGGGCAGGCGCATACCTATGCTGGCAAGCAGGACTACGCCGAGGCGCGGCCGCTCGGCACGGACGAGATCCCGGGCCTGCTGGAGGACTACCGGCAGGCGACGCGCAACGCCCTGGAGGCGGGGTTCGACGGAGTGCAGATCCATGCCGCCAATGGCTACCTCATCGACCAGTTCCTGCGCGACAACAGCAACCACCGCGACGACGGCTACGGCGGATCGATCGCCAACCGGGTGCGGCTGCTGGCCGAGGTGACGGAAGCGGTGGCCGGGGTTGCCGGCGCCGACCGCACCGCGGTGCGGCTGTCGCCCAACGGCGAGGTGCAGGGCGTCAACGACAGCATGCCGGAGGAGCTTTTCACCGCGGCTGCGGCGGCGCTGTCGGCGATCGGCATCGCCTTCCTGGAGCTGCGCGAGCCGCGGGAGGACAGCACCTTCCGCGCCAGCGACCGGCCGGCGATCGCACCGCGGATCCGCGAGGTGTTTTCCGCGCCGCTGGTGCTCAACTCGGATTATGACGGGCCGCGCGCCGGGGCGGCAGTCGAGCACGGCGAGGCGGACGCGATCGCCTTCGGGCGGCCGTTCATCGCCAACCCGGACCTGCCGCGCCGCCTGAAGGATGGGCTGACGCCGGCGCGCGACGTGCAGGCGACGTGGTACAGCCAGGGACCGGAAGGCTACGTCGACTATCCCGCCGCCTCCTGACATGGAAAGGGCCCCGCTCGCACGGGGCCCTGTTCTCAGGTGCGGACGGTTCGGGCTCAGCCCGGCTGCGGCGCCGGGTCGAGACCGCCGCCAGTCGGCGGGAGCGGCTTGACCGTGGTCGGAACCGAGGCGCGGCGGTCCTGCATCGGCTCGTCGATCACCTTGCGCTCGACCGGCTCGCCGCGGAGCACCTGGCGGATCTCGTCGCCGGACAGGGTCTCGTATTCCAGCAGGCCGTTGGCCAGGCTGTGCAGGTCATCGATCCGGTCGGTCAGCAGCGTCTTGGCGTTGATGTAGGCCTGGTCGATGATCGCCTTGATCTCGCTGTCGATCTCGCGGATCGTCTGCTCCGACACGTTCTTGTTCTGCGTCACCGAGTGGCCGAGGAACACCTCCTGGCCGTTGTCGCCGAACGAGATCATGCCGAGCTTGTCGCTCATGCCCCATTCGCTGACCATGCGACGGGCCTGGTCGGTCGCCATCTTGATGTCGCCGGACGCGCCGTTGGACACGTTCTCGGCGCCGAAGATGATCTCCTCCGCCGCACGCCCGCCCATGGCCATGGTCAGCTCGGCCAGCAGCTTGGACTTGCTCTTGGAGTAGCGGTCGCCCTCCGGCAGGCTCATCACCAAGCCGAGCGCACGGCCGCGCGGGATGATGGTCGCCTTGTGCACCGGGTCGCAGCCGGGGGTGTTGATGGCACACAGCGCGTGGCCGCCCTCGTGATAGGCGGTCATCTTCTTCTCGGCGTCGCTCATCACCAGCGAGCGGCGCTCGGCGCCCATCAGCACCTTGTCCTTGGCGTTCTCGAACTCGAGCATCGCCACCGTGCGCTTGCCCATGCGGGCCGCCAGCAGCGCCGCCTCGTTCACCAGGTTGGCCAGGTCGGCGCCGGAGAAGCCGGGGGTGCCGCGGGCGATGGTCTTGGGCTCCACGTCGGAGGCAAGCGGCACCTTCTTCATGTGCACGCGCAGGATCTTCTCGCGACCGTTCACGTCCGGGTTCGGCACCACGACCTGGCGGTCGAACCGGCCGGGACGCAGCAGCGCCGGGTCCAGCACGTCCGGACGGTTGGTCGCCGCGATCAGGATCACGCCCTCGTTGCTTTCGAAGCCGTCCATCTCGACCAGCATCTGGTTGAGGGTCTGCTCGCGCTCGTCGTTGCCGCCGCCCAGCCCGGCGCCGCGATGGCGGCCGACCGCGTCGATCTCGTCGATGAAGATGATGCAGGGCGCGCTCTTCTTGCCCTGCTCGAACATGTCGCGGACGCGGGACGCGCCGACACCCACGAACATCTCGACGAAGTCGGAGCCGGAGATGGTGAAGAACGGCACGTTGGCCTCGCCGGCGATGGCACGCGCCAGCAGCGTCTTGCCGGTGCCGGGGGGACCGACCAGCAGCACACCCTTGGGGATCTTGCCGCCCAGGCGCTGGAACTTCTGCGGGTCCTTGAGGAAGTGCACGATCTCCTCGAGCTCGGCCTTGGCCTCGTCGATGCCGGCCACGTCCTCGAAGGTGATGCGGCCCTGCTTCTCGGTCAGCAGCTTGGCGCGCGACTTGCCGAAGCCCATGGCGCGGCCGCCGCCGGACTGCATCTGGCGCATCACGAAGAACCACGCGCCGATGATCAGCAGCAGCGGCGCCCACTGCAGCAGGTAGCGGAACAAGGGGTTGACGTCGCTGTCCTCGGCCTTGGCCACCACCTCGACGCCCTTGTCGGTCAGGCGGGTGACCAGGCTGGGGTCCTCAGGCGTATAGGTCTCGAACGAGGTGCCGTCGGTCAGCACGCCGGACACGTTGTGGTCCTGGATCACGACGGAGCGGACATGGCCCGCGTTCACGTCGCCGACGAAGTCGGAATAGGCCAGCTGCTGCGCCGCACGCTGGCCGCTGCCGGGCTGGAACACGCTGAACAACAGCACCAGCAGCAGCGCGATGATGACCCAGAGGGCCAGGTTCCGCCCGAAATTACTCATCTGGTCTTCTACTTCCCCGCTCGACGTGCAGCCGGAGCCGCCCGCCACAGGAGGCGGGCCGGTTGATCTTAGACGACCGGCGCGCCGAAGCCACTCCGTTCGCAACCACAGATTGGGACGAGCGCGCACCGTGGAAAGTCCCGGGCCGCGATGATGTTCGGGCCGTGTTAACGGTTGGTGAACAGCGACGCGTCGGAAGCGGGTGCGGCGGGACGGTAGCCGAACCGCAGCCCGGACCAGTCGGGGGTGGCTGCCCATCCGAGATGCGGCACCGCCCGGAGCACGCCGTCGCGTCGCAGCACCGGCAGGGTGGCCAGGACCGAGGCCGGAAGGACCGTGCGTCGCCGGAACAAGGCCGCTTCGGCGCCAAGAGCCTCGATGCGCGTGCCCGGGGGTACGGAGGCTCCGGCGGTGTCGAGAACGAAGCGCCCGTCCCACGTCGCGTCGTCGTCGGCGTCGACCGGGGCGCCGATCGCGTGGGCCTCGCGCAGCAGCAGCAGCCAACCGGGGCGCAGGCGGCCTGCCGGCACCAGCCGGGTGCCGGACAGGGTGGCCGGACCGGGGCGACGCAGCAGGCGGTCGACCGCCGGGCGCGACGGCGGGTAGCGGTTGCCGCCGACGCTGCGCAGAAGAGCGGCGAGCGCGTCGGCCGGCAGCAGCGCCGGCGGCAGCAGCGCGAACCCTTCCGGACGAAGCACCGCCGCCTCCGCCAGCACCGCGGCGTCGCCCGCCTTGCGCCGCATCCGCGCGGCACCCGCCGCCGCGGCGTCCGACAGGAGGTGCGGCACCTGGTCGCCCGGTCCGGACAGCTCCTGCCTGAGCCGCGCCCGCTGCGCCGTCCGGTCCTGGTTGGACGGGTCCTCGATCCAGGCGATCCGGTGCCGGGACAGGGTGGCGCGCAGCCGGGCCGGGGCGACGGGGAGCAGCGGGCGGACCAGGCGCAGGTCGGCGGTCTCGGTCAGCGCCGCCATGCCGGCCAGGCCGTCCGGGCCGCTGCCGGCGCGGGCGCGCATCAGCACGGTCTCCGCCTGGTCGCCGGCGTGGTGGCCGAGCAGCAGGTCGATGGCGCCGGCGTCGCGGCAGGCAGCGGCCAGCAGCCGGTAGCGTGCCTCCCGCGCCCGACGGGCCAGCGCCGGACCGGGATGGAGGTCATGCGCCGCCAGCAGCCGGGCCTCGACGTCGCGGGACCGAAGCCCGGCGGCCGTCCGTGCGGCCTCGGCGGTCGAGCCGGGACGCAGCCGGTGATCGACCACCAGCGCCAGCAGGCGCAGGCCGCGCGACGCGGTCCAGCGCTGCGACAGCCAGGCCAGGGCAGTGCTGTCGGCGCCCCCGGACACCGCGACCGCCACCGGTGATGACGCGCCCGCGCCCGGCCAGGGCCCGAGCGGGGTCATCAGGGCGGCGAACTCGGCGTCGCCGACCGGTTCCGCCGCCGGAAGGCGGTTCAGCGGCAGCCGGCGCGGCCGCGCAGGGCAGCCGATGCGCTGCGCACGCGCGGCGCCGGCGACGGGAACTCGGCATGGAGCTTCGACAGCGCCTGGCAGGCGGAGCCCTTGTCGCCGAGCGCGATCAGGGAGGCGCTGACGCCGAGCAGGGCGTCCGGGGCGCGGCCAGAGCGCGGCGAGCGGTTGTAGGTGTCGTAGTAGGCCACCGCGGCTTGCTGGTACTGGTGCTGGCCGGCGAGCGACTGGCCGAGCAGGAACTGGGCGTCGATCTGGCGCGGGTTGCGCGGGCCGGACAGCACCTCCTGCGCGCTGGCCTGGGCGGCGGGGTAGTCGCGGCGCGCCAGCGCGGCGTTGCCGGCGGCGAGGGTGGATTCCGGCGTGCGCCGCACCGGTGGCGGCGGTGGCGGCGCTGCCGGCCGGGCCTGCGGCGGCGCCGACAGGGCGCCCGGTTCCACCGGCCCCACTCCGGGTCCGGGGGCGCCGCCATGGCCCTGCTGCAGGGCGAAGTTCATGTCGCTGATCTGCTTGGACAGGGTGGCGTTCTGCTGCTGCACCTGGTTGGCGAGCTGGTCGAACTCGCCGCGCATGTCGCGCACCTGTTGTTCCAGCGTCTGCACGCGGTCGAGCAGCTGCGGCGCCAGCCCCGGGTCGACGGCGCCCGGCTGGCCGGACTGGCCGCCGATCGGCGGCGCCACCGGCGCGCCGCCGCCGCCGCTCTCCACCTGCTCCAGCTCGTGGCGCAGCTCCAGGATCTGGTTCTGCAGCGAGATCCCTTCCCGGCTCTCGATCTGGGCCCGGGCGGCTCCGCCATGCGCGACGGTCGCGCCGAGGCCGAGCAGCACGACGGCGCATCGCGGAAGGCAGGACACAGGACGCATGGACAATCCCCGGGCTCGGCAGGCCGGCAGCGCGGCCGGCACGACGGAGGCTAGGACAGAACGGCGGCCGCATGAAGTTGCCGCACGAGGCGGCCATGTCGCCGCAAACGCGAACGCCCCGGGGAGGACCCCGGGGCGCGGGTTCGGGCCGGTACCGGCGAGCGTCAGCGAACGGCGGTGATCGCGTTGCGGTTCTGCGCCCAGGACTGCTCGTCGTCGCCGGTGGCGGTGGGCCGGTCCTTGCCATAGGAGATGGTGGAGATGCGGTCGGCCGAGACGCCCTGCGCCACCAGGTAGTCGCGGGCGGCGTTGGCGCGGCGGTTGCCGAGCGCGATGTTGTATTCGTCGGTGCCGCGGTCGTCGCAGTTGCCGGCGAGCTGGATCGTGACTTGCGGATAGCGGGCGAGCCACGCCGCCTGGCGACCCAGCGTGGCCTGGGCCTCGCTCGACAGGGTGTTCTGCGCGAGGTCGAAGTAGACGCGGTCGCCGACGTTGGCGACCAGGTCGGCCTCGCTGCCCGGAGCGGCGGCGCCGGTCGGAGCGGAGGTGGCGCCGAGGCCCGATGCGGAGCCGCTGTTGGCCGCCTTGTCGTCCGAACACGCCGCGAGCGCCGCGACGAGAGCGAGCGCCCCGAGAAGCTTCAGTGTCATGGTGCTGGGTTCCTGGACGATGTGGTGTGGGCGGTTCAGCCGACCGGCGGGCAGGTCCGGCCGCGCTCGAGGCAGCGAGCAAGAGAACGGAGCCCGGCGAACGACTTCCGGTCGTCGCCGATTACTGCCTCGTTTCGCATCCGGTCAAGCCGGCAACGTAGCGGATGCCGATTCGATCCGCGGCGCCGTCACTTTATTCTATGGTGTGTCCGGCCGGCGGCGTTCAGCCCTTCAATGGCGACCAGGCCGGCGCCTCGGCGCCACCAGGGGTCGGTACAGTGCGCTCGTTGAAACCGGCGATGTCGATCTGTCCGAGCGAGGACGAGGCGCCGGCGCCTCGCCTGGCATAGGCCAGCACGCGGCCGTTCGGGCAGAAGGTGGGGCTGTCCACGCTGAAGCCGCGGGTCAGGATGCGCTCGCCGGTGCCGTCCGGCGCCATCACACCGATGGCAAACCCGCCGGAGCCGATCCGGATGAAGGCGATCAGGTCGCCGCGCGGGCTCCACACCGGCGAGCCGTAGGTGCCGGAGCCGTAGGAGATGCGGCGCGCGCCGCCGCCGCCGGCCCCCATGACATAGAGCTGCGGCGTGCCGCCACGGTCGGAGTTGAACACGATCTGGCTGCCGTCCGGGCTGTAGCAGGGGCTGGTGTCGATGGCGCCGGAATCGGTGAGCTGGCGCGGCCTGCCGCCGCCGAGGGACACGGCGTAGATGTCGGAGCCGCCGCCGCGCGTGGCCGACATCACCACCGATCCGCCGTCGGGCGAGAAGCGGGGCGCGAAGCTGATGCCGGGGAACTCGCCCAGCACCTGCTGGCGGCCGCTGCCGAGGTCGAACAGGTACACCCGCGGCCGGTCGTTGGCGTAGCTCATGAAGGCGATCTGGTCGCGGGTGGGGTGGAAGCGCGGCGTCTTCACCAGCCACTCGCCGCCGGTCAGCGCCCGGTTGTTGGCGCCATCCTGGTCCATGATCGCCAGCCGGGTGGTCTCGTGGGTGCGGGGGCCGGAGGTGGCGACGTAGCAGATCCGGGTGTCGAAATAGCCCTTGTCGCCCAGCATGCGCTCGTAGATCACGTCGGCGATGATGTGGGCAATGCGGCGCCAGTTGCCGCCACTGGTGGTGTAGGCGGTGCCCTGGAGCTGCTGCCCGGTCAGCACGTTCCACAACCGGAACTCCACCCGCACCCCGGCGCCGGAGCCGGAGGTGGTGCCCTGTGCCAGCGCCTGGGCGCCCATGCTCTTGTAGGGGGTGAAGTCCGGCACGCCGGGGCCGCCGGCGGACGGGGCCGCCACGATCGGGCGGAACAAGCCGGAGCCCGCCAGGTCGTTGTTGATCACCTGCGTCATCTGGTCGCCGATGCCGGGACCGAAGGAGGGGATCGCGATCGGGATCGGGGCCGTGCGGGCCTGGTCCACGGTGATCTCGGCGCCGCCCGGCGCATCCGGCGCGGGTGCCGCAGGCGCGGCCTGGCCGAACGCGGCGAGCGGGGTGGCGAGGACGCCGCCGGCCAGGGTGCTGCCGAGGAGGCGCCGGCGCGTCAGGCCCTCGCTGCTCGCGCTGATGATGGACATGACGTTCTCTCCAGGCTCGCCCGTCACGGGCGGAAGACGAAGCTGAGCTGCTGGGTCCGGCCCAGCAGGTTGGAGGGGATCGGCAGCTTGGCGCAGGTCGGGTTCAGCACCGCGTCGCGCGCGCGCTCGGCCAGGGCCCGGTACTCCGGATCGGCGGCCATGCGGGCGGCGGTGTCGGGCTTGAAGTCGACCAGCCGCGCCTCCCCGGTCTCGTCCACCGTGACCAGCAGGTGGGCGGTGAAGCTGGCGTAGTTCCGCGCCTCGGTATCCTCGGCATAGCAGCGGCGCACCGAGCCGCCGATCGCCCGTTGCGCCCCGGCGCTGAGCTGGCCGGTCACGTCGCCGGCGCGGGATGGCGAGCCGCCCTGGTCGGGGTTGGCGCGGTGGTGCGGCGGGTGGGTCTGCGGCTGGTCGGCGCGGAACTTCTCCAGCGTGGCCAGCAGCGAATGGGTGTCCGGCTGCACATTGCTGGTCCGGTTCGGCTGGGTCGCGTGCGAGGGCACCGTCGGCTTCGGCAGGTCGGGCTGCGGATGCGGCGTCGGCGGCGACGGGGCGTGGCTGGGCGCCGGGGGCGCCGGCTTAGGCGGCGGGGCGCGCACGGCGTCGGGCGACGGTGCCTGGATCTTGGGCGGCAGGTCGAGCGGCGGGATCGGCGCCTGCACCGCTTCCGGCGGCGGCGGGGCCGGCGTGGGCGGCGGCGGCGGGGGTGGCGGCTCCTCCACCGGCACCGGCTCGGGCGGGGTCGGCGACACGGGTGCCGTCTTCTCCACCGCAGACGGCGCCGGCACCGGCTTGGTGGTGGGCTGGTCGCCGCGGCGCGACTGCGACGGCGGGCCGGTGAAGTCCATCTCGATCGACGGCGCGTCCGGCGGCTCCGGCGGCTTGGCGATCGGGGGCAGGGCGATGACGAAGCACAGCACCAGCAGGAGGTGCAAGCCGCCGGAGACCAGTGCGGCCCGTTTCAGGCGGCTCGTGTCGTCAGGTCGCGTCCGGACCACGATGGGGTTCCAGCGGGTCCGGTGCTAGTGCGACGGGGCGGCACCCGCGCCGCCGCCGGGCTGCGGCTGCTCGGCCAGGAGGGCGACGTGGGTGAAGCCGCCGCCGGTGATGGTGCCCATCACCTGCATGACCCGGCCGTAGTCGATGTGCTGGTCGCCGCGAACGAAGATGCGGTGGTTCGGGTCGTTCTGCGAGGCGGCCTGCAGGCGGGCGACCAGCTCGTCGTTGGTGACGGCCTCGTCGCCCAGGAACAGCGTGCCGTCGCCCTTGATGGTGAGCGTGATCGGCTTGGTGTCGGCGTTGATCGGCGCCGCGTTGGTCTTGGGCAGGTCGACGTTGACGCCGCTGGTCATGAGCGGTGCCGTGACCATGAAGATGATCAGCAGCACCAGCATCACGTCCACCAGCGGCGTGACGTTGATCTCCGACATCGGCCGGTGCCGGCCGCGTCCGCCGATCCCCCCGCCCCGACCGCCGCCGAGCTGCATCGCCATCCTCAGACCCTTTCCTCGGACTGGCGCGACAGGATCGCGCCGAACTCGGTGCCGAACGCTTCCAGGCGGGCGGCAAAGCGGGACAGGTCCTGGTTGATCTTGTTGTAGGCGATCACCGCCGGGATCGCCGCGACCAGGCCGATCGCGGTGGCGAACAGCGCCTCGGCGATGCCGGGCGCCACCACGCTGAGGTTGGTGTTGTGCATCGCCGCGATCGCCGAGAACGAGTGCATGATGCCCCACACGGTGCCGAACAGGCCGATGAACGGTGCGGTCGAGCCGACGGTGGCGAGGAAGATCATCCAGCGCTCCAGCCGCTCCAGCTCACGGGTCACGGTGATGGCCATGGCCCGATCCACCCGCTCGCGCACGCTGCCGCGCGACAGGTCGGCGCCGGCGACCCGGGCGCTGCGCCGCCATTCGCCCATGGCAGCGCCGAACACCGCGGCCATCGGGTGCGCCGGCTTGGCGCCGTCGGTCTCGTACAGGTCGTCCAGGCTGCCGCCGGACCAGAACCGGTCCTCGAATCCGGCAGCCTGCCGGTTGGCGCGACGCACCGAGACCGTCTTCTCGAAGATGATTGCCCAGACCCAGACGCTGGCCCCGACCAGTCCCAGCATCACCAGCTTGACGACGAAGGAGGCCTGGATGAACAGGCTCCAGAGCGAAAGGTCCCCACCCGTCGCCGCAGCCAGGTTTGCCGCATCAACCGCCCGATCCAAACGCGCCTCCTTCGCAGCACCCGACCCGGCTGGCCGGGCGCCCACCGTTCGCCGGGCTTCCTAGAGGGTTTTCAGCCGGAGCAGAAGCTTTGTCCCCTAGCCTGTTGCATGTGACCGGTTTTTAACCCGGCCCCAAGGTGGAAACGAGGACGGGGACCAGGATGGCGGCGCTCAGGCGGCGAGGCCGTCCAGCACCGTCGCCCAGGGCTCCGGCAGCCGTACCGGACGCAGGTCGAGGACGCGCACGGTCGCCACCGTGACGTCGAGGGTGGCGGCGAGCACCTCTCCGGCAGACAGCGTCTGCGCCAAGCGCAGGCTGGCGCCTCGCCGCTCCAGCAGCACGGTCTGCACCGTCGCCAGGTCGTCGAACCGGAGCGGACGGCGGTACTCGACGGCAGCGCGACGCACCACGAAGGCGATGCCGTGCCGCTCCAGCAGTGCGGCCGCCGACACCCCCGCCTCGCGCAGCGCCTCGCTGCGGCCGCGCTCGGCAAAGGCGAGATACTGGGCGTGGTACATCACCCCGCCGGCGTCGGTGTCCTCGTAATACACCCGGAACGCGGTGCGGTGCGCCGGCACGGAAACGTCACTCCTCGGACAGCAGGTCGAACTGCAGCCGCTCGCCGGCGGGCTGCTTCAGCCCGAGATGGGCCCAGCCGCGATCGGCCAGCACGCGGCCGCGGCTGGTACGCAGCACCAGGCCCTCTTGGATCAGGAACGGCTCGACCACGTCCTCCAGGGTGTCGCGCGCTTCCGCCAGGGCGGCGGCCAGGGTTTCCACGCCCACCGGGCCACCGTTGTGGTGCTCGGCGATTCGCCGCAGGTAGCGCCGGTCCATCGCGTCGAGTCCGAGCGTGTCCACCTCCAGGCGCGACAGCGCGGCGTCGGCAAGCGCCCGGTCCACCGGGCCGTCCGCGGTGCGGCCGACCGAGGCGAAGTCGCGCACCCGACGCAGCAGGCGGCCGGCCACGCGGGGCGTGCCGCGGGAGCGGCGGGCGATCTCCTCGGCGCCGTCCGGGCTGAGGGCGAAGCGCAGCTTCTCGGCACCCCGCGACACGATCCGGCGCAGCTCCTCGGGCGTGTAGAACACCAGGCGCAGCGGGATGCCGAAGCGGTCGCGCAGGGGCGTTGCCAGCAGGCCGGCGCGCGTGGTGGCGGCGACCAGGGTGAAGGGCTGCAGGTCGATCCGCACCGAGCGCGCGGCCGGCCCCTCGCCGATGATCAGGTCGAGCTGGAAGTCCTCCATCGCCGGATACAGGATCTCCTCGATCGCCGGCTGCAGCCGGTGGATCTCGTCGATGAACAGCACGTCGCGCGGCTGCAGGTTGGTCAGGATGGCGGCGAGGTCGCCCGACCGCTGGATCACCGGCCCGGAGGTGGCGCGGAACCCCACGCCCAGCTCGCGTGCCACGATCTGCGCCAGCGTGGTCTTGCCCAGGCCCGGCGGCCCGTGCAGCAGCACGTGGTCCAGCGCCTCGCCGCGTCCGCGCGCCGCCTGGATGAAGATCGACAGGTTCTCCCGGCTGGCGCGTTGGCCCACGAAGTCGTCGAGCAGTTGCGGGCGCAGCGTGGCCTCCGCCGCGTCCTCCTCGGCGCGGCGCCCGTCGATCGTGCGCCGCTTGCCCTCTGCGTCGCTCATCGCGCCAGCTCCTTCAGGCTGTCACGGATCACCGTGTCCAGCCGCGCCCCCTGCCCCAGCCGCTCGACCACGCGCCCCACCACCGGATGTGCCTCGACGCGGCGGAAGCCGAGCCCGGCCAGGGCCGCCAGCGCGTCCCCCTCGATCCCGCCGGCGCCGACCTGTCCGGCCGCGGCGGTCGTTCCGCTACCGGTCGGCATCACGCCGGCCTTGTCCTTCAGCTCGCCCAGGATGCGGTCGGCCAGGCGCGGGCCGACGCCGGGCGCGCGTGTCAGGCTGGCGCGGTCGGCGCTGGCGATGATCGCGACCAGGTCGCGCGGCGACATCGCCGACAGGATGCCGAGCGCCACCTTGGCGCCGACGCCCTGCACGGTGGTGAGCAGCCGGAACCAGTCGCGCTCGGCTGCCTCGGCGAAGCCGTAGAGCAGGATCGCGTCCTCGCGCACCACCGTCTCGACCAGCACGCGCGCCAGCTCCGGCGGATGGGGCAGCGCCGACAGGGTGCGGGTCGAGGCCTGCACGAGGTAGCCGACCCCCTGGACGTCCAGCACGCAGCGGTCGGACTCGACCTGGGCCAGCAGCCCGGTGAGCTGGGCGATCATGTCGGGAGATGCCGGAGGAGCGGGTCGGGGGCCGGGGCAATCGAGAACAAGAAAGGATTCCGTCGCAGCGGGGAAGGCTTGGGCGTTGCATAGCACGCCGCGTCCCGGAGGCAGAGGATCGCTCCAGCATCCGGTGGGCGACGTGGACCGGCAGCCGCGCAGCCGGCCCCGGACGGGTCGCGTCGCGCGCGGGAAGCGGCCGTGCGCGCAACCATGACGCGCGTTGCAGGACGCACCGATCAGGCCGCACAAGAACGGTGCGATAGCAAAACATCATTATCGCGACGGCGTTTTTCGGATCTATCGGCTTGCTAACGACCATGCGGTGCTCTACTCCGGCCGGGCCATGTCGAGAGAACAAGAAGCCTCATGAGGAACGTGTACCGGATTGTTATTTCCTTGATCTTGCATGTGCAGACTAGATTTTTTGAACATGATGCCGCCTGGCTCGGCAATGCGCTAACGGAACGACAAGCGCCCGTGTTCCCCATGAGATCATCCAATCAAGGAACATCCCGATGAACATTCGCATCCGCATCGCCCTGGCATGCACCATGTCATCCTTCGCCGCCGCCAAGGCAGGCGCACAGGTCATTCCGACCATCACCAGCCCGGTGATCCTCAACCTGACGGCACCCGGCGGAGATGCGTTCGCAGCCGAGGCGGTGACGCTGTCGTCGCCGGGAAGCGGCACCAACGGCCCGCAGACGGCGCAGGTCGGCATGAACGTGAAGTGCAACAAGAGCAACTATCTCGCGGCGAGCACCGTCGGCGAGGTCGACTGCCTGTATGCGACGCTGCGGCAGGACGGGCCGAACAGCGACGGCAGCGGCCTGCTGGTCGACACGCAGAACACCGGCATGGGATTCCTTTCCGATACCGAAATGGTCGCGTCGTCCGTCAACCGTGCGACCAACGTCGCCAACCTTGCCGTCGACATCCAGGAAGGCGTCATCAACCTCGGCACCACCATGTACGGCGCCGCCTACGACGCGACGATCGGCGCGGGCGATACCGCCGTGCTGGTGCAGGCCAAGTCCGGTGCGTCCTGGAACTACGCCCTGCGTGCCATGGACGGCTCGGGCGTGCAGTACTTCTCGCTCGATGATCACGGCAACACGATCCAGAACGGCACCGCGCGGATCAACGGAGTTTTTGTCAGCGGCGTGCTGCAGGCGAGCGCCACGCCGGTGAAAGGCGTGTCGCAGACGCGCATGGTGGGGAAAGCGGACTGCGGAACGATCCTGCGCAGCACGTCCGACAGCTCGCTCAGGCTCACGGTGCCGAACGGTCTTCCGGTGGGCTGCAGGATCGATGTCCTCCAGGGCGGACAGGGCACCGTCCTGATCGGCGGCACGGGCACCATGCGCAGCGAGCGCCTCGCGGCGCAGTCCGCGACGCAGCGGACACGCGGGCAATATGCCGAGGCCTCGCTGCTGATCGACAGCGGATCCAGCTTCCTGGTCGGCGGCCAGGTATCGGATGCGGGCGGTGCGGCGCTGGCCGACGCCGACCGGCCCCGGCGCTCCGGCGCGTCGGCGACCGTGTCGCTCGCAGCCTGGCAGCCGGCGGAAGCGTCGGCGCGCTGAAGCGGGCCTGCGCGGGCCGGAGCGTCAGCCCGGCGTGCGGCGCCGCGATGCCAGGGGCGGCGTCCCGCGTCCGGCACGCGCCCTGCCTTTGGCCGGGAGGGGCGAGACCAGCACGTCGCTGGCATCGGCGCCGAGCAGGCGCAGCTGCGTCGGCTCGGCGCCCGCCGCCTCCCCTGCCTGGGCGTCGAGCGGGATCGGCCAGAAGCACTCCACACGGCCGTCCTCGCCGCGCAGCGCCAGGAACACCACGCGGTCGACCGCCCCGGCGGGGGCCGCTTCCAGCGCCAGCCTGAACACCAGCCCGTCGGCCTTGTCGCCGCCCAGCGCCATGGTCAGCTGCTGCGCCTCGATCACCTGGCGGCGCAGGGTGCGGCTGGTCGGGTCGTCGGCCGAGCCGCGGAAGAAGCGCACCGGCACGTCCTCGATCAGGAACACGAAGTGGTGGCTGCCGTCGAGCACGGTGAGCCAGTCATGGGTGCCGCGCTCGGCCGCCCGCTGCAGGCGCTGGCGGCCGAAGGCGTAGGCGCGGCAGCCGATCGACCAGGTGTCGTCGCCCATCTCGATCGAGGCCAGCAGCACCGCGTCGCGCCTGGCATGGGCCAGCAGCAGCGCGCACACGCGCAGCCGCTTCTCGGTCAGGGCCGGGTGGATGGTCCAGGGCAGGACGTCCGCCGGCACCGCGATGGGTCGGTCTGGTTGCTGGTGATCCGGAAGAGCCACGGAGCGAGCCTAGCATGGCGGACGGCCACGGCCAGACGATCATCGGGAGCAGCAGGAGCGGCGAACCGCGTCCCGGCGTGAACCGGGACGGGTGGCGGGCGTTCGGGAGCCGATCAACCCGAGGCCACACACGCCATGTCCGTGTTCCCGTCGCTGCCGTCGATCGACGCTCCGGAGGTCGATCTCCGTCCGGACCAGGCACCCCTGGTCCAGCCCCCGGCCACGGCGGCGGACGGTTCGCCGGCGCGTCGCCCAGGCGATCCGGACCCGGCGCCGGTGGATGACGGGGCGCCGATCTTCTCGACCGACCCGCTGGGCTAGCGGACACGGCAGCCGCCTCGCATGCAGCCCCGGGTCCTGCCCTCGCGCTGCACGTCCGCGAGATCGCCTGGCGCCTTCCGGAAGATGCGTTCGCGGCACTTGCTGACGAGCCGATGCCGGCATGGCTCGACAGCGCGTCGTCCGACGCACGCAGCCGCACCAGCTATCTGTGCGTGCGGCCGTTCCGGCTGGTCGAGGCCCGCGACGGATGGGTGACGGTGGACGGTGTCCGGCAACGCGGCGACCCGTTCGACGCCGTCGGGTCCGAGCTGACGCGTTGGCGGATCGAGCCGGGCGCAGCACCGGTGCCGTTCTCGGGCGGCGCGGTCGGGTTCTTCGGCTACGAGCTGGGCAGCGTGCTGGAACGCCTGCCGGCGCGCCACCTCGACCCGCTCCGCCTGCCCGACATGAGCGTCGCCTTCTACGACGTGGTGATGGCGTTCGACCGGCAGCAGGAACGCTGCTGGCTGCTGTCCTCCGGTCTGCCGGAGCCGGATCCGGCACAACGGGCGGAGCGCGCCGTGCGGCGGGCCCGGCAGACGCTGGCCCTGCTGGACCGCGTCCCGTCGCGGCTGCACCAGCCGGTCCCCACGCTAGTGTGGACGCCGGACCTCCACCGGGCGGCCTACGAGGACCGGGTGCGCCGGGTGCTCGACTACATCCGGGCCGGCGACATCTTCCAGGCCAACCTGACCCTGCGCCATCTGGCGACGCGGCCGCCCGGGATTTCGGCGGCGGCGCTCTACCTGCGGCTGCGCGCTGCCACCCCGGCGCCGTTCGCCGCCTATCTCGGCTTCGGGAAGCTGGCGCTGCTCAGCGCCTCGCCCGAGCGCTTCCTGCGGCTCGATCCGCAGGGCCGGATCGAGACCCGGCCGATCAAGGGCACCCGGCCGCGCGCGGCCGATCCCGAGGCGGATCGACGCCTGCGCGACGACCTGCTCGGCAGCGCCAAGGACCGGGCGGAGAACCTGATGATCGTGGACCTGATGCGCAACGATCTCGGGCGGGTGGCGGCGGTCGGCAGCGTGACGGTGCCGGCGCTGTGCGAGCTGGAAACGTTCGCCACCGTGCACCACCTGGTCTCGGAGGTGCGGGCGCAGCTGCGTCCGGGGCTCGGTGCCATGAACCTGCTGCGCGCCACCTTTCCCGGCGGCTCGGTCACGGGTGCGCCGAAGATCCGCGCCATGGAGATCATCGACGAGCTGGAAGCGTCGCGGCGCGGGCCGTATTGCGGCAGCATCGCCTGGCTCGGCTACGACGGCGCCATGGACAGCAGCATCGTGATACGCACCGTGGTCGCGACCGACGACGTGCTGATCGCCCAGGCCGGCGGCGGCATCGTCGCCGACTCCGACCCTGCGGCGGAATACGAGGAGATGCGGCTCAAGCTGCAGCCGCTGCTCCGGGCGTTGGGCGGCGAGGCGTGACCTGCTGGCTGAATGGCGCGCTGCTGCCGCGGGGCGAGGCCGCGATCGATCCGGACGACCGCGGCTTCACCCTCGGCGACGGGCTGTTCGAAACGGTGCGGATCGCGGGCGGGCAGCCGGCGCACCTGCCCCGCCACCTGCGCCGGCTGCGTGACGGTGCCGCCCTGCTCGGGATCCCGCTGCCCTGGGACGACGACGCGCTCGGTGCCGGACTCGCCGCCACGGCCGCCGCCACCGCGGTGGCGGATGGCAGCGCGCGGCTCACCCTGTCGCGCGGGCCGGCGCCGCGCGGCGTGCTTCCGCCTGGAACGAGCCGCCCGACCATGCTGATCACCGCCACCGGCGCGGGTCCGGCGCCAGCAGGGCCGGTGCACGCGGTGCTGTGCACGACCACCCGGCGCAACGAGTGGTCGCCATTGTCGCGGATCAAGTCGCTGAACTACCTCGATGGGGTGCTGGCCCGCGTCGAGGCGGACCGGCGCGGCGCCGGCGACGCGCTGCTGCTGAACACGCGGGGGCTCCTGGCGGAAGCGTCCGCAGCCAACCTGCTCGTGCTGCGCGGCGGCCGGCTGCTGACCCCGGCGGTGGCGGACGGCGCGCTGCCCGGCATACGGCGCGCGCTGCTGATCGAGCGCTGCGGTGCGGCCGAAGCCTCGCTGCCGCCGGAAGCGCTGCAGCAGGCGGAGGCGGTGTTCCTGAGCAGCAGCCTCGGCCTGCGCGGGATCGCCAGCCTCGACGGGCAGGCGCTGTCCCGGCGTGACGACCTGCTGGCCGAGCTGGACCGGCGAACGCGCTGAGGCCCGGTCGTTCCGGTGCCGCTTGAACCGGTCCGCCCGATCGGGCAGGCAGGCGGTTCGGGAACAAGGGGGCGTTGCGCCATGGCACGAGACAGGACGGCGTCGCCGCTGCGGCGTGCCGCGTGGCTGCTTCTGCTGCTCCCCTTCGCGGGGCTGCTGTGGGTGCCGTTCTACGACCGGCCCGGCCCGGCGCTGCTCGGCTTCCCGTTCTTCTACTGGTACCAGCTGGCCTGGGTGCCGGTGACCTCGGCGCTGGTGTGGCTGGTCTGGCGGCTGGAGCGGGCATGAACACCGTTCACGCCGCAGCCGGGCCGGGCGGCGCCGGCATCGCCGTGTTCGTGCTGCTGTTCGCGCTGACGATCGTGCTCGGCGCGTCGGCCGGCTGGCGGCCCGGCCGTGCGGTCGCCGGGAGCACCGAGGAGTGGGGGCTGGGCGGCCGCTCGTTCGGCACCCTGATCACCTGGTTCCTGGTCGGCGGCGACTTCTACACCGCCTACACGGTGATCGCGGTGCCGGCGCTGGTCTATGCCACCGGCGCATACGGCTTCTTCGCCCTGCCCTACACCATCATCGTGTATCCATTCGTCTACGCGGTGATGCCGCGGCTGTGGCAGATCGCCAAGGCGGGCGGCCATGCCACCGCCGCCGACATCGTCCGCGCGCGATACGACAGCCGGGCCCTGGAACGGGTGGTGGCGGCGACCGGGCTGCTGGCGATCCTGCCCTACATCGCGCTGCAGCTGGTCGGCATACGCACGGTGCTCCAAGCGCTCGGGCTGCCGGGCGAGGTGCCGCTGGTGGTCGCCTTCGCCTCGCTCGCCGCCTACACCTGGCTCGGCGGGCTGCACGCGCCGGCGGTCACCGCGTTCCTCAAGGACATCATGATCTATGTCGCGGTGATCGCGGCGGTCACGGTGATCCCGCTCCATCTCGGCGGCTACGGCGCGATGTTCGCCAGTGCGAGCGCGCACATGAAGCCGGCGCCGCCCGGCCACGTGCTGGGCGCCGGACAGGCCGTCCCGTACGCCACCCTGGCGCTGAGCTCGGCGCTGGCCGCCTTCCTGTATCCGCACACCCTGACCGGCGTGCTGGCGGCGCGGGACGCGGAAACGATCCGGCGCAACGCGGTGATGCTGCCGGCCTACACCCTTCTGCTCGGGCTGATCGCGCTGCTGGGGCTGATGGCGCACGCGGCCGGCATCGCCACCACCCACCCGAACACGATCGTGCCGGCGCTGTTCCTCCGGATCTTTCCGGGCTGGTTCGCGGGCTTCTGCCTGGCTGCGGTCGCGATCGGCGCACTGGTGCCGGCGGCGGTGATGGCGGTGGGAGCGGCCAACCTGCTGACGCGCAACCTGCTGCCCCTGCGTGCGCGTGTCGGGACCCGGGCCGCGCAGGTGACGGCGCTGCTGGTCAAGGTGGCGGCACTCGGCTTCGTGCTGCTGCTGAACCCGTTGTTCGCGATCGACCTTCAGCTGCTGGGCGGGGTGTGGATCCTGCAGACCCTGCCGGCGCTGGTGCTGGGGCTGCTGCCGCTGCGGCTGACCCCGGCCGGGCTGCTGGCGGGCTGGGCGGCCGGCATGGCGGGCGGCACCGCCATCGTGTTCGCCGACGGGCTGAAGCCGGTGCACGCGCTGTTCGGAGGCGGTCCGCACGCGACCGGCGTGTCGACCGGGCTGCTGGCGCTGCTGCTCAACCTCCTGGTGGCGCTGGGGGTGTCGCTCGCGCTCCCGCGGTCTACTCGAAGGCGCGCCGGATGAGGCTGGAGGCCGCGACGCCCAGCGCCGAGCCTTCCGCGGAGGCGCCGACGGTCTCGCCGCCGAGATAGGGCGCGAGCGCGTGGGCGAGGTTGGGCACGGTCAGGGTCTGCAGCCAGATCCGCCCCGGTCCGGTCAGCCTGGCCAGGAAGAACCCGTCGCCGCCGAACAGCTTGTTGCGGATGCCGGGCAGCACCGTGATGTCGAAGCCGACGCTGTCCTCGAACATGCCCACATGGCCGGGATGGACGTCGATTGCCTCGCCCGGGGCCAGGTGATGTTCCACCACGCCGCCGCCCAGCGTGCTCCAGAAGGTGCCGCTGCCCCCCACCTGCTGCAGCCGGAACCCGTCGCCGCCGAAGATGCCGGCGCCCAGCGAGCGCTGGAACCCGAGCCCGAGCGTGACGCCTTCGGTCGCGCACAGGAAGCCGTGCCGGTGCAGCAGAAAGGTCCGGCCGGGATCGATCCGGTGCTCGACGATGCTGCCCGGGATTTTTGCCGCGAAGGCGAGATGGCCGGGGCCGCCCTCGGCGCGATACTCGGTCATGAACAGGCCGCCGCCGCCGAGCGAGCGCTTGACCGCGCCGAGGAAACCGGTGGCGCCGGCCCCGGAGGTGGTGGTGCGCAGTGCGACGTTCGGGCTCTTCCAGGACAGCTCGCCGGTTTCCGAGATCAGCGTTTCGAACGAGTCGAGCGACACGTAGAGCACCGGCAGCGTCTGGCCTTCGATCCGAGTCTGCATGAAAATCCCCGTTTCGCTTCGATGCCGACAGCATCGTGCGACCGCCGGCGCCATTCGACACGTCAATTAGATGGCACGCTTGCAATCACGCCGCTTTTTACGCCATGCCGATGCTGTTAAGTCACTGCCGGACCGGCCAGGCCGCACGGCCCGGTTTCCTGCCCGCCCCGGCGAGCCCGCCATTTCCAGCCAGAGCCTCCAGGAAGGTCGAGTGTGATGCCCCTGTTTGTGATCGAGATCAGCGGCGAGCCGATTCTCGTGTTTCCCGAGGACACCATGGCGCTGGCGCAGGAGGAGGCGGCTACCGGCAACGTCACCGAGGCGCTGCAGGAGTTCGAGCGCAACGGCGCGCCGGTGTGGGACGGCGAGGCGAAGCTGACGGTGCGCGAGGCCAGCGCGGACGAGGCGGCGCATTACGACGCCGGCTTCGCCGAGGCGATGCAGGACGGCGAGGTGTCCGACGAGGACCGCGACGAGTTCGCGGTGTTCCTGATCGAGACGGATGACGCGGAGTGATGACGAGCATGGATGGAATGGATCTGGCAGGAATGGCCGGCAGCACCGTGGCGGCAAAGCGTCCGCGCATGAGCTACCGCCAGGCGGCCCGGCTGATGATCAACAAGCACGGCCGGAATGCGCGCACCTGGGCGCTGAAGCGTGCCGCAGAGCTGCGCGCGGCCGACGACCTCGAGGCCGCGGCGCTGTGGGTGAAGGTGAGCGAGGAGGTCGCGGTGCAGCAGGCGGAAGCGTCGCACCTCGCCTGAAGCCCCCGTGCCTCAGGTAAAACCCTGATGCCTCAGGCTGCCGGGACGCTGTGGCTGTCGGCGACGAAGTGGAAGAACCGGCCGCTGAACGGCTTCAGCACCTCGAGGGTCAGGGCGTGCGACCGGGTCTTGATGTCCGAAGCCAGAGACTGGTCCAGCGCCTCCTGCGAGGCGAAATCCATCTCCAGCACCATGACGATCGGGATCGCGCCGGGATCGGCGTGCAGCACCCGCTGCACCCGCACATCCAGCACGTTGGGGAAGGAACGCCAGATCGGTTCCAGCCGGGCCCTCACGTCGACGAAGAACGCGTCCTCGCCGCCGGTCTCGATCGCGCCCTCGTAGATCGCCACCCGTGTGAGCATCGCCGTCTCCATCCGTCCTGCGGACAGCGCAGGATCGGGGAACGGGTTCAGTCGCGTCGGACGAACGACCAGTAGAGCGGCTGCCGGCCGGCGGCGAGGGCCTTGGCCTCGTAGCGGGTCGGCGGCCAGCCGTCCGGACGAAGGCGGGCCGGTTCCGGCGCCTCGAACAGCGCCCGTGCGGCAGGGGCTGCCATCACCTCCGCCACCCAGGCCTGGTAAGTCGGATCGTCGCTGGCGACCCGCCACTCGGCACCGGGACGGAGCACCCGGGCCAGCAGCGGGACGGTTTCGGGATGCACGAAGCGGCGCTTGGCGTGCCGGGTCTTGGGCCAGGGATCGGGGAACAGGAGGAACAGCCGGTGCAGGCAGGCGTCGGGCAGGTCGCGCAGCAGCGTGCGCGCGTCGTCATCCCACAGGCGCAGGCCGGGCGGCAGCGGCGCCGTATCCTCTCCGCCCTCCGGCACCAGCCGCCCCAGCAGCGAGCACAACCCGTTCTCGAACACCTCGCAGGCGATCAGCCCGATCTTCGGGTGCGCGCGGTTCTGCGCCAGCGCGTGCTCGCCGCCACCGAAGCCCACCTCCAGCCACAGCGCCTCCGGCACGAGGCCGAAGCCGGATCCCGGGTTGCGGGACGCCACGAAGCGCAGACGCGGCAGGGTGAGGTCAAGCAGGCGCTGCTGACGCGGACGCAGCGGATGGCTGCGCAGCCGGCCATACAGCCGGTCCGGCGGCGGCTTCACCGCCACAACGGTCTCAGAAACGGTCGGAAAATGCGCCAGGCCGAGCGAAAGCGCCTCGTCGCGTCGGCGGCGACGGGGCGCGCCCGGCGTGGTCGTCGCCGACCCGGAGCGCAGCGGCCACCTGGCCGTAAGCACCGGAAGCCGCGAGAATCGCGCTGGATCGCCGGCCTGGTAGCATCCAACGATCGTTTCTAGCGGTTGAAGGCCTGGCGCAGCGTGTCCATCAGGTCGGTCTTCTCCCACGTGAAATCGTCGCGGGCCGGGTCCGGGGTGCGGCCGAAATGGCCATAGGCGGAGGTGGCGGCATAGATCGGGCGGTTCAGGCGCAGGTGGCGGCGGATGCCGCGCGGGGTCAGGTCCACCACCTCGCGCAGCACCCGGCCGAGCCGGTCCTCGTCGACGTCGTGGCCTGAGCCGTCGAGGTCGACATAGACCGACAACGGGTGCGCCACGCCGATGGCGTAGGAGATCTGCAGGGTGCAGCGGTCGGCGAGGCCGGCGGCGACGATGTTCTTGGCCAGGTAACGGCACACATAGGCGGCCGAGCGGTCGACCTTGGTCGGGTCCTTGCCGGA
This sequence comes from uncultured Acetobacteraceae bacterium, assembly GCA_964249735.1. Lineage (GTDB taxonomy): Bacteria > Pseudomonadota > Alphaproteobacteria > Acetobacterales > Acetobacteraceae > Lichenicola. Next base: position 6,788 of record CAXUDP010000028.1, on the reverse strand, counting down.
GAACGCGCCGCCGCCGTGCGGGGCGGCCCCGCCATAGGTGTCGACGATGATCTTGCGTCCGGTCAGGCCGCAATCGCCATCCGGGCCGCCGATCACGAAGATGCCAGTCGGGTTGACGTAGAACTCGTCCTCCGGGACCTCCCAGCCTTCGGGCAGCACCTCGGCGACGATGCCGCGCAGGGCGTCGCGTATCTCGCCCTGCTTCTTGCCCTCGTCGTGCTGGGTGGAGATCACGACGCTGGTGGCGCCGACCGGGCGGCCGTCGACGTAGCGCAGCGTCACCTGGCTCTTGGCATCGGGCTGCAGGCCGTGGCCGCGCGGATCGCCGTCCTTCCTGAGCTCGTTCATGCGGCGCAGGATGGCGTGCGCATAGTGGATCGGAGCCGGCATCAGGGTCGCGGTCTCGCGGGTGGCGAAGCCGAACATGATGCCCTGGTCGCCAGCGCCCTCCTCCTTGTTGCCGGTGCCGTCGACGCCGACCGCGATGTCGGCGGACTGCGCATGGAGGTGGTACTGCACCTCGGCGTTGCGCCAGGAGAAGCCGCCCTGGTCGTAGCCGATGTCGCGCACCGCATCGCGCGCGGCGGCGATCAGCAGCTCCTTCGTCACCGAGGCGGGGCCCCGCACCTCGCCCGCCAGCACGATGCGGTTGGTGGTGACCAGCGTCTCGCAGGCGACGCGCGCCTCGGGGTCGGCCTGCAGGAAGCTGTCCAGCACCGCATCGCTGATGCGGTCAGCGACCTTGTCCGGATGGCCCTCGGACACGGATTCCGACGTGAACAGGAACTCGCCCTTGTTGCGCATGGTGCTCCTCGTTGGCGCCAGACGCGCCTCAACGCGGGGCTGCCTCGGACAAGCGGCCACCGTCGTCGGGGGGTGTGGCGGAAACCGCCGACAGGGTCAAGAACGGGACCGAACCGCGTCAGGACAGGCCCAGCACGTCCTCCATGCCGTACAGCCCGGGCGGGCGGCCAGCGGTCCACAGCGCCGCGCGCACCGCGCCGGCGGCGAACACGCGACGGTCGAAGGCGCGGTGGGTCAGCGCGATCTGCTCCGAGCCGGCGGTGAAGGACAGGGTGTGCTCGCCCACCACCTCCCCGCCGCGCAGGGCGGCAAAGCCGATCGCCCCCGGGCGCCGCGGGCCGGTGGAGCCGTCGCGGCCGCCGTCGCGCAACGCCGCCAGCTCGGCCCCACGTGCCCGCGCCACCGCCCGGCCCAGCGCCAGGGCGGTGCCGGACGGCGCGTCGGCCTTGTGCCGGTGGTGCATCTCCAGGATCTCGGCGTCGTACTCGTCGCCGTCCAGGGTGGCCGCCATGATCCCGGCGAGGCGGGCGACCAGGGCGACGCCGGGCGAGAAGTTGGCCGCCTGCACCACCGCGACCCGCGACGATGCAAGCCGCACCGCCGCCTGCGCCGCGTCGGACAGGCCGGTGGTGCCGAGCACCCAGGCGGTTCCGTTATCCGCCAGGACGCTGGCGTGGGCGGATGCCGCATCGGCATGGGTGAAGTCGATCACCGTCTCGGCGAGACGGGCGAGGTCGTCGATCCGCTCGAACACCGGAACCGCGATCGCTGCCGCGTCGATCCCGTGACGGGCGACGCCGCCGACCAGTTCCGCTCCCGCACGGGTCACCTCCTCGACCAGAAGACGGCCGACCCGGCCAGCGATGCCGGCGATGCCTATGCGCACGAGAAAAGACGGCGCGACCACAAGGATCGCGCCGCCGACGTTCGCCCATGGCACGGGTGGGGGGGGGACGTTACCAAGGACAACAAAAGCTAGACTCCGGAACGGGCGGGTTTCAACAAGATCAGCCCGGCCGCGGCCAGGCTCACGCAGTTGCTACCAGATCCTCAGCCACGGCCCTCGAAGAAGTCGCGCACCCGGCCGAAGAACCCTTCGGTGTCGGGGTTGCTCTTCTCGTTCTCGCCCGCCTCGGCCTGGAACTCCTCGAGCAGCTCGCGCTGCCGCTTGGTCAGGTGGCGCGGGGTTTCCACCGCGAACACCACGTACATGTCGCCGCGTGCGGCGGAGCGCAGCACGGAGAAGCCCTTGTTGCGCAGGCGGTGCTGGTCGCCGGTCTGGGAGCCGGCCGGCACCGTCAGTCGGGTGCGCGAGCCGTCCACCACCGGCACCTCGACATGGCCGCCAAGTGCGGCGGTGGCCATGTCGAGCGGCACGCGGACCAGGATAGTGGAGCCGTCGCGCTGGAAGATCTCGTGCGGCTTCACGCCGACGTGGAGGTAGAGGTCGCCGTTGGGCACGCCCTGCGGCCCCGCCTCGCCCTCGCCCTGCACGCGCAGGCGGGTGCCGTCCTCGATGCCGGCCGGGATGTCGACCGAAAGCGAGCGCTCCTTCTCCACGGTGCCGGCACCGCGGCACGTCTTGCACGGGTTGCGCACCACCTTGCCGGCGCCGCCGCAGGTGGGGCAGCCGCGCTCGACCAGGAAGAAGCCCTGCTGCGCCCGCACCTTGCCGGCGCCGTGGCAGGTCGGGCAGGTCTCGGCGCCGCGGCTCTTGTCCTCCGAGCCGGTGCCGGAGCAGGTCTCGCAGGTCACACGGCTCGGCACCCGGAGCGGTACCTTGATGCCGCCGAACGCGTCGGTCAGGCCTATCTCGACCTGGGCGCGTATGTCGGCGCCGGTGCGGCCACGACCGCCGCCGCGACGCCCGCCGCCCATCATGTCGCCGAACACCTGGTCGAAGATGTCGCCGAGGCCGCCCTCGAAGCCGCCGGCGCCAAACCCGCCGGCACCAGGGCCGCCGTTCTCGAACGCGGCGTGGCCGTAGCGATCGTAGGCCCCGCGCTTCTGCTCGTCCTTCAGGACGTCATAGGCCTCGTTGAGCTCCTTGAACCGGGACTCCGCGCCCTTGTCGCCCGGATTGCGGTCCGGGTGATACTTCATGGCCAGCTTGCGGTACGCCTTCTTCAGGTCGTCCGCGGAGGCGTCCCGGGCGACCTCGAGGGTCGCATAGTAGTCCTGCTTGGCCATAGGTTCCTCATCGGCGGCCCGGTCGCATCCCGTATCGGGCACGCGCGGCCGTCATGTCGTGCATCAACGCCGTCCATGACGACGCCCGCCTTCAGGATGAAGCGCGGGCGCCCTTACACATGTCGCCGGCTTCCGGGCGCCGGAGCGCCCGGATCCGGTCCGGTCAGGCGGACTTCTTCTTGTCGTCGATGTCCTCGAAGTCGGCATCGACCACGCGCTCGCCGCCGGCCGCTCCGCCAGCAGCGCCGCCGGGCCCGGCATGCGCACCGCCAGCCGCGGCGGACGGGTCGCCGGCTCCGGCAGCCGCCTCGCCCGCACCTGCCTTGTACATCGCCTCGCCCAGCTTCATCGACACCTGGCCCAGCCGCTCTGTCGCCGCCTTCAGCGCCTCGACGTCGCTGCCGGCGATCGCCGACTTCGCCGACGCGATGGCGGCCTCGGCTTCCGACTTTTCAGCAGCCGGCACCTTGTCGCCGTTCTCGGACAGGGTCTTCTCGGTCTGGTGCACCAGGCCCTCCGCCTGGTTGCGTGCCTCGACCGCGGCGCGCTTGGCCTTGTCGGCGTCGGCGTTGGCCTCGGCCTCCTTGACCATGCGGTCGATGTCGTTGTCCGACAGGCCGCCAGAGGCCTGGATGCGGATCTGCTGCTCCTTGTTGGTCGCCTTGTCCTTGGCCGACACCGACACGATGCCGTTGGCGTCGATGTCGAAGGTGACCTCGATCTGCGGCACGCCGCGCGGCGCGGAGGGCAGGCCCATCAGGTCGAACTGGCCGAGCATCTTGTTGTCGGCCGCCATCTCGCGCTCGCCCTGGCTGACCTTGATGGTCACGGCGGACTGGTTGTCCTCGGCGGTGGAGAAGGTCTGGCTCTTCTTGGTCGGGATGGTGGTGTTGCGGTCGATCAGGCGGGTGAAGACGCCGCCCAGCGTCTCGATGCCTAGCGACAGCGGGGTCACGTCGAGCAGCAGCACGTCCTTGACGTCGCCCTTCAGCACCGCGCCCTGCACCGCGGCGCCGATGGCGACCACCTCGTCCGGGTTGACGTTGCGTGCCGGCTCGCGGCCGAAGAACTGCTTCACCACCTCGATGACCTTGGGCATGCGGGTCATGCCGCCGACCAGGATCACCTCCTCGATCTCGCCCGCCGTCACGGACGCATCCTTGAGCGCCGCGCGGCACGGGCCGAGGGTCCGCTGGATCAGGTCGTCGACCAGCGACTCCAACTTGGCCCGGCTCAGCTTCAGCACCAGGTGCTTCGGCCCGGTGGCGTCGGCGGTGATGAAGGGCAGGTTGATCTCGGTCTCCTTGGACGAGGAGAGCTCGATCTTGGCCTTTTCCGCGGCCTCCTTGAGGCGCTGCAAGGCGAGCTTGTCGTTCCTGAGGTCGATGCCCTGCTCGCGCTTGAACTCGTCCGCCAGGTAGGAGATCACGCGGGCGTCGAAGTCCTCGCCGCCCAGGAAGGTGTCGCCATTGGTCGACTTCACCTCGATCACGCCGTCGGAAATCTCCAGCACCGACACGTCGAAGGTGCCGCCGCCAAGATCGTACACGGCCACCGTGCCACCGTTCTTCTTCTCCAGCCCGTAGGCGAGCGCCGCCGCGGTCGGCTCGTTGATGATCCGTAGCACGTCGAGGCCGGCGATGCGGCCGGCGTCCTTGGTGGCCTGGCGCTGGGCGTCGTTGAAGTAGGCCGGAACGGTGATCACGGCCTGGCTGACGCTCTCGCCCAGGTAGGTCTCGGCGGTCTCCTTCATCTTGCCGAGCACGAAGGCGGCGATCTGCGAGGGGGCGTACTTCTGGCCGCGGGCCTCGACCCAGGCGTCGCCGTTCTCACCCTTGACGATGGGGAACGGGACCAGGGCGCGATCCTTCTCGACGGTCGGATCCTCGTAACGGCGGCCGATCAGACGCTTCACCGCGTACAGCGTGTTGGTCGGGTTGGTAACGGCCTGGCGCTTCGCCGCCTGGCCCACCAGACGCTCGCCGTTCTCGGCAAAGGCGACCATGGACGGCGTGGTGCGGGCACCCTCGCTGTTCTCGATCACCCGGTTCTCGTCGCCCTCGCGTATGGACACGCACGAGTTGGTGGTGCCGAGATCGATACCGATAACCTTGCTCATCCTGTTTCTCCTGGTCAGCGGCAGCGCGCGGCCCGAAGCACCGGGTGCTGCCCTTTGGAAATCCGAACCGTTCCGGGGAGCGGGGGCCTGCCCGACACCCCGCTCATCCACGCCCCGTCCACGGGGACGGGCGGCCTGGCACCGATGTATTCAGGCCCGACCGCCACGACAAGCCCCGCCCCGGCCGCAGGGCGGACCGAGGCGGCGGCGATCAGACCGTGCGGTCGAGGCCGACCGGGTCCACCGCCGGCGCCACGTCAGGCGCCTTGGCCACCACCACCATGGCCGGCTTCAGCAGGCGGCCGTTCAGGGTCCAGGCCGAGGTCCAGGCCTGGATCACGGTGCCGGGCGGATGATCCGCGGTGGGCTGCTCCGCCATCGCCTGGTGCAGGTTGGCGTCGAATGCCGCACCGGTAGGGTCGGCGCCGGTGATGCCGTTGCGCTCCAGGATGCCGAGGAACGAACGCTCGACTCCCTCGAAGCCTTCGCGCAGCCGGGTCACCACCGGGCTGTCGTTGGCGTCCGCAGGCGGCAGGCTGGACAGGCCACGGCGCAGGTTCTCCGCCGCCTCGACCACGTCCTTGGCGAACTTCTGCACCGCGTACTGGCGCGCGTCGTCGACGTCGCGTCGGGCGCGGTTGCGCACGTTCTGGGTCTCGGCCTCCGCGCGCATCCACTTCTCGCGCATCGCCTCCAGCTCGGCCTCCAGCGTGCCGATCCGCTCGCTCGCCGCCTGCATCAGCGCGTCCGGGCCGTCGCCCGGCTCGTCGGCAACTGAAGCGGGGGCCGGGGCGGGCGGGGGACCGGGCTGCGGTACCTGGTCGAAGCGTGGCACCGGCCGGGTGGCCGGCGGCGCGTCTCGGAAGCTGTCGCTGGAACTGGTCATCGTCTCGCCGGCATGGGGCTGGGTGTCGTCCATGGCGGTGAAGTAGGGCACCGCTCCGGCATGGACAAGGCGTCGCGGCGCCGGCGGGGCGCCGATTGGCTCCGGCGGTCGTTTCGCGCCACAATCGCGCCGCAATCAGGCGCGCGGCAACCAGGAGCCCGGCGATGGAGCCGACCAAGCACACGATCGCGCTCGTCGACGACGACCGCAACATCCTCACCTCGGTGTCGATGACGCTGGAAGCGGAGGGCTTCGCGGTGCGCAGCTACACCGATGGCGAGAGTGCGCTGGCCAGCCTGTCGGCGCGACCGGTCGACCTCGCGGTGCTGGACATCAAGATGCCGCGCATGGACGGGATCGAGCTGCTGCAGCGCCTGCGCGCCCGCTCGCAGATGCCGGTGATCTTCCTGACCTCCAAGGACGAGGAGGTGGACCAGCTGATGGGGCTCAGGCTGGGAGCGGACGACTACATCACCAAGCCGTTCTCGCAGCGCCTGCTGCTGGAGCGGATACGCGCCCTGCTGCGTCGCGGCGAGGTGCTTCGGGCGGAAGCGGCGGGTGCCGCACCCCAGGGCGTGATGGTGCGCGGCGAGTTGTCGCTGGACGAGACCCGGCACCAGTGCCTGTGGCGCAGCACCGACATCCAGCTCACCGTGACCGAGTTCCTGCTGGTCAAGGCGCTGGGCGCCCGGCCTGGGCTGGTGAAGTCGCGCGACCAGCTGATCGACGCCGCCTACGGCGAGAACATCTACGTCGACGACCGCACCATCGACAGCCACATCAAGCGGG
>CAXUDP010000027.1:0-38619 GCA_964249735.1 uncultured Acetobacteraceae bacterium | reverse complement strand
CGGCGGCTGTCGATGTCCAGGTGGTTGGTCGGCTCGTCCAGGATCAGCAGGTGCGGCGCCGCCATCGCCACCAGGTTCAACAGCAGCCTGGCCCGCTCGCCGCCCGACAAGGCCGCGACCGTGGTGTTCTGCTTGTCGAAGCCGATGCCGAACTGCGCCAGCCGGGAGCGGTGCGACTGGTCGCTGTCCTGCAACCGGGCTTCGCGCATGATGTCCAGCGGCGTCTGGTCGGGATCCAGCGCCTCGATCTGGTGCTGGTGGAACCAGCCCACCTCCATCCGGCTGCTTCGCGTCATCCGCCCCGAGCGGATGCCGAGTGCACCCGCGGCCATCTTCGCGAAGGTCGACTTGCCTGCGCCATTCACCCCCAGCAGCCCGATCCGATCGTCGAGATCCAGCCTGAGATCGAGCCCGCGCAGCACCGCCGGCTCGTCGCCGTAGCCGACTTCCACCCCCTCCAGGCGCATCAGCGGCGGCGCCAGCGGACGCGGCGGCGAGGGCAGCAGGAACGGCGACACCCGCTCCTCGATCGTGGCCGCGATCGGCTCCATCTTTGCCAGCCGCTTCACCCGGCTTTGCGCCTGCGCCGCCTTGGCGGCCGACGCCTTGAACCGGTCGACGAACGATTGCAGGTGCGCCCGCTCCGCTTCCTGCTTCACCCGCTGCGCACTCTGAAGCCGTATCCTTTCCGCACGCTGCTTCTCGAAGCTGTCGTAGCCGCCGGTATAAAGCTCCAGCTTCCGCTCCGTGATGTGCAGGATGAAGTCGACCGAGTTGTTCAACAGTTCGCGGTCATGGCTGATGATCAACGCCGAGTGCGGGTATCGCGCCAGCCGCGCTTCCAGCCACAGCGCACCCTCCAGGTCGAGATAGTTGGTCGGCTCGTCCAGCAGCAGCAGGTCCGGGGTGGAGAACAACGCCGCCGCCAGCGCCACCCGCATGCGCCAGCCGCCGGAAAACTCCGCCATCGGCCGATCGAGGTCCGCGGTGGAGAAGCCGAGCCCGTGGAGGATTTCGGCCGCACGCGCCGGTGCCGTGTCGGCGTCGATCTCCATCAGGCGCGACCAGATCTCGCCCATGTGCTCAGGGTCGGCCGTGTCCAGCGAGGCCAGCAGCGACGCCCGTTCGGTATCCGCGGCCAGGATGGTGTCCAGCAGGCCGACGGGGGTCGCCGGATGCTCCTGGTCCACCGTCGCCATGCGCGCCGACCGGGGGATGCCGAGCTCCCCGCCATCCGGCTGCAAGTCGCCCTTGATCAGCTTGAACAGCGTCGACTTGCCGACTCCGTTGCGCCCCACCAGCCCGACCTTGGACGGGTTGGGCAGGGTCACCGACGCACGGTCGAAGAAGCGCCGTCCCCAGGCGTTGAAGGTCAGGGCATCGATCTGCAGCATGGCGCCTTTCCGCAACCGGGGCCGCTTCTAGGCCACGTACGAGGCCCCGGGCAACTCGACACATCGCCGATGCCGCCACTCCGACGTCCCTGCGGCCTGGACCGCGGGAACGCCGGTTCCGCCAGATGTCAGGCCGCCGCGGCGTGCCGGTTGATGCTGCCCGCCGCCAGGGCGGTCAGCTTGTGGTCGGTCGCCTTTTCCTCTTCCAGCGTCTGCTCCAGCAACTTGGCTATGTCGGCATGGCCGAGCTGCTTCGCCAGCGCCGCGAGAGTGCCGTAGCGGGTGATCTCGTAATGCTCCACCGCCTGTGCGTTCGCGATCAGCGCGGTGTGCAGCACCGCCTGGTCGCCGATGTCGCCGAAGGTTTCCTTGGCTTCCTTGATGATGCCGTCGATCGCCTCGCAGGTGACCGCCTTCGCTTCGCTGCCATGGAGACGGAACACCTGCTCCAGCCGGGTGATCTGGTCTTCCGTTTCCTGCAGGTGGGTCTGGAACGCGTTCTTGACGCTCTGGTCGGTCGCCTTCGCGATCATCTGCGGCAACGCCTTGGTGATCTGGTGTTCGGCGTAATAGATGTCCTGCAGCATGTGCACGAACAGGTCGTCGAGCGTCTTGATCGGCTTGGTGAACAGGGCCATGACCGGTTTCCTTCCTCGGATGACCAGGGCAACGACGAAACGGCGCGCCTGTTCGCCTCCCGCCTTGCACGAGCGCGTGTGGCTGGCCGCCAGCCCGCTCCCGCGTGGAGAACCACGATCGAACCTCCGGCCCGGCGCGCCCACCACCGGGCGGACCCCATGGTGACCAGTAACCCCGTCCCGGTTTCGGGACGCCGCCGGAGCGCCACCAGCCTGGCCGTTTCCCTGGCCTGCGTCCTGGTCCTGCCGGAACAAGCAAGGCCCGACCCCCTCGCCACCGGTACGCATCCGACACCGGCCGCACCGGCGCCCCCGACCCGACAGCCGCCTTCGATCCTGTTCGGCCCGCTGTATCGGGCGGTCGAACTGGCCTCCGTGTTCGCGGACCAGAAGACCTTCGCCGACGCGATCCCGGGCCAGGACCCCGGGACCGTCATGGCCGACTACGGCCGCGCCTCCTCCCGCCCCGGCTTCGATCTCAAGGCGTTCGTCGCCGCGCACTTCACCCTGCCGCAGCGCGAGCTCGTTGCCTCCAGGCCGCAGCCGGACCAGAGCGTCGGCGGCTACATCGCGACCATGTGGACCGTGCTGGAGCGGCAGCCCGACCCGGCCGGCCCCGCCTCCTCGCTGCTGCCGCTCCGCTTCCCGTACGTCGTGCCCGGCGGCCGGTTCAGCGAGATCTACTACTGGGACAGCTACTTCACCATGCTGGGCTTGGTGCGGGACGGCCATCCCGACCTGGCCCGCGACATGATCCGCAACATGGCTTCCCTGGTCGACCGCTACGGCCACATCCCCAACGGCAACCGCACCTACTACCTCAGCCGCTCCGAGCCGCCCTTCTTCGCCTGCATGATCGACCTCCTGGCCGCCCATGACGGGCCTGCGACCTACCTGACCTTCCTGCCGGAGCTGCAGCGCGAGTACGACTACTGGATGGACGGCGCCGCCGGCCTTTCCCCCGGCCTGGCATTCCGCCACGTGGTGCGCCTGCCTGACGGCACGGTGCTGAACCGCTACTGGGACGACCGCGACGTCCCGCGCGACGAGTCGTATCGTCAGGACGTCGAGACGGCGCGGCAGAGCGCCCGCCCCGCGGCCGAACTGTACCGTGACCTGCGCGCCGCCGGCGAAAGCGGCTGGGACTTCAGCTCGCGCTGGCTCGGCGATGGCCACACCCTGTCCACGATCCGCACCACCGCCATCCTGCCGGTCGACCTCAACAGCCTGATCGCGCACATGGAGCGGACCCTGTCGCACGCTTACGCCCTGAACGGCGACAGCGGCCGCGCCGCACACTACCGTACCCTTTTGGACCGCCGCGCCGACGCCATCCGGCGGCTGATGTGGGACGACCGCGCCGGCCTGTTCACCGACTACGTGTGGACCGACCACAGCCTGAGTGCCGCGGTCTCCATGGCAACCGCCGTGCCGCTGTTCCTCGGCCTCGCCACACCCGTGGAAGCGCACCGGATCGCGGACAGCCTGCGCAGGAGGTTGCTTCACCCCGGCGGACTCGCCACCAGCCCGACGCCGAACGGCCAGCAATGGGACAGTCCGAACGGCTGGGCGCCGATGCAGTGGATGGCGGTGAACGGCCTGCGCGACTACGGCGAGACCGCGCTCGCCGCGACCATCGCCCAACGCTGGATCGAGCGCGAGATCGCCGGCTACGCCCGGGACGGGGTGCTGCTGGAGAAGTACGACGTCCGTGCCGGCACCGCGTCGGCGGATGCTGGCGGCAGCGGCGGGGAATACCCGCTGCAGGTCGGGTTCGGCTGGACCAACGGCGTGCTGGTCGCCCTGATGCAGCTCTACCCGCAGAAGACACGCGACAGCCTCACCAGCCACCCGGCCGCGTCGGCGCCGGCGGCAGGCGAACCGCCCCCCTCCCGACGCCGGCGCGGTTGACAGCCCGAAGCCGGCGGCTACCGTCCGGCGATGCCGCCGGATGCCACCGACCGGCAGCTCATCGAGCTGCTGACCGCCAATGCGCGCCTGCCCGCCGCCGTGCTCGGCCGCAGGCTCGGCCTGTCGCGCACCACGGTGCAGGGCCGGATCGAGCGCCTGGAGCGCAGCGGCGCCATTCTCGGCTACACCGTGCGCGCGGCGTCTCCCGCCGCAGAGCAGGCAGTCCGGGCGCACGTGCTGATCACCCTGGCGCCGAAGCAGACCGCCTCGGCGGAGGCGATGCTGCGCAAGCTCACGGCCGTGCGCGAGCTGCACGCGGTGAGCGGCGCGGTCGACCTGATCGCCGTCGTCTCCGGAGCCTCCACCGCAGAGCTCGACGCGGTGATCGACCGCATCGGCGCGCTCGACGGCGTGCTGCGCACCACCTCCATGATCCTCCTGTCCACCCGCTTCTCGCGCTAGGGCTTCCCCCATGCCGCACGCCGCCCTCGTCGATCCCGACATCCTTCGCGCCCGGTTCTCGCACGCGCTGTCGAGGATGTACCAGGAGGAGGTGCCGCTCTACGGCGACCTCCTGGCCCTGGTCGCCCGCACCAACCGCCTCGCCTCCGGCGACGCGGACCACCGCCTGGAGGTCGAGCGGCACGGCGCGATCCGGCTCGGCACCGCGCACGAGCTGGCCCTGGTTGCCCGGCTGTTCGCCCTGCTGGGCCTCCGACCGGTCGGCTACTACGACCTCGCCCCGGCCGGGGTGCCGGTGCATTCCACCGCCTTCCGCCCGGTCACCGCCGAGGGGCTGGCGATCAGCCCGTTCCGCGTCTTCACCTCCCTGCTCCGGCTCGAGCTGATCGTCGACCCGGAGCTCCGCGAGCAGGCCGACGCGATCCTGTCCCAACGCCGGATTGCCACCCCCCGCCTGCTCGAGCTGCTGGTCCTGGCCGAGGCGGAAGGCGGCCTGCCGGAGCCCGACGCGGACGAGTTCATCGCCGAGTCGCTGCACGTGTTCCGCTGGCACCGCACCGCCGCGGTGGACGCCACCCTCTATGCCCGGCTCAAGGCGGCGCACCCGCTGGTCGCCGACGTGGTCTGCTTCCGCGGTCCGCACCTCAACCACCTGACCCCGCGCACACGCGACATCGACGCGGCCCAGGCGGCGATGCGGGAAGCCGGCATGAACCCGAAGGCGGTGATCGAGGGGCCGCCGTGCCGGCAGGTGCCGATCCTGCTCCGGCAGACCAGCTTCCAGGCGCTGAGCGAGCCCGTGTTGTTTCCCGGCCCGGAGGGCGACGCCGCCGGCACCCACACCGCCCGCTTCGGCGAGATCGAGCAGCGCGGCGCCGCCCTCACCCCCGAAGGCCGCAGCCTCTACGACCGGCTGCTCGCCCAGGCACAGGCTGCCATCGCCGACGGCGCGCCGCACGAGGCGACCTTGCGTCAGGTGTTCGCCGGGTTCCCCGACCACCCGGACAGCCTGCGCGAGGCTGGCCTCGCCTTCTTCCGACCAGACACGTCGGAACCGATCCTGTACGAGGACTTCCTTCCCGTCAGCGCCGCCGGCATCTTCCGCTCCAACCTCGGCCGCGGCGACCGCCCCGACACGCTGGCGGGCGGCGAGCGGAGCCGGTTCGAGGCGGCGCTCGGAGCCAGGGTGCAGGACGAGATGGCGCTATACGCCGCGGAGGCGGAAGGCCGGGCCGCTGCCGATCGGCCAGCACCTCGGCCCGGTCCCTGAGGATCGAGCTGTTCGCCTCGGCCCTCCGACGGGACGCTGTCCTCAGTCGCGCAGCATCCGCGACAGGGCGAGCAGGATCGCTGCCGTTGCACCCCAGATGTCCTCCTCCGGATGCGGCCAGGACCAGGACCCGGCGCGCGGTCCGGCCTCGATCAGGCGCGGCGCCTCGGGATCGGTCAGCACCGCCAGTGGCAGCCCGAAGATCGCCGCCACCTCCGCTTCCGAGGCGCGCCAGGTAGCATACGGTGACAGCAGCGCCACCACCGGCACGATGCTGAACCCCCCGGCGTGCGTCTCCTGCTGCGGCAGCCGGCCCAGCACCTCCACCAAATGCGGGTCGATCCCGGTCTCCTCCTGCGCCTCGCGCAGCGCCGTGGCGACCGCGTCGGCATCCTCCGGGTCGGCGCGGCCGCCGGGAAAGCTGACCTGGCCGGGATGATGGCGCAGCAGCGCGGAGCGTCGCGTCAGCAGCACGCAGGACGGCCCGAGCACGATCGGCACCAGCACCGCCGCCCGGCCGGTGCCCACCTCCGGCCCGACCCAGGGCGACGGCCGCGCCGGCGACAGTCCGCTCAACCGCAGCCGCAGCCAGCGCTCCGTGGGAGGATCCGGGCAATCCATGAGGCAAGAGGTCCGTTCGCAGCCGGCGTCACTACGGACGCCCGATGGCGGCTCCGTAGAGCACCGGCCCGGTCGGAAGGCCAGTGGGAGAACCGCCAGCCGGCTCCAGGCTGACCAGGATCTGCGCTGGTCCAGCCGGCAGCCGGTCCGCGGGGAGGCGTGTGCCGCCGGCCGGCAGCAGGCCGAGCGGTTTCGGCAGCTTCGCTCCTTCGGCCAGGGACCACAGCTCCAGGTCGCGTCCCGCCGGCACCGGGGCCGGATGGATCGGCACCACGCCCAGGCTGCCATCACGGGCGGCCTCCAGCACGAAGGCTGGGCTCGCCGTCCCGACCGGCGCCAGCACCGCGACCGGAACCCCGGCCGGCGGCCGGATGGACAGCGCGATCCCGGAAGCGGCCGCCGCGAGCAGCCCGGCGGCGGCAATGCCACGCCAGAGCGGCAGGCTGCGCAGGAGCAGCACCGTGCGCCGGTCCCCGATTGCAGTGCCACGTCCGGGCCGAGGGTCCGCGCCCGCGAACGCGGTCGCGGCGATCCGCGGCCAGAGCCCCGCCGGCGGCGCCACCGCCGCCACCACCGACAGCAGCGGCACCAGCCGGCTTTCCCAGTCGGCGATCGCTCCCGCCAGCGCCGGATCGCCCTCCGCCTCGACCTCGACCCGCGCGGCCTCGTCGCGCGGCAGCGTGCCCAGCACGTACTCGCCGGCCAGCGCCGTCAGCGCCTCGTCCGAATCCGGAAGCGAGCCCGCGCCGCTCATGCCTCGAGGCAGCGCCGCAGGCCGAGCAGCCCGCGACGCACCCAGGACTTCACCGTGCCGAGTGGCGCCCGCAGCCGCGACGCGAGCTCGACATGCGACAGCCCGTCCAGGAACGCCAGCACGACCGCCCGCCGCTGCGCCTCCTCCAGCTCCTCCAGGCAGCGGTGCAGCGCTTCGCTGTCCGCCCGCCCGGCGAGCTGGTCGAGCGCGTCCGGCGCGTCATCCGCCTCCTCCCGTCGCTCGATGCCATATTGCTCGCGGCTGCGGCTGCGCAGGATGTCGATCGCGCGGTAGCGCAGCAGGCTGGCAAGCCAGGCCTCGCCCGCGTTGCGCGACGGGTCGAACCGGGCGGCCCTGCGCCACACCTGCACGAATGCGTCGTGCACCGCGTCCGACGCCAGCGCCGGCTGCTGCAGCAGCCGGAGCGCCAACCCGTGCAGCCGCGGCGACTGCAGCTCATACAGGCGACGGAACGCCGCTTGGTCGCCCTCCGCGCAGGACCGCAATAGCCGAGTGATCTCGGTCTCCTCGGCGCGCTTCCCTCGCTCGTCCATGCTCCGCCAGGGCCCCTTCAGGAAGGCCGTCAGCATAAACCAGTCTGGCGCGGCGGCCAGGGTGGTCATCGGGCACGGACACGGGATCGGACGCGCTTCATGCCATCGTTACGATCCGCAGCCGTTCCCGGATGCTCTCAGCCGTGCAGGAAGGCGAGGCAATCGTGCAGGGTGGGCGCCAGTGACCGGAGCGGCCGGGCGATCGCACCTACGATCCCGAGATGGTCCACTCCCGGATAAAGCCGCTCCTCGACAGGGCCGCCGTTGGCCCGGATCCGGGCGGCGAGCCGGATCGTGTTCGCCGGCGTCACAGTTCCGTCCGCAGTGCCGGCCGCCAGCAGCATCGGCGGGTTCCGCCCGTCGACATGGCTGATCGGCTGCGTCGACGGACCGGCCAGGCCAGGCCCGAACACCGCCCGCAACTCGTCGCTGTGCAGCGGCAGGAAGTCGTACGGCCCGGCCAGCCCGACCACACGCGCCAGGTCGCGGCTCGGCGACAGCCCCACCGCTCCCAGCAGGGACGGGTCGAGCGCCAGCATGACCGCGTTATAGGCGCCGGCCGAGTGTCCGATCAGCGCCGGCGCCGAGGCAAGGCCGCCGTAACCGGCGATGTTGGCGCGGGTCCAGGCCAGCGCCAGCGCGCAGTCCTGCAGGAACACCGGATAACGGACCTGCGGCCACAGCCGGTAGTCGGGGATCACGGTCAGGATGCCGTGCGCCGCGAACGCGTCGCCGACGAAGCGGTACATCGCCCGGTCGCCACTGTCCCATGCGCCGCCATACAGGAACATCATCACCGGAAACGACCCGCTGCCGGTCGGCCGATAGATGTCGAGGCGTTGTCGCGCCTTCGGCCCGAACCGGACGCCCTCCGCGGCGAGCCGGTCCGGCGCCAGCACGTTCAGCACCGACGCCGGCGAGCATCCGGACAGCAGCAGCCCGCCAGCGCCCGCCAAGAGCCCGCGGCGGCACAGCATTGGCCCGGGCACGGCAGCCACGCGCCTCACGGTTGGATTGGTCTTTGTCGCACAGTCGGGAACGCCCGTCCGCCCGACGCGGACGCGCCGATCCGGCATGCAGACGTCTAGATGCCCGAGGTTTCCGTTTGTTTAACGGCAGCGACCGATCCGGCGCGTATCCCGGCCTCGCGGTCAGCCGGACAGCGGACGCGCCACCTCCTCCAGCGACTTGCCTTCGCAGTCGACCCCGAACCGCAGCGCCATCGCGCCCGCCGCCAGCATCAGCAGCGCCGCCCCGCCATAGCCCAGCGACAGCGGCACCCTGCCGCCCATCTGGATCAGCTTGGCGAACAGGTAGGGCGCGCCGACGCCACCGATCAGCGTGCCCAGCACGTAGAAGATCGAGATCGCCATCGCCCGCGTTTCCAGCGGGAAGATCTCGCTCGCGGTCAGGTAGGCGGCACTGGCGGCGGGCGAGGCGAAGAAGAAGATCGCCATCCAGCCGAGCGTCTGGGTCACCGCGGTGAGCTGCCCGTCCGCGAACAGCACGGCCACGCCCAGCATCAGCACGCCCGCCGTGCCGAAGGTGGCGAAGATCATCCGCCTACGGCCCACGGTGTCGAACAGCCGCCCCAGCAGGAACGGGCCCAGAACGTTGCCGATCGTCAGCGGCAGGATGAACAGCCCGACCCGGCCCGGCAGCACCCCTTCGTCATGGGTCAGCACCTGGCCATAGGTGAAGAACACCGCGTTGTAGAGGAACGCCTGCGCCACCATCATCAGCAGCGCCAGCGCCGAGCGCATCTTGTAGCCGCCGATCATCGCCGCGAGGATCAGGCGGAAGCTGAAGTTGCGACGCGGATGCACCGTGATCGTCTGATGCACCGGCTCCGGCGCCACCCCGGTCGCGGTTTCCACCCATGCCTCGATCTGCCGCGTGGTCGCCTCCGCCTCCTCGACGAAGCCGTGGGTGAGCAGCCAGCGCGGGCTTTCCGGCACCCAATGGCGCAGGAACAGCACCACGAACGCCATCGCTCCGCCGGCGGCGAAGCCGATGCGCCAGCCATGCGCCGAGATGCCCTGGCCCGTCAGCATCAGCGCCACCACCGCTCCCGCCGCCGCCCCGATCCAGAACGATCCGTTCACGAACAGGTCAACCCGACCGCGCACCTTGGCCGGGATCAGCTCGTCGATCGCCGAGTTGATCGCCGCATATTCGCCGCCGATCGCGAACCCGGTCAGGAAGCGGAACAGCACGAAGCTCAGCGGCCCCCAGGCGCAGGCGGTGCCGAACACGCTCACGATGTACAGCCCAAGCGTCACGTTGAAGATCCGCTTGCGCCCGATCTGGTCGGTCAGCCGCCCGAACAGCAGCGCGCCAAGCACCGCGCCGGTGAGGTAGGCGGACGCGGCGGTGCCCACCTGCGTCATCGACAGCCCGAGCGTGCGCTTGTCCTGCAGCGTCGGACCGATCGAGCCGACGATGGTGACCTCCAGCCCGTCCAGGATCCAGGTGATCCCCAGCGCCGACACCACCAGCATGTGGAAGCCCGACCAGGGCAGCCGGTCGAGCCGGGCCGGTATGTCGCTCTCGACCGCAGGCAGCGCGTCGGTGGAAGCCATCCGGCGCTATCTCCCCCCGATCCGCGCGACCAGCGCATCCACCACCGACGGGTCGGCCAGAGTGGACACGTCGCCGAGCTGCTCGTGCTCGCCGGTCGCCACCTTGCGCAGGATGCGCCGCATGATCTTGCCCGAGCGCGTCTTCGGCAGGTCCGGCACCAGCAGCACCCGGTCCGGCACCGCGTAGCGGCCGAGCATGTGCCCGACATGGCGCGCGATCTCCGCTTCCAGCGCCGGCTCAGCCTCACTGCGCAGGATCACGAACGCCATCAGCGACTGCCCCTTAACCGCGTGCGGCACGCCGATCACGGCACTCTCCGCCACCGCCTCGTGCGACCCGATCGCTCCTTCCACCTCGGCCGAGCCGATGCGGTGGCCGGACACGTTGATCACGTCGTCCACCCGCCCGGTGATCCAGTAGTAGCCGTCCCGGTCCCGACGCGCGCCGTCGCCGGAGAAGTAGAGCCCCGGATAGGCCGAGAAGTAGGTCTGCACGTAGCGCTCGTGGTCGCCCCACACGGTGCGCGCCTGCCCCGGCCAGGAGCGGGCAAGGCACAGATGTCCTTCCGCCTCGCCCTCCGACACCGCGCCGTCCGGGCCCACCAGCACCGGGCACACGCCCGGCAGCGGCAGGGTGGCAGAGCCCGGCTTCTGCGCCACCGCCCCCGGCAGCGGCGCGATCATGATGCCGCCGGTCTCGGTCTGCCACCAGCTGTCCACCAGCGGGCAGCGCCCACGGCCGACCTCCTCGTAAAACCACAGCCAGGCTTCCGGATTAATCGGCTCGCCAACCGAGCCCAGCACGCGCAGGCTGTCGCGCGTGCTCCCGTCGAGCACCGACGGGTCCTCACACATCAGCGAGCGGATCGCGGTCGGCGCGGTGTAGAAGCCGCTGACCCGGTGCTTGTCGATCACACCCCACCAGCGCCCTGGCTCCGGCCAGGATGGCGTGCCCTCGAACAGCAGCGTGGTGCCGCCGTTGCTCAGCGGGCCGTACACCACGTATGAATGCCCGGTCACCCAGCCGAGGTCGGCAGTGCACCAGAACACGTCGCCCGGCCGGTGGTCGAACACGACCTCCTGGGTCAGGCTGGCCCAGAGCAGGTAGCCGCCGGTGGTGTGCAGCAGCCCCTTCGGCGCGCCGGTGCTGCCGGAGGTGTACAGGATCAGCAGCGGGTCCTCCGCCGCCATCTCCTCCGGCGCGCAGTCCGGCTCCGCCTCGCCGACCAGGCGCCGGTAGTCGAGGTCGCGCCCGGCCCGCATCGGCACCGCTTTGCCCGTCACCGGCACCACCAGCACCTGCCGCACCGGGTTGTCGCCCTTCCCCTCCAGCAGCTCCAGCGCCGTGTCGGCCAGCGCCTTGAGCGCGATCCGCCTGCCGCCGCGCCTGCCCTCGTCTGCCGTAACCAGCAGCACCGCCCCGCTGTCGCGCAGCCGGTTCGCCACGCCTGCGGCGGAGAAGCCGGCGAACATCACCACGTGCACCGCGCCGATCCGGGCGCAGGCCAGCATCGCCACCACGCCCTCCACCACCATCGGCAGGTAGGTCGCCACCCGGTCGCCGCGACGCACCCCCAGCCCCTTCAGCACGTTGGCCAGCCGGCACACTTCCGCGTGCAGCGCGCGGAAGCTGACGTGGCGTACGTCGTCCTCCGCCTCCCCCTGCCAGATCAGCGCGGTGCGTTCGCCGTCCTTCGGAAGGTGCCGGTCGAGGCAGTTGACCGATGCGTTCAGGATGCCGTCGGAGAACCAGGACAGCCGCACCTCGCCGTCGAAGCCGCCGCTGCCGGCCAGCGTCGGCATGCGGAACCAGTCGAGCCGGCGGGCCTGCTCCAGCCAGAACGAGTCCGGGTCATGCAGCGCGTGGTTGGTCATCAGCCCGTGCCGCGCGGCGTTGACGTGCGCGGACGCGGCCAGGTCCGGCTTCACGTGGAACATCTCGTCGGTCATGCCCGTTTCGCTCCGCTTCCCGCGACGTTTTCCTGCCGGCCGGATGTGCCATCGGCTTGTGCTGCTTGGGGGCAGCATGGTCGGCCTGCCCGCCACCCGTGGTCAACCACGGCCGCCTCAGGCCAGGCCGAGCCCTGCCAGCATCCCATAGGCGAACGCGACGGCCGCCAGCGCCCCGCCGAGGAAGAGCAGCCAGAACAAGCGCGTCACCATGAACAGCCCGACCAGCACGATCGCGATCTGCAGCCCGCGCACGCTGCGCTCCAGCCCCTCGTGCAGGTGCAGCGCGTGGTCGCGCGCACCCTCCTCGGCCTGGGCCCGGGCCGCGACCTGGCGCATCCCCTCATGCCCCGGATCGTCGGCAAGCTGCGCCGCGGCGCTGCGGTCCGCCGCCGCCATCCGCGCGATCCCGTTAGCCCTGGCCGGCGGCATCGGCTCGGGCAGCAGGGCCGCCTCCCCGTCAAGCACGTCCGCCGCGTCCAGCATCACCGTGCGGCGCACCGACTTGCCCTGATACTGCGACCACAGGTCGGACGCCGCCACGTCGTGCGCCAGGTAGGCGGTCTGCTGGTCGCCGGCGTCCATCTCCACCACCACCGCGGTCGCGGCGATCACCGCCACCAGCACTGCGGCCAGCCTGGTCGAGCGCGGTGCGGCCGCATGATCGGGACCGCCATGCCCATGCCCGTGCGCGTGCTCAAGGCTGTCCTGGGCCATCTCGACGTTGTCCAACGCTTCCTCCCTGGCGGTCAGGCTGCGATCGTGCTCGCGATTTCATGATCCCGCCACGGCAGGACGGATGGCAACGATCCGGCCTACAACGCCATTCTAGAAGGGCAACAAACCCGGCCATGTTGCCGACCGGCATGAAAAATGGGACCGTTGCCGCCGAGCGACGAACGGCTCAGAATCGAGAACAAGTCCCGCGCAAGACGGGACCGGACAATCGGCCGCCAAGAGGCGCCAGGGGGATCAGAACGATGCAGACCAACTTGACCATGCAGGACCTTTCGGACATCCGAGATGCCGTGCCGCACCTCGACCTCGTGTCGATCCGTGCGCTGCGCCGCGCCGGCTTCGACCTCGTCCGCTCCGAGCCAGAGCCCTCCGAGTCGCGCGTCCTGTGGTCGATGATCCCGCGCCCGATGACCAGCTCGCTGCTGCACGGCGAGCACGCCGCCGCCGAATAGGGCCAGGTCCCGCACACTTCCCGGCTGGTGCCGGGAAGTGGTGTCAGCCGCGGAGCAGGATCGCCGGGCTCGCCACCAGCGCCCGGCGGGTCGCCAGATATCCCGCCGCCAGCATCAGCAGGACGGCGCCTGCACCCACTCCGGACAGCGTCCACGGCAGGAAGACCCAGCGCGACCGCAACACCTCGCGCATCAGCAGCCAGCTCAGCCCGCCGCCGATCACCCCGGCGCAGAGACCGGCCACCACCCCCAGCACCGCGAACTCGACCAGCCAGGCCGCGCGGAGCTGGGGACCCGTCGCCCCCAGCACACGCAGCACCGCCGCCTCGGCCACCCGTTGCCGCTGTGCCGCCGCCAGCGTCGAGGCCAGCACCAGCGCGCCGGACAGCAGCGCCACCCCGCCGATCGCCGCCAGGGCCCACGCCAACCGGCCGACGATGCTGCCGAGCTGCGCCAGCACGTCCGCCACCCGGATCCCGGTCACGTTCGGCAGCGTGTCGGTCACCGCCGCCAGGATCGACGCGTCGCCGGCCGGCGTGCCGTTGGAGGCGACGGTGGCGACCATCGAGTGCGGCGCCGCAGACAGCAGGCCCGGCGAGGCGATGAACGCGAAGTTGAGCTGCAGCGAGCGCCAGTCGATGCTGCGCAGGCTCGCCACGCGCAAGTCGATGTCTCGCCCGAGCACGTTCAGCCGGATCACCGAGCCGACATGCACACCCCAGCCCGCGGCCAGACCGGCATCGAACGACAGCAGGGGCGGCCCGTCATACCCTGCAGGCCACCAGCGCCCCGCCGCCACGTGCGTATCCGGGGGCGGCGTGGCCGCGATCGTCAGCCCCTGGTCGCCGCGCAGCGCCCAGCGCGTGCCGGGCGTGGCCGACACCCGCTCCGCCGGCACCCCGTCCACCGCCACCACCCGCTCGCGCAGGCTCGGCAGCGACCGCACCTGTCCCGCGGACGGCACCCCCCGCACCGCCGCCGCGAACCGCTGCATCTCGTCCGGCTGTATGTCGATGAAGTAGAACGACGGCGCGTGCTTCGGCAGCTGGTCGAACAGCGACGCGCGCAGGTCACCCTGCGCCAGCGCGATCGTCGCCAGCACCGTCAAACCCGCGCCGAGCGCCAGCAGCATCTGCCCCGCCGGCGCCGCCGGCCGTCCCAGCGCCGCCAGCCCGAGCCGCACCGCCATGCGCAGCACGCCAGGTCCCGCCACCGGCCGCGGCAGCGACCGCGCCGCGGCGGTCAGCCCGATCGCCACCAGCCGGAACAGCAGCAGCACCATCCCGGCCACGATGCAGAATCCGAACGCCAGCCGCCGGTCCGGCGCGGTCAGCACCGCCAGCAGCACCAGCAGCGCCACCAGTCCGGCCTGCGTTCCCCAGGTCGCGATCCGCCGCTCCCGTCCCGGCCCGGCCAGTCCCGCCGGCCCGCGGAACAGCACCGAAGGCGGCACCGACACCGCGCGGAGCAGCGGCGACAGCGCGAACAGCGCCGCCACCGCGACGCCGAACGCGGACGCCAGCAGCACCGGCGCCCATTGCAGCCCCTGGTGCGGCGCCACCGGCAGCAGCCCGCCCAGCGCCCGCACCGCCAGCGGCGGCAGCACGAGTCCCACCGCCATCCCGAGCACGATGCCCGCTGCGCACAGCCCGGCCACCTGCAGCCCGACCACCAGCGCCGCCAGGCGCGGCGGTGCCCCCACCGCCCGGAGCACCGCGATCGTCCCGATCCGCGACTCCAGCCAGCTCGACACTCCCGCCGCCACGCCCATGCCGCCCAGCAGCAGCGCCGCCAGTGCGATCAGCGTCATGAACAGCGCCACCTGCCCCACCGCCCGGGTCAGCGCCGGCGCCGCGTCGTCGATGTCGCGCACGCGCCAGGCCTCGCCAGGAAACGCGTCCGCCACCGCCTGCGCCAGCGCCTGCGACCGGCCGAGCCGCGCCCGTGCCGTCTCGTGCCTCGGCCCGTCCGGCAGCGCCACCCGCAAGGACGTGGTCAGCAGCGTGCCCGGCCGCACCAGCCCGGCCGCGTCCAGCGCGCCCCGCGCGATCATCACCGGCGGCGCCAGCGCGGTCTGTCCGGCGGAGTCCGGCACCTTGTCCAGGTTCGGCAGGACGCGCAGGCGCTCGTCGCCGATCCGCACCACCCCGCCCGGCTTCAGCCCGATCCGGTCCGCCACCAGCGGGTCCGCCGCCAGGCCGGGCAGCGGCGCGGACCCGGACAGCGCCGCCTGCAGCCCCCCGCCGCCCTCCAGCGCCGCCGCGCCCACCAGCGGATAGGCTCCGTCCACCGCTGACAGCTCCACCAGCATGCGCCGCCCGTCCGGCCCGTATGCCATGGTGCGCATACGCAGCACGGTGGATGTCCGCGCGCCGCGGCCCTGCAGGAAGCGGGGCAGCTCCGGAGGCAGCGGCTCGTTGTCCTCGATCGCCAGGTCGCCGCCCAGGATCGCCCGCCTTTGCTCGGCCACCCCCTGCTGGATCGCGTCGCGCAGGCCGCCGATGGCGCCGATCGCCGCCACCCCCAGCGCCAGGCACAGCAGCACGATGCCCATGCCGCGGAGCGCGCCGCGTCCGCCGCGCCAGTCGCGCAACGCCAGCCGCAGCGCCAGCCGGACGGTGCCGGACGTCGCCGCCCTGCCACTCATGCCGCCGCCGCCTCCGGCACCGACAACCGCCCATCAGCCACCGCCAGCCTGCGGTCGCAGCGCGCCGCCAGCGCCGCGTCATGGGTGATCAGCAGCAGCCCGGTGCCGTGCGTGCGCTGCAGCGCGAACAGCAGCGCCTGCACGGTGTCGCCGGTGCGGGCATCCAGGTTGCCGGTCGGCTCGTCGGCCAGCAGCAGCGCCGGACGCGGCGCGAACGCCCGCGCGATCGCCACACGCTGCTGCTCGCCGCCCGAAAGCTGCCCCGGCAGGTGCCCGAGCCTCTGCCCGAGCCCGACCTCGCGCAGCGCCGCCTCCGCCACCGCGAACGCGTCCCTGCGTCCCGCCAGCTCAAGCGGCACCGCCACGTTCTCCAGCGCGGTCATGGTCGGGATCAGGTGGAACGACTGGAACACGATGCCGATATTCCGGCCGCGGAACCGGGCGCGTGCGTCCTCGTCCAGCGTCGCCAGGTCGATGCCGTCCACCAGCACCTCCCCCCGGCTCGGCCGCTCAAGCCCGGCCAGCAGCATCAGCAGGCTGGTCTTGCCGGAGCCGGACGGTCCCACCACCCCCACGGACTCGCCTGCCGACACTGTCAGCGACATGGCGCGCACGATGTCGAGCGCCTCCGCCGGCCCCGCCTTGCCGCGCTTCGTGTTGACCGCACCGGGGCGCGCGGGCACCGTCAGCCAAAGGTTGCGCGCTTCCACCAGCGCGGGCCGGTCACCTGAAGGCATCTGTCCATCCATGAAGGCTCCATATGGCTGCGTCGGACGCGCCACCAAGGGACGGCGCGGGGCGATCCGCCGGATCGCCGCCACCCTGCTGCTGTCCTTCGGAGCCACCACGACGGTGAACGCCGATCCCGCGCCGCGCACGGTCCGGATCATGGCGCTCGGCGACTCCCTGACCGCCGGCTACGGCCTGCCGCACGACCAGGGCTTCGTGGCGCAGCTCCAGGCAGCCCTCGACAGGGCCGGCGCGCATGCCACCGTGCTGGACGCCGGGGTGTCCGGCGACACCAGCGCCGGCGGCCTCGCCCGGCTCGACTGGGCGCTGGGCGACCATCCGGACGCGGCAATCCTGGAGCTCGGTGCCAATGACGGGCTGCGCGGGCTCGATCCCGGCCAGATGGAGCACAACCTCGGCGCCATCCTGGACCGGCTATCCGCCCGGCACATCCCGGTGCTGCTCAGCGGCATGTACGCGCCGCCCAACCTCGGCCCCGCCTACGGCCAGGCGTTCCGCGGCGTGTTCGACCGCCTGTCGCGGCGTCCCGGCCTGCTCTACGACCCGTTCTTCCTTCAGGGCGTCGCCGGCAACCACGCCCTCAACCAGGGCGACGGGATCCACCCGTCGCCACCCGGCGTCGCCATCATCGTGCGCCGCCTGACCCCGCTGGTGCAGCGCCTGGCTGACGAGGCCCGCGTGCGGCCGGCGGCCGGCTGAGGAGCCAGGCGATGGACTGGAACACCGGCCCCGCACCCAAGCGTCCCTGGTCGCTGTCGGTCGTCAGCCCCAGGGCGATCGCGATCAGCCTGGGCTGCCTGCTGGTCGCCGCCTGCATCCTCAGCACCGGCTACGAGGTGCAGCCGAACCAGCGCGCGGTGATCACCAACGCCGGCGCCTATGCCGGCATCGCCGATCCCGGCTTCCACCTGAAATGGCCGTTCTTCGGCGCAGTGCACTACTTCCCCACCGACACGCAGCAGTTCGAGACCCCACAGCTCAACACCTACACCATCGACAACCAGGAGATCGACGCGGTGCTGACGGTGCAGTATCAGGTCCCGGTGGACGAGGTCGGCTACCTGTTCGTGCACAACCAGGGCTACGAGCAGAACCTGCGCTCGATGGTGATCAACGAATGGAAGATCGCTGCCGGCACCGTCAACGTCAGCGACGTGGCCGAGAAGCGCGGCGCGCTGGTGTCGCGCGTCGACGCGATCGTCAAGGAGCGCGCGAAGTCGCTCTACCACCTCGACGTCACCGACGTGCAGCTGACCAACCTCGACTACGCGCAGAGCTTCCGCGACGCCCAGGCCCAGGCGGCGGTGGTCAAGACCCAGATCGAGCAGGCGCAGGGGCTGCAGCGCAAGGCGCAGATCGAGGCCGATACCGCGCGCATCACCGCGTCGGGCCAAGCCAACCAGGCGATCGAGCAGGCCCGCGGCCTGGCCGAATCCACCCACCTGCAGGCGGACGCCACCTCGTATGCGACGCAGAAGAACGGCGAAGCCCAGGCCGCCGCCACCCGCCTGCTGGCCGCCGCCGTGGCATCGGATGCGGCGCTCGCCGACTACACCCGCGCCCAGCGCTGGGACGGCCGCCTGCCGAGCTCGATCTATGCCGGCGCCCCGATCCCGTTCTTGCAGACCGGACATTAGACGCCTGGTCCCGGTGCGCGGCGACACGGATCACCAGGCGGCACCGGCCGGGCGAGGAGCCGGCTCGAGCTGAGCGGCCCCGAAGCGGGAAGCGGCGGCTGACGGTGGAGGCGCTAGTGGGCGCCCTCGGCCGATCCGCCGCCCTTCTTCAGCAGCGGCACCAGTGCGGCGCCGCAGAGCAGGCAAATCCCGAGCAGCCCGAAGCAGTCGGCGTAGCCCATGATCGTCGCCTGCGCGCGGATGCTGTTGCCGATGGCGACAACCGCCTGGTGCGTCGCTTCGGCCGGATCGACGACACCCCGGCTCAGGAAGTACTGCTGCATCGAGGCGAGGCGCGCCTGCGTCGCCGGCTGCAGCAGCGACACGTGGCCGTTGATGACGAAGGAATGGTACTGCTCGCGCTTGGTCAGGAACGTCTCAACCGCGGCAGTGCCGATCGCGCCGCCCAGGTTGCGCAGCATGTTGAACAATCCCGATGCGGCACCGGCCTGCGCCCTGGTGATGCCGACCATGGCGATTGCCGAGAGCGGGGTCATCACCAGGGCCTGGCCCATCGCCCGCACGACGTCGGGCAGCAGCAGCTGCGGTCCGGCATAGTCGCTGCTCAGATGCAGGTTCATCAGGCAGCTCACCGCGAACACGCCCAGCCCGACGCCGACCAGCAGGCGCGGGTCGACGCGGCGCATCAGCCACGGCACGAACGGGATGATCAGCAGTTGCGGCAGGCCGGTCCAGGCCACCACCTTGCCGCTCTGCTCCGCATCGAAGCCCTGTGACACGGCGAGATACTGCGGCAGCAGGTAGGCCGAGCCATACAGGGCGAAGCCGAGCAAGAAGTTGCCGAGCGTGCCTAGACCGAAGTTGCGTCGGGCGAGCAGCCTCAGCTCGACCAGCGGTTCGGCGCAACGCAACTCCCAGATCACGAAGGCCACCAGCGCGATCGCCGCCACCGCGCTCAGCCGCACGATGAACGGCGAGCCGAACCAGTCGAAGGTGTTGCCGTCGTCCAGCACGGTCTGGAAGCAGGCGAGGCCCACCGCCATCAGCCCGATGCCGACCCAGTCGCCGCGCCGCAGCAGGCCGAGCTGCGGCTTCGAGTGCGGCAGCGCGTAGATCAGCGCGCCCAGCATCAGCGCGCCCGGGACCAGGTTCATGTAGAAGATGGTCTGCCAGCCGTAGGTGTCGGTCAGCCAGCCGCCGACCGTCGGGCCGATCGCCGGCGCGAAGGTCGCCGTCACCGCGTAGCCAGCCAGGCCCAGGGCCCGCTTCGACGGCGGCAGCATCGAGACGATGATGGTGAAGGCGAGCGGGATCAGCACGCCGCCGGCGAAGCCCTGCAGCGCCCGCAGCACGATCATCTCCGACAGGCTGTGCGCCTGGCCGCAGGCGACCGACAGCAACAGGAACACCGCGGTGTTGGCGATCATGTAGCGGCGCAGCGAGAACACCCGGCTCAGGAAGTCGGTCATCGGCACGACGATGATCTCGCCGATCAGGTAGGCGGTGCTGATCCAGGTGCCGTTGACGCCGCCGGTACCGATGCCGCCCTCGATGTCGGGCAGCGAGGATGCGGTGACCTGGATGTTGAGCACCGCCATGAACGCACCGAGGATGGAGCCGATCACGGCGATCCAGGTCCTGAACGGGACCGGCGGTTCGGCTGCGATCGGGTTCGTCGCCATGACGCCTCAGCCTCCGATCCTGGTGCCGGCAACGCCGCCGCCCGTCCTGACGTCTATGGATGGCTCGACGGACATGCCGGGACGCAGCCGGCCGATGAACAGATCGCCGCGGTCGATCAGGATCTTCACCGGCGCGCGCTGCACGATCTTGGTGAAGTTGCCGGTGGCGTTGTCCGGCGGCAGCAGCGCGAACTCCTGGCCGGTGGCGGGCGCCAGGCTGTCCACCACGCCGTGCACCACGGCATCGGGAAACATGTCGACGCCGATCAACACCCTCTGGCCCGGCTTCACGTCAGTGAGCTGTGTCTCCTTGTAGTTGGCGATCACGTAGACGCGCGCCAGCGGCACCACCGCCATCAGCTGCGTCCCGGCCTGGACGTATTGTCCGACCCGGACCATTCGCGCGGCGACGGTGCCGTCGACCGAGGCGGTGATGGTGGTGAAGCCCTCGTTCAGCTCTGCCTGCTGCAACGCCGCCCGCCGCACATCCAGCGTCGCACGGGCCTGCCCGAGCTCGGCCTGCAGCACCGAGACCTGCCGGATCGCCGCGCTGACCGCGGCGATGTCGTGCGCGAGGCCGGCCTGTCTCTGCCGGATGTCGAGGGTGGCCTGCTGCTCGGCCTGGATCGTGCCGGCGCCGGTCCGGGCGAGGTCGGAGTAGCGTGCGAACTGCTGCTGCGCGAATACCATCGAGGCCTGGTCGGACTCAACCGAGGCCTGCAGGCCGCCGATCGTGGCGCGCTGCTCGCCGACCTGCTCGCCCAGCGTGTCGATCTCCGCCTGCTCGGCCGCCACGCCGGCGCGGGCGGATCCGAGCGCTGCCAGATAGGTCCGGTCATCGACCCGGGCCAGCACCTGGCCAGCCTTCACCTGCTGGTTGTCGTCGACCAGGACGGTGGCGATGTAGCCCGAGACCTGCGGGCTGACGATGACGTTGTCCGCCTGCAGGTAGGCATCGTCGGTGGAGACCATGAAGCGGCCGCGAGCCCAGTAGTCGTGGCCATACCAGCCGCCGAGTGCCAGGCAGCCAAGTGCTGCTGCGGCGAGCAGCGCCTGACGCGGCCGGATCCGCAGACGTGGCGCCGGACCGACGAAGCCCGCGGAGCTGAGGCCGGGCGGGAGATCCCGCAGATCGGACACATGCTGGTCCATGACGATACCCTCTGGCTGCGCACGGCGAATGGCGGGGTGGCTGGCGTGACAGATGGGCCATCGGGATCCCCAGCATTACCGGGTAAATCATCCCGACACTCTTGCGGAAATCGGTGAAGTGGCGTCA
Organism: uncultured Acetobacteraceae bacterium; assembly: GCA_964249735.1. GTDB lineage: Bacteria > Pseudomonadota > Alphaproteobacteria > Acetobacterales > Acetobacteraceae > Lichenicola. The sequence continues at coordinate 17,298 of CAXUDP010000027.1, read as the reverse complement.
CAACCCGCGACGCCTGCCGGAGCTTGACGATGGACCTGCTGCGCAGCCTGACGGCCTTCCTGCGCACCGTGGATACCGGGTCGTTCGCCGCGGTCGCGCGCGAGACCCGGGAAAGCCATTCCGCGGTGACCCGACGGATCGCGCAGCTCGAGGAGCATTTCGGCGTCCGCCTGCTGCACCGGACCACCCGCAGCCTCAGCCTCACTGACGACGGGCAGGCGCTGGTGGGAGTCGCCCGGCAGATGCTCGATCTCGAACAAGCAATGGTCGACCAGCTGGGCGCCCAGCATGGCCAGCCGAAGGGCGTGGTGCGGCTCGGCTGCACGGTGGCGATCAGCGTGTTCCTGGTGCCGCGCCTGCCCGTGCTCATGCAGCGCTTCGACGCGCTCTCGCTGGAGCTGGTGGTCAGCGACCAGCCGATGAACGTGGTCGATTCCCGGCTCGACCTCGCCATCAGGTTCGGCCCGGTCGACGAGTCCTCTCTGGTGATGCGGGCCTGGTTCCAGGGCCACCGGCTTGTCGTCGGGACGCCCGGCTATCTTGACCGTCACGGCGAGCCGCACGCGCCGGACGAACTGCACCAACATAACTGCCTGACCCATGCGGACATGGACGGCGAATGGCAGTTCATCGGGCCGTGCGGCCCGGTCTCGCAGCCCGTCAACGGCCGGCTCCGCACCAACAACATGGAGGTGCTGCATGCCGCCGTCCTCGGCGGTCAGGGGATCGCCCTGCTGCCCGAGCTTCGCGTGTACGACGACATCCGCACTGGGCGGCTACGGCATCTCCTGGCCGACTACCGGACGCCGCACGTTCCCGGGTTCCTGGTCTATCCGTCCCGGCGCCACCTGAGTTCGCGGACCCGGGTGGTGATCGATTTCCTGCTGGAGCAGGTCAAGGACATCGACGACCTGCTCGCGCCCGCTCTTGTCGCGGTCCGCTGACGGCCAGCGGCTCCCTCCGGCAGCTCGATGAATGTCCGCTCACGCCGCCGGATGCCGGCCGCAGCCATCGGTCCGGCGCGTGGCGAGCGGTTCGCATCTCAAAGATCGAGGGACCGGATCGCCGCCCAGCTGGCGATGGCGCTGGCCGCGGTGGTGAGGCCGCCGTAGCGGGCATAGATCGACGCCGCCTGCTTCGCCGCGGTCGCGATGTCCCCGGTCGGGTTGGCGATCTGCGGGTCCGACGCGTTGCGTATGGCGTGGAAGGTGATGTGCGGGAACGCGGACAGCGCCTGCGCCACCATCGCGTCGCCCAGCTCGCAGGCCTGCCCCAGCCCCTGCAGCCCGTAATGGTCCGTGGAGTCGTCGAACGCGAACACGTCGGTAGTGACGATCGCGTCGGCCTCGGTCGCGAACACCTCCGGTATTGCGCGCGCTTCCGGGATCCGCGCCGCGTTCACCCCCGTCAGCGCCGGCGTGAGCAGCGCCAGCGCCGCCGCGGACAGCGGCGTCGCCACATAGGCGGCCGTCGCCCAGGGCTCCGCCTTGAACTGGGCGTGGCAGTCGAACCGCACCGTGCCGCCCGCCACCACGTCGCCGAGCTTCACCCCGGCGCCGATGCCGCCGCCAGTCCCGGTGGTGATGAAGGTGGCAGGCCCCACCGTCTGCGCGATCTCCGTCATCAGCCGGCGCACCGGCACCGCCGGCCCATCATAGGCCAGGTGCAGCCCCGACTTGAACAGCAGCACCCGTTTGGAGCCGATCGTGCACGGGAAGTATAGCCCCAGGCTGTGGTAGTAGCGCGCTTGGTCGGCCTCGGTGCCGTTGAACGGCGCCCGGCTGCCGGTCACCAGCGGCACGTAGCTGGCCACGTCGTGCCGGTACTCGTACCACGACGCCACCGGATGCCCCGGCGTGAACAGCGCCGCCAGAGCCGCCGCCTCTGCCGCGGTCCAGGTCACCACCACCGCGTCGTATCCTGCGAACCGCGACAGGTCGTCGGTGTCGGCTGGCGCCTTCGCCAGCGGCGCCCCCTCCGGCGCAGCTCCCATCGGCCACGGCACCGGCTGCGGCAGCGCCGCCTCGGGCGACACCGCCTCGCCGCCGATCAGCGCCCGGTAGCGCGGCTGCGGCGCCGACGGGTCGAAGTTCAGCATCAGGTCGGCCAAGGCCGGATGCTCGCGGAAGGCGTGCCGTGCAGGCGCCTGGGTCATGCGGTTCTCCGCGGCCGGGGGGGGGAACAGAACGCTTGCACGACCCATCCTCCCGTTCAAACCGGATCCGCTTCCACGGCCATGGCGCCACTCCAGAACGCCGTTTCCAGCCGGACTGCAGTGCGGAAGTCGCGCAGCAGCATCGGATGACGCGCCTCCCCGCCGCGCGTCTCGCCCAGCGCGTTCAGCCGCGCGATCCCGTCCCGTGCCAGCGTCATGTAGGCCGGCCCGGAATAGGTCTCGATCCACGACAGGTACGGGTTGCCATCCCGTCGCGTCGCCGGGTCGACCGCCAGCCGCGCGCCGATTTCCGCATAACCCACCAGGCACGCCGACAGCACCGACACCAGGTCGAGCAGGTCGCCGCTCTGCGCCCGGTCCAGCACGAAGCCGGCATAGGCCAGGGTCTCGATCGACGCCGGCTGCGCCCCCAGCGCGTCCTCGTCCAGCCCCCAGCCGCGGCAGTACTCGACGTGCAGCGACAGTTCTCCCAGCAACAGACCGGACACGGTCTGCGCCGCCGCCCGCATCTCCGCCAGGGTGTCGCTCTTGGTGATCGCAAGCGCCGCGGCGCGGGCGTATTGCAACAGGTACAGGTAGTCCTGCACCAGGAAGTGCCGGAAGCGCGCCGGGGCCAGGGTCCCGTCGCGGAGCCCGCGCACGAACGGATGCGCGACATAGGCCTCCCATTCCGCCGCAGCACCCAGGCGCAACCGCCCGAACAACCCGTCTTCCAGCCCCGGCAGCAGGTCCGAAACACTGCGCTCCATGTCTCTGCCCTTCCTGCCGGACGCCCAGCATCACCATCCAAGCGCCAGCCGTCGAGAGGTGCCGCGTCGCCCATGCTCGGCTACCTTGTCGGTATGAGCCCGGACGCCTTCCTGCCCGCCACGGCGCCACCCGGCCTCCGTCTCGACGGGCTGACGCTGCGCCACGGCAGCCGCACGATCTTCGCCGGGCTCGACCTCCTGGTCGAGGGCGGCGAGTTCCTGGTGCTGCTGGGACCGAGCGGGGTCGGCAAGACCGGCCTGCTGCGCATAGCGGCCCTTCTCGCACGGTCACAGGCTGGCACGGTGTCCGCCACCGACGGCCATCCGCTCGCCGGCCGCATCGCCTACATGGCGCAGCAGGACCTGCTCTACCCCTGGGCCAGCGTGATGGAGAATGTCGTCCTGGGCGCCCGCCTGCGCGGCGAGCGTCCGGACCGTCCCCGTGCGCTGCGCCTTCTGGACCACGTCGGCCTGCGCGACCGCGCCGACGCCCTGCCTGCCACGCTGTCCGGCGGCATGCGACAGCGCGTCGCCATCGCCCGCACCCTCTACGAGGACCGCCCCTTCGTGCTGATGGACGAGCCGTTCGCCGCCCTCGACACCGTCACCCGCGCCCGGGTGCAGGACCTTGCGGCCGAGCTGCTGGTGGGCCGCACCGTGCTGCTGATCACCCACGACCCGCTGGAAGCCTGCCGCCTCGGCCACCGTCTGGTGGTGCTGTCCGGCAATCCGGCCCGGCTCGGCCCGCCGATCCGCGTGCCCGGCCCCATCCCCCGCCCGCCCGACGACCCCGCCCTGCTCCGCACCCAGGGCGAGCTGATGCGCCTGCTGACCGCAGGTCATGCGCCATGACCCGCGCCGCCCGGATCGTCCGCCCCCTGGTCACCTTCCTCACCCTGCTGCTGGTCTGGTGGATCGCAAGCCGCACCGCCGGGATCCCGGCCTACCTGCTGCCCGGTCCCGGATCGGTCGCTGCCGCCCTGTGGCAGCAGCGCATCCTGCTGGCCTTCAGCACCCTGACCACCCTGGCCGAGACCGTACTCGGCCTGCTGATCGGCACCGCGCTTGGCGCCGCCTGCGCGCTGCTGATGGTGTTCTCGCCTCGGGTGCAACGCTGGCTGATGCCGATCCTGCTGCTCAGCCAGGCGGTGCCGGTCTTCGCGCTGGCGCCGCTGCTGGTGCTGTGGTTCGGCTTCGGCATGAGCTCCAAGGTGGTGATGGCGGTGCTGGTGATCTTCTTCCCCGTCACCGCCTCGTTCGCCGACGGGCTGCGTCGCACCGACCCGGGCTGGCTCGACCTCGCCCGCACCATGGGGGCACGCCCCTGGTCCCTGCTGTGGCACGTCCGGCTGCCCGCCGCCCTGCCCGCCTTCGGCTCCGGCCTGCGCGTCGCCACTGCCATCGCGCCGATCGGGGCGGTGATCGGCGAATGGGTGGGTGCCTCCGCCGGCCTCGGCTACGTCATGCTGAACGCCAACGCGCGCATCCAGACCGACGTGATGTTCGCCGCCCTGTTCGTGCTGGCAGCGATGACGATCGGCCTCTGGACCGCCGTCGACCGCCTGCTGCGGCGCCTGCTCTACTGGGCTCCCGACACCACCCTTCCGTTCTGAGCCGCCACCCGCTCGATCAGCGCCGTCCGCACCCGTTCCACCACGCCTGGCCAATCCCCTGGTGAAGGTTGCCGGAAGATGCGCATGGACGGGTACCAAGGCGTGTCGTCCCGCCCTTCCAGCCAACGCCAGCAGCCGTCGTGCCGCGACAGCATCCACACCGGCAGTCCCATCCCACCGGCCAGGTGTGCCATCGAGGTGTCGACACTGATCAGCAGGTCGACCTCCGACAGCCGCGACGCCGTGTCGGCGAGATCCGTCACGCCCTCCATCACATCGGCCACGACCCCCTCCCACTCTGCGACCTGTCCCCGCGCCTCGCCGAGCTGGAAGCCGAGGTAACGCACCCCCTCGACGTCGAACAACGGGGAGAACAGCGCCAGGCTGGCGGAACGGCGGCGGTCGACCAGGTTGCAGCGCAGCTGTTCGCGTCGCGGATCGCCGGCCCAGACCAGCCCGACCACCAGCCCCGCGCCGGACCCGCGCTCCGGTCCACCTGCCGGCCTGGGCAGGTAGGGCGCACCCGGGATCGCGTCGATCTGCAGGTCGAGCAGCATCGGCAGGCTCGCCAGCGGACAGTGCAGGTCGACCACGGGCCGGGGATCGCCACACGCCACCACGCTCGACACCCCTGCGACCCCACGCAGCAGCCGCACCAGCGGCCGCGGCACCTCCAGCACCACACGGGCCCCGCGCGCCGCCACCGCGTCGGCGAAGCGCACGAACTGCAGCGTGTCGCCCAGCCCCTGCTCGGCATGCAGCAGGACCATACGCCCCGCCACCGCCTCGCCCTGCCAAGCCGGGACGTCCAGGTCCTGCCGCGGCCTCTGGCAGTCGCGCCAGCGCCATTCGTATTCGCGCCATCCGTGCCGGAAGTCGCCAGATTTCAGCAGCGACACCGCGTGACCGAAGCGCGCGGTCGGATAATCCTTCCGGATCGCGATCGCCCGCTCGTACCACCCGACCGCCTCCGCGCTGCGGTTCAGGTTGAGCAGCGCGTGCCCGACATTGTTGCAGGCCTCCACGCAGCCGCCATCCAGTCCGACCGCGATCCTTCCCGCCGCGCAGGCCTGCTCGAACCTGCCGAGGCCCGACAGCGCCGAGCTCAGGTCGGCAAAGAAGGCGGCCTCGGTATCGCAGCGCCGGATCGCCTCCGTGTATGCCTCGACCGCCAGCTCGAACCGGCCGGTCGCCTGCAGCGCGCGCCCGAGGCGGTGCCGCGCATCCGCCCGGTCCGGATCGAGCGCGACGCAGCGGGCGAACAGTCCGACCGCGTGCTCCGCGCAGCCGACCCGCTCCAGCACCAGCCCGACCGCGAAGTGGGCATTCGCCGTCTGCGGCACGGTGTCGACGATCCGGCCGAGCAGGCCGAGCGCCTCCGCCCGCCGTCCCAGCCGCTCCAGGCACAGGCACAGCCAGATCCTGAACTCGAGCCGCCCGTCGCCCGCCACAGCGCGCTGCAACGGCTCCAGCGCCGCCTCGTGCCGCCCGCCGAAGACGAGGGTCTGGCCCAGCATGCCGAGCGCGCGGGGATGGTCAGGATCGCGCGCCAGCGCCGACCACACCAGTTCGGTCGCCGCCTGCAGCTGCCCGGCCGCGATCGCCGCACCGGCGCGGTCGAGGTCGTCGGACACCGGTATCGCCGCTGCAACAGGTCCGGCTGGCAGCGCCGGAACCGGCATCGTGGTCTCCGGACGACGGCCGGACGGATGGAGATCAACAGGCATGGGCCGGCTCCGCTGCCCTCCTGGACTACCGCCCTGCTGCTTAAGATCGCCCTAACGCCGGGATGATGCCCTGCCGTCGCCGCATCCCCGATCAGGCCTCCGCGTTCCTGCGATTCTGCGCGCTTCCAGGCTCCGCGGCGGTCCTACCCGGTCCGCCAATCCTGTCCTGCGCCCGCAGCGGGGCTCATAGTCTGCCAGGCGGCGCGGCAGCGCGTTCCTGTAGGGGAGTATACATGACCATCTACACCGGTCCCGTCTTCGAGATGGCTCGGACCCAATTCGGCCTGATCGCCGACCACCTCGAGATCCCGGACGACGAGCGCGACCGGCTGCTCTACCCCAAGCGCGCGGTCGCGGTGTCCATGCCGATCCACATGGACGACGGCAGGACGGTCGTGTTCCAGGGCTACCGGGTGCAGCACCACCTGATCTTCGGCCCGACCAAGGGCGGCACGCGGTTCTCCTCCCGCCTGGACATCGGCGAGGTCGCCGGCCTGGCGATCTGGATGAGCTGGAAGTGCGCCCTTGTCGGACTGCCCTATGGCGGCGCCAAAGGTGGAGTCGCCTGCGACCCGCCCAGCCTGTCCGGCCGCGAGCTGGAAGCGGTGTCGCGCCGCTACATGCAGGAGATGATTCCCTTCGTCAGCCCGCAGACCGACGTGATGGCGCCCGACATGGGCACCAACGAGCAGGTGATGGCCTGGTTCATGGACACCTATTCCATGCACCAGGGCCACGCAGTCAGCGAGATCGTCACCGGCAAGCCGGTCAGCCTGGGCGGCACGGAGGGCCGTCGGGAGGCGACCGGCCGCGGCGTCGCGCACCTGGTGCGGCGCGCCTGCGACGTCATCGGTCTGGCGCCGCAGGGTGCCACCGCGGTCGTGCAGGGCTTCGGCAACGTCGGCAGCATGTCCGCCTACACCCTGGCACGGCGGCACGGCATGCGCATCACTGGGCTCAGCGACCACACCATCGCCCTGTACGACCCGGCCGGCCTGCCGCTCGACGCGATCGAGCGGCACGTCGCCAGGCACGGGGTGCTGACCGGCTTCACCAACCAGATGACGATCGACGGTGACGCCCTGCTGGAGCAGCCCTGCGACGTGCTGGTGCCGGCGGCGCTGGAACGGGTGATCACCGCCGCCAACGCGTCCCGGCTCCGCTGCCGCATCCTGGCGGAAGGCGCCAACGGCCCGACCACGCCCGATGCCGACGCGGTGCTGGACGAGCGCGGCGACATCTTCGTCATCCCCGACATCCTGTGCAACGCCGGCGGCGTGATCGTGAGCTACTTCGAATGGGTGCAGGACCTGCAACGATTATTCTGGACCGAGGCCGAGGTGAACGTTCGGCTTGAACACCTGCTGGACGGCGCGTTCGACGAGGTCAGGACCCGTGCCCTGAAGCGCAAGGTGTCGAACCGCACCGCGGCGATGGCGATCGGGGTGGAAAAGGTGCGCGCCGGCAAGCGCCTCCGCGGGTTGTTCCCGTGATTCCGGCACCCCTCGCCTGACCCATCCATCGATCGAAACGATCAGGCGGCTGATCGCAAGACTTCGGGCTCAAGGAAAGGGCGCTGCCGGACTGGCTCCCGCGACCGGCTGCGCGGGCTGCCGTGCCTCGAACTGCGACCTCGCCTTGGCGATGCGCGGCATGTTTGCCATGGACCAGGAGCGGAGGCCCTCGATCACCGGCATCAGGGTGCGGCCGAGCTCGGCCAGCTCATACTCGACCGTCATCGGCATCGTCACATAGGCTCGGCGGACGACGATCCCGTTCCATTCGAGCCGACGCAAGGTCTGGCCAAGCATCTTCTGGGTGATCCCCTCGACCTCGCGCTTGAGCGTGTTGAACCTGATCGGCCCTGGCGCCAACGCCAGGAGCACCAGCACCGCCCACTTGTCCGCGAGCTGGTCAAGAAGCGCCCGCGTCGGGCAGCTGCTCGATTGCGGCCCCAGCAGGGTTTTCTGAGGCAAGCGGTCTCCTCTGAGTAACCAAGTCACTCTCCGGTATCTTCTTGATGCCGAGGGGTCAAGCTGCCTAGCTGTCGAGACGGGAGCGGATCGACGAACGCTTGCCGGATCGGTGCCGACGGCGCCGGAACGAGAAAACGTTGCCGCCTGTCGACGGAAAACATGGTCCAGGATTTTCCAGCACCGCCTGTGACCGATCGAGAAGGAGAACGCACGTGGACCAGCCGCAGAGGATCTCGGACAGCATCCGTGAGCGGGACGACCAGCTCCAGTTCCTGCTGGATACCAACCTGGGCCTCCTTGCCGACCAGAAGCCCTGGGTCGATCTTCTTCCCCGCCTCGGGATCAAGCCCGTCTCCACGACCGACCTGCCCGAGCTCGACCGCAGCGTCGCGGCGCACGAACCCGACATCTGCTTCATGCCGATCGCCGACTACCACCGGCTGACCGCGAAGGGCGACCGCTTCTATCGCGGCTTCGCGCTCGCGACCTCGAAGTTCACCGGCACGACCAACCTGCCGAGCGTCCTCGTGGTCCGCAACGACGACCCGGCCGACAGCCTGGACGACCTCGCGGGAGCGACCTACGGCTACATCAACACGTCGTGCTCATCGAGCTATTTTCCGCCCTACATCCTGTTGGAGAAAAAGGGCAGGAACGCAGCCGACTTCCTGAAGATGCAGCCAGTCCCGGCTTGGCAGGGACAGATCGACGCCGTGGTCGCTGGGACGGTACGCGCCACCATGGTGCCCGAGGACGTCTGGAAGACCACGCCGGACAACGCTGAGGTGACCAGGATTATCGGGCGCTACGACGAGGCGACCGGCGCGGTGGTCGTGGCACGCGAGAGCCTCGACGACGACGTGGCCAGGTCGCTGCTCGACGCACTGGTGTCCTGGCAACCCGCCTGGGAGGCAGTGTATGGCGCCTTCCGTCCCTACTACTTCGCCGACGTGCAGCATTTCTTCCACGACCTGGACCGGCTTCCCGCCGGTGTCTGATGATCGCGGCAGCATGGAACAAATTGGCAAGGAAACGGTTGACGTGAACAACAGTTCGACATCCGGCGACAGCGCCGACCGGCACGGCATCGATCTGCTCGACGACCCGGTGCTGAACAAGGGTACCGCCTTCACCCAGGCCGAACGCCGCAAGCACCGTCTGGACGGACTGCTGCCACCGTCCGTCGAGACGATCGAGCGCCAGCTCGAGCGTGTCATGGGACATCTCGAGCAGAAGCCCAGCGACCTCGAGCGCTACGTCTACCTGATGGGGTTGTGCGACCGCAACGAGACCCTGTTCTACAAGACGCTGATGTCGGATCCGGCGCGTTTCGTGCCGATCGTCTACGATCCCACGATCGCGGATGCCTGCCTCACCTTCGGCCACCTGTACCGGCGCTCGCGCGGGATGTACGTGTCGCGCGACATGAAGGGGCGCATGGCTGAGGTGTTGCAGAACTGGCCGCACCGCGACGTCCGCTTCATCTGCGTGTCGTCCGGCGGACGCATCCTCGGGCTCGGCGATATCGGCGCCAACGGCATGGGGATCCCGATCGGCAAGCTGCAGCTCTACACCGCCTGCGCCGCGGTCCCGCCGGACAGCTGCCTGCCGGTGCTGTTCGACATCGGTACCACCAATGCGCCGATGCGGGCCGACCCGCTCTACCTCGGCCTGCGGGAAGCGCCGCCCTCCTCGGAGCACGAGCTCGACGGTCTGGTCGACGAGTTCGTGGCTGCCGCCAACGCGGTGTTCCCGGGCGTCTGCATCCACTTCGAGGACTGGAAGGGCACCGATGCCCTCCACCTCCTGGCCCGCCACTCCGACAAGGTGCTGTGCTACAACGACGATATCCAGGGCACGGCCGCGGTCGCCATCGCCGGGCTGACCACCGCGCTGCAGATCAGCGGCGCGACGCTGAAGGACCAGCGCATCTTCTTCCTCGGTGCCGGGTCGGCGGGGATCGGCATCGCCAACATGATCGTCGAGGCGATGGTGGACGAAGGCCTGGAGCGGGAGGAGGCACGGAAGCAGATCGCGCTGTTCGACGTCGACGGGCTGATCGAACCGTCGCGGCAGGACCTGTCGTCCTGGCAGAAACCCTACGCCAACAAGGCGGAGCCGACGAAAAACCTCAAGGCGGCGGTGGAGGCATTCAAGCCCACCGCGCTGATCGGGGTGTCGACCGTCGGTGGCGCCTTCACCGAGGAGGTGATCCGCGCCATGGCCCGCAACGTCGAGCGGCCGATCATCTTCCCGTTGTCGAATCCGACCGACAAGGCAGAGTGCACGCCCGAACAGGCCTACGCCTGGACCGACGGCAAGGCGCTGGTCGCGTGCGGGGTGCAGTTCCCGGACGTGACGGTGGGCGGCAAGACCTTCCATCCGGGCCAAGCGAACAACTTCTACATCTTCCCGGCGGTCGGCCTCGCCGTCTATGCGACCCGGCCGAAGCGCATCACCGACCGGATGTTCATCGAGGCCGCCAGGGCCAGTGCCGACCAGGTGAGCCGCGACGACCGCGACCGCGGCATGCTGTTCCCCAAGCAGTCGCACATCCTGGACACCGAGATCACCACCGCGACCCGCGTCGCCGAGTGCATCTTCGACCGTGGCGAGGCGACGGTCGAACGTCCCAAGGATGTACGCGCCTGGATCGAGGCGCTGACGTACAAGCCCGAATACCGGCAGGAGGCATGAGCGTGTTCGGCATCGGAAAGTCGCACGTCCTGAAGGACCTGCCGGTCGGCATCGCGGCGAAGGGGGAGCGCGCCGAGACCGACAGCATGGGAAGCGTGAAGGTGCCGGCCGACCGCTACTGGGGCGCGCAGACCCAGCGCAGCCTGCAGCACTTCTCCATCGGCAACGACCGCATGCCCAAGGAGGTGTATCACGCCTACGGGATGGTCAAGAAGGCGGCCGCCTTGGTCAACCGGGCCGACGGACGGCTGGAGGAGTGGAAGGCCGACGCGATCGTCAAGGTTGCCGACGAGGTCATCGCCGGTGAGCTCGACATCCACTTTCCGTTGTTCGTCTGGCAGACCGGCTCGGGCACGCAGTCCAACATGAACCTCAACGAGGTGATCTCGAACCGGGCGATCCAGCTGCTCGGCGGCACGCTGGGCAGCAAGGCGCCGGTGCATCCGAACGACGACGTCAACATGGGCCAATCGAGCAACGACACCTTTCCAACGGCGATGCACATAGCGGCGGTGACGGCGCTGGACGACCACCTGCTGCCGCAGCTGGACGCCCTGGCCAAGGCGATCGAGGTGAAGGCCGCCGACTGGACGGACGTCGTCAAGATCGGACGCACCCATCTCGAGGACGCGGTGCCGCTCACGGTCGGGCAGGAATGGTCCGGCTACGCGCACCAGCTCCGTGACGCGATGGCGGACCTCGTCCATGCGCGACAACGCCTGATGGAGCTGGCGATCGGCGGCACCGCGGTCGGCACGGGCTTGAACGCGCCGCCCGGCTTCAGCGTCAAGGTCGCGGCGGAAGTGGCCAGGCTGACCGGCAAGCCCTATGTGACGGCGCCGAACAAGTTCGCAGCTCAAGGGTCGCTCGACGCCATGGTCCGCGCCAGCGCGTCGCTGCGCGGCGTCGCGGTCGCGCTGATGAAGATCGCCAACGACATGCGCTGGCTCGCCTCCGGCCCGCGCTGCGGGTTCGGCGAGCTGCTGCTGCCGGAGAACGAGCCCGGCTCCTCCATCATGCCCGGCAAGGTCAACCCGACCCAGTGCGAGGCCATGGTGATGATCGCCATCCAGGTGATCGGCGACGACAACGCGGTCGCCTTCGCCGGCTCCCAGGGCAACTTCGAGCTCAACGCGATGCGCCCGATCATCATCAACAACGTCCTGCACTCCGCCCGCATCCTTGCCGACGGCAGCGCGAAGTTCCGTTCCTACTCGGTCGAGGGAACCACGCTGAACGAGAAGCGCATCGGCCAGTACGTGGAGCAGTCCGTCATGCTCGTGACCGCGCTCAGCCCGGTGATCGGCTACGACAAGGCGTCCCGGATCGCGCACAAGGCGATGGACGAGGACCTGACGCTCAGGCAGGCCGCATTGCAGTCGGGCGTGAGCGAGCAGCAGTTCGACGCGGTGGTCGATGCCCGCAAGATGGTCGGCAGCGGCCCGGCAGGAGCCTGACCGCGGCGGGACGGGCAACATACGAAATCCAGAAGGACCCCTCAGCGATGGGAAAAGCCAACGTTGCCGATCTCCTCATCCAGGCCTTGAAGCTGGCCGGGGTGAAGCGCGTCTACGGCATCGCCGGAGACAGCCTCAACGCCGTGACGGAGTCCCTGCGCCGGGACGACGGCATCGCGTGGATCCACACCCGGCACGAGGAGGTCGCGGCCTTCGCCGCCGGCGCGGAGGCGCACCTGACCGGCACGCTCGCGGTGTGCGCCGGGAGCTGCGGCCCGGGCAACCTGCACCTCATCAACGGCCTCTACGACTGCCAGCGCTCGCGCGTGCCGGTGCTGGCGATCGCGGCGCAGATCCCGAGCGCCGAGATCGGCCGCAACTACTTCCAGGAAACCCATCCGCAGACCCTGTTCAGGGAATGCAGCCACTTCTGCGAGATGGTCACCAGCCCGGAGCAGCTCCCCGGCGTGTTCGAGACCGCGATCCGCACCGCGGTGGCGATGAGCGGCGTGTCGGTGATCGTGCTGCCCGGCGACGTCGCCAACATGCCGCTGCCGAAGCTGCCCGCACTGTCGGCCTCGCTCCTGCCTGTCCCGCCGCTGGTCCGGCCGCACGACGCCGAGCTGGACGCGCTGGCGGCCCTGCTCGACGGCTCCGCCCGCATCACCCTGCTGTGCGGGCGCGGCTGCTTCGGTGCGCACGCGCCCCTGATGCGGCTGGCGGAGGCGCTGAAGTCGCCGATCGTGCATGCGCTTGGCGGCAAGGAGGGGGTCGAGTGGGACAACCCCTACGACGTCGGCATGACCGGGCTGATCGGCTTCAGCTCCGGCTATCACGCCATGATGGCGTGCGACACCCTGCTGATGCTGGGCACCGACTTTCCGTACCGGCAGTTCTATCCCACCAACGCCCGGATCGCGCAGGTGGACCTGCGTGCCGGGAACCTGGGCCGCCGCTGCCGGATCGAGCTCGGCCTGGTCGGCGACGTCGGCGCCACCATCGAGGCGCTGCTGCCGCGGCTGGCCGACAGGACCGACCGCAGGCATCTGGACCACAGCCTGGCCGACTACCGGAAGGCGCGCGAGGGCCTCGACGAGCTGGCGGTCGGCAGGCCCGGCGGCACCATGCACCCACAGTTTGTGGCGCGCACGCTGAGCGAGGCCGCCAGCGACGATGCGGTGATCACCTACGACGTCGGCACCCCCTCGATCTGGGTTGCCCGCTACATGCACATGACCGGCAGGAGGCGGCTGGTCGGCTCGCTCAACCACGGCTCGATGGCCAACGCCCTGCCGCAGGCGATCGGCGCGCAGGCGACGTATCCGAACCGGCAGGTGATCTCGTTCTCCGGCGACGGCGGCTTCACCATGCTGATGGGCGACCTGCTGACGCTGGTGCAGCAGAAGCTGCCGGTGAAGGTGGTGGTGCTGAACAACGGCACGCTCGGCTTCGTGGAGATGGAGATGATGGCGGCCGGCTACCTCGACACCGGGGTGAAGCTGACCAACCCCGACTTCGCGGCGATGGCGCGCGGCGCCGGCATCTTCGCCAGGCGGGTCGAGGATCCAGGCGAGCTGCCGGCGGCGATGGCAGAGATCCTGGCGCATGACGGTCCGGCGCTGCTCGACGTGGTGTCGGCAAGGCTGGAACTGGCGATGCCGCCGAAGATCGGCATCGCACAGGCCACCGGCTTCGGGCTGTGGCTGGCGCGCGCGGTGATCAACGGCCGCGGCACCGAGATCATCGACGTCGCGCGGACCAACCTGGTCCACTGACGGCGCGACCCGTTCACCGACCACCGGAAGCCGGAGAAGCCCATGCGCGTCGGATTGTTCATCCCCTGCTACGTCGACGCGTTCCACCCGGAGGTCGGCATCGCCACGCTGGAGCTGCTGGAGCGGCTTGGCTGCGAGGTCGAGTATCCGGTCGACCAGACCTGCTGCGGCCAGCCGATGACCAACACCGGCTGCCACGAGGAGTCCGCGGCGACCGAGCGGTTGTTCGTGGAGAACTTCTCCCCCTACGACTACATCGTCGGGCCGTCGGGAAGCTGCGTGCACCAGGTCCGCTACGCGTTCGACGCGATCGAGCAGACCGACGCGGTGAAGGCGGTGCGGGCCAGGACCTTCGAGCTGGTCGAGTTCCTACACGACGTCCTGAAGGTCGAGGCGTTCCCCTGGGCTGAGTTTCCGCACAGGGTCGCGCTGCACAACAATTGCCAGACCCTGCGCGGACTCGGCATCGCCAGCTACTCGGAGCAGCGGCGCAAGCAGTTCTCCAAGCCGATCGACCTGCTGGGCAAGGTCAGGGGGATCGAGTTCGTGGAGCTGGCGCGGCCGGACGAGTGTTGCGGCTTCGGCGGCACCTTCTCGGTGTTCGAGGAAGGGGTGTCGGCGAAGATGGGGCACGACAAGGTGCGCGACCAGCACCAGGCCGGCGCGGACTACGTCACCTCGTCCGACAGCTCCTGCATGCTGCACCAGCAGGGCTGCGCCGAGCGGCTCGGCCTGACGCAGCGCTACATCCACATCGCGCAGATCCTGAACGGAGCCCGGGAATGAACGAGGCCGCACCCATGCTTCACCCGGAACTGGCGGATCACGGACCTACCGAGGGCGCCACCCGCAACGGCACCCGCCTGGACCACGCCGAGGGCACGTCCAGGCCGATGCGCTCCAGGACCGGCGAGCCGCCGCCGCCCAGGACGCCGGAGCCGCAACCGCGCGGCGCGGTGATCCGCGGCGATCGGCCAGTGGACCAGTCGGAAGCCGCCAACCGCTTCATCGCCGCCACCGAGCACGAGAAGATGCACGACGAGCGGCTGTGGGACCTGCGCCAGAAGCGCGACCGCGAGATGCACGGCATCCCGGAATGGGAGGCGCTGCGCGACCTGGCCTCGGCAATCAAGGAGCACGCCCTCGTCCACCTGGACCACTACCTCAAGCAGTTCGAGGCCAACGCACACGCCAACGGGATCCACGTGCACTGGGCGCGCGACGCCGGGGAGCACAACCGGACGGTGCTCGGCATCCTGAACGGGCACGGCGCCAGGCGGCTGATCAAGAGCAAGTCGATGCTGACGGAGGAGTGCAACTTCCGCGAGTTCATGGCCGACCACGGCATCGAGATCATCGAGACCGACCTCGGCGAGCGCATCCAACAACTCGACGGCGAGGCGCCCAGCCACGTCGTCGTACCCGCCGTGCACAAGCTGCGCACCGATGTGGCGCGCGTGTTCGCCGACACGCTCGGCTCGGACGGCGACAACGACGACCCGAAATACCTGGCCGGGCAGCAGCGCGACGCCACACGGCCGCTGATCCTGTCGGCGGAGGCCGGCATGACCGGCTGCAACTTCGCGGTGGCGGAAACGGGCACCGTGGTGGTGTGCACCAACGAGGGCAACGCCGACCTGTCTGCCAACACGCCGCCCCTGCACATCGTGTCCTGCGGGATCGAGAAGGTGATTCCCCGCCTCGACCACCTGGCCGTGCTGGTGCGCCTGCTGTCGCGCAGCGCGCTCGGCTCGCCGATGACGCAGTATACCTCGCACTTCCGCGGCCCGCGACGCGGCGGCGAGATGCACGTCGTGCTGGTCGACAACGGCCGGTCGGAACGGTTGGGGATGGAGCAGTTCTGGTCGTCGCTGAAGTGCATCCGCTGCGGTGCCTGCATGAACACCTGCCCGGTGTTCCGGCGCAGCGGCGGCCTGAGCTACGGCGCCACCTATGCCGGGCCGATCGGGCTGATCATCGACCCGACTTTCAACGCCCGCAAGTACAGCAAGCTGCCGTTCTCCTCCACGCTCAACGGCAGCTGCACCAACGTGTGCCCGGTCAAGATCAACATCCACGAGCAGATCGCCGGCTGGCGCAAGGTGATGTCGGAGACGCACGAGCTGCCGCTGCTCAAGAAGGCGATGATGAAGGCGGCCGGGCTGCTGCTGTCCAGCCCGCGCCTGTACCGCGCGGCCCTGCCCCTGGCCGACAGCGCGCTGCGGCATCTACCGCACTTCGTGATCTACAACCGACTCAACACCTGGGCGCGTGGCCGAGAGATGCCGCACCCGCCGACCGAGACCTTCCACCAGTGGCACGCCCGCAACCGCACGGGGAAGGAGCCGGCCCGGCCATGAGCGCGCGCGACGACATCCTGGCGGCGGTGCGGGCGCACGCGCCAAAGCTGGACCGGCCGGATCCGCCGGTGCCGTTGTTCGACCAGGACGGGCCCGCCGACCTCCCTTCCCGCTTCGGCGCCATGCTGGAGCAGATGGGCGGGGAGTGGCTGCAACCGGGCGGTGCCGACCGGCTCGACCCCGTGCGGGAGAAGCTCGCAGGGGCGCAGGTGGTCTGCTCCCAGGTGCCGGAAATCACCGGCAACAGGGTCCTCGGCCCAGACACTCCGCCGGCGGCACTGGCGGACGTCGACTACGGAATCGTGCGAGCCGCCTTCGCAGTGGCGGAAACTGGCTCGGTCTGCCTGACCGATTCGGCGCTCGGCGTGAACACGCTGGGCTACCTGCCGCAGCACCTGATCGTCCTGCTCGACCCTGCCGACATCGTGCCTGGCATCCACCACGCCTACCACCGGCCCGAGTGGCGCCAGGCCCATTATGCGGTGTTTCAAACCGGCCCGTCAGCCACCGCCGACATCGAGGGCGTGCTGGTCCACGGCGCGCAGGGCGTTCGGTCGCTGTCCGTCCTGCTCCTGCCACGCGCCACCGGTCGCGCCGGGTCCGGCTGACGCTCCGTCGGTTCACGGCCATGCTGACATCGGCAGCGCGCTGGTCGCGACGTTGGACGAGCCGGACGCGTCGCACCCGCCGCGCGTCCAACCCTGATGTCGATTGAGAACCTGGAGCGGGCGAAGGGATTCGAACCCTCGACCCCAACCTTGGCAAGGT